>JBIIUH010000010.1:0-29531 GCA_044340075.1 Ilumatobacteraceae bacterium | reverse complement strand
GAACGTTCGATCGTACGCATACATCGCCGGCCCGTTGTTCGACGAGGGAGAGCGATGGTTCATCGAATCGATCGACGATCTCGTGTGCCGCGCCGGCTTCGACACTTTCCTTCCGCACCGCGACAACCCGCCGAAGACCGCCGACAACGTGCAACTCATCTACGAAAACGATCGCTCGGCGATCGATCGTTGCGACATCGTCGTCGCCAATCTCAACGGCATCACGACGGACGACGGCACTGCGTGGGAACTCGGCTATGCGTTCGCGCTCGGCAAGTACTCGATCGGGTGGTTCTCCGACTGGCGGGGTCGCTTTCACAATCCGAACGAGGTCGTCAACCTCATGATCCAGTGCTCGCTGAACGAACTCGTCGGCACGACCGATGAATTGCAGCGATCACTCGACGCGTGGTTGTCACGGCGCTAGGCACTGCGTCTCGCCACTGACGGGGGTCCGCGCGCTGCGCAACATCCCCGCCACTGCGAGCACTGCTCGTGCGTGCATGAGCGCGTCACCGTTGCGCAGCGACGGACCCAATTCGACGACGAAGGCCATCGACTCGGGAACCCGGTTTCGCTGCCACGTGGCGGCGATGCCGGTGTACGTACCGCCGGTGATCGTCTTCATCGGGAGATTCGTCAGTTGCGCGTACCGCTCGCGGATCATCCCTTCGAGTCCAATACCCGGCGCGACGAGGTTGAGATCCTGGTGGTACCAGATCGCAAGTTGCGGGCGCACGGTACGAATGAACCGCACCATCTCGCGAGTCTCGACTTCGGATGCAGCGCGCGGGCCGGAGAACTGCCAGTAACCCCGCTTGCCCATGCGGGCCCAGCGGTAGGGAAAATTGCGGTTGAGATCGACGCCGTTGGCGTTACCGCGCACCTGCTCCGCCGTGCCGTCGGGGTTCATCGTCGGCACGATCCACAGATCGATGCCGTCGGGTACGTCGATCGTCAGCAATTCGTCGACGATCTGCAGCCCCGCGTCTTCGTCGCCGTGGATGACACCGACGACCATCACCCGCACCCCGCCGGGCGTACCGCGACGCACGACCTCGAGCGGTCGCCCCTGCGTGCTGCGCGCGAACGTGCAGCGCTGCCCGACCGGCACCGCATCGACCACTGCAGCCGATGCGCCGATCACTGCTGCAACCGTCAGTACGAGAACGAGCAACGTTCGACGCCGGGACGCGAACCGACCACGATCGGTCGTCCGGTTCGTCGCGCCGACGACCGATCCGATCACTGCGAGTCGCCGAGTGCCGACTCGACCGCGAGCTGCCCGAAGCAGAACGCGTCGGAGAGATTCGCGCCGTCGGCGGGACACAGCATTCCGAGAACCTGACCCAGTTCGCCGGCGGCGTACAAACCAGGGATCGCTTCGCCCCACGGATTGAGCACCCGCCCTCCCGCATCGCGACGCGGACCGCCCGACGTGTTCGATCCACCCGGGTACAGCGGCACGCAGTAGTACGGCGGGTTCGTCAGTGCGATCATCGTGTCGGCGGGACGACCCTGCCAGTCGGCACCGGTGCGACACACCTCGTTGTACCGAGCAACGGTCGCAGCTGCCGCCTCGGGGTTCGGCATCCCCGCAGCCCGGGCCGCCTCCTCGATGTTCGATCCGCGACCGATCCAACCGCGTTCGATCTCACGTGAATTGTCCGCGCTCCAGTCGTACAGTCCGACACGTACCGCACCGATGTGCGACAGCGTCAACGGACCCGCCAAACGCCGCGTCTCGTCGAAGAACCAGTAACTCGGTACGCGCGGGTACTCGGCTTTCTCGGAGTCGAAGTGCAGCATCTCGTAGTAGAAGCCGTGCAGCAACTGTGCCTGCATCTTCTCGTTCGCGTAACGCTCTCCGTGTTTGTCGGTGATGACGTAGCCGGGTGGATCGATGGCGATGATGAAGTTCAGCCATTCACCATCGAGCGGAAAGTGACCGATTGCCCGACCGATCATCTGGTTCATGTGCCACATGTCGGCGCCGACTTGTTGGGCCATCTTCACGCCGTCGCCGGTGTTGCCGGGATTGCCGTAGAAGTGCACCGGCCACGCCCGCAAGTGGTTGAGCTTCAGTTGGTCGTCGTACTCGAACCCACCGCAGGCGAGCACGACTCCGTGACGCGCACCGATCGTTTCGGTGCCCGACGACGTGCCGATTTCGACACCCGTCACCCGACCCGCGTCGGTGACGAGACGTCGCACCGGTGCGTCGTAGAGAATCGGGATGCCGGCACGCTCGACTGCGGCGGCGAGCGCGTCGAACAACATCACTCCTCCGCCGGCACGCGGATCGAGACGGAACGTCGCACCACCCGACTGGTACACGCCGATCGAGTCGGCGCCGTCGAACTCCGGGTGCTCGGCACCGTTCACCTTGTCGAAAGTCAGACCCGTGTGTTCGGTGAGCCACGCGAGCAGGTCTCCGGCACGGTGCGCCCACGCCGCCGACACGTCCCTCGGCGTCATCGCCCCGGCACAGCGATCGAGGTACTCGGTCGCTGCGACTGCGTCGTTGACGGCCATGACGAGCCCGCCCGACATGCGCGTACTCGGTGTGTGGCGCCGACGGGGCTGCTTCTCGACGATGACGACCGATGAACCGAGTTCGTGGGCGCGCAACGCAGCAGCCGCACCGGCGCCACCGAAACCGATGACGATGACATCGACGAGATCGGGAACGTCCCCCACGTGGCTCAGTCTGGCAAACGGCGCACGTCACCCCTGAGTCGGTGAACGAACGGTCAGTTGATGACGATGCCGACGGTGCATTACGGTCGGCGCATGACGACCGACGTTCTCGGGCGCGACCTGCCCCAGTGGTTCCGCGAGCTCGAACACCTTTCCACCTTCGGCGAAATCGACGAGGTGCTCCGGTCGCCGAAGTTCGTCCAGGGTCAGCACCGTCAGTCGCTCATGTTTCTCGGCGACACGATTCTCCTCATCGACGGCGAGGCGCACTTCGAACGCCGCCGCATGGAATCCGAACTCTTCGATCGCTCCGCACTGCAGTACTACGAGGGCCGCTCGCTGCGCCCGGTCATCGACCGCATCATGTCCGACCTGCGATACGACGCCGACGGTGTCGCGCGCGCCGACCTCGTCGACATCACACGCACTGCGCTGTACCGCATCTCGGCGAACGTCACGGGTATCGACGGAATCGACGAGGCCGAGTCGACGCAGACGTTCGTCGAGTGGGTAAACCTCCTCGGTGAGGCGGCGACCGTGCAGTGGTCGACGCGCCCGAAGGACGTCGTCATCGCCGAGGGTCTCGAGATCCGTCGACAATTCTTCGATCGCTTCCTCGGACCGTCGATCGAGCGCCGCCGCGCGCTGCTCGCCGACTTCACTGCCGGCAGGATCGGCAAGGAGGACCTCCCCCGCGACGTTCTCATGACGTTGCTCATGAAGACGAACGGCACGTTCGATCCCGACATGCTCGTGCGCGAAGCGACGCTGTACCTCATCGCATCGACGCGCACGACGCTGCATGCGGTACCGCACACCTTCCACCATCTCAACGAGTGGGCTGCGACGAACGGCCGCGGTGTCGAGTCGCTCGCCGACACGACGCTCTTGCGCGCCGCGGCGAGCGAAGCGCTCCGCCTCCACCCGCCGTCCCCTGCACTCGTGCGTCAGGCCGTCGAGGACGTCACGTTGCAGTCGGGACGGTCGTTCACGGCCGGTCAGTTCGTCGGGTTGCTCTTCGGCCCCGGCAACAAGGACACCGCCGTGTTCGGTGCCGATGCACTCGAGTTCGATCCGTTCCGACCGTTGCCCGAGCGGGTGAAGGGTTGGGGATTGTCGTTCGGTGGCGGCGAGCATCTGTGCATCGGGCGCAGCCTCGTCACGGGCCTTGCCTCGCCGAAGCCTGACGAGACGACGAACGGCACGATCGTGAGCATCCTCTCACGTCTCTACGAACGCAGCGCGCGACCCGACACATCGTCGGAACCGCAACGCATCGCCACGAGTTTGTACGACGCCTACGTGACGTACCCGATCGTTCTCGGGCGCCCCGCCGCGAACTGAACGCCGACTAGTCGGCCTGTTTCACCCCGGGTCGGGGCAACAGACGGATCATCATCTGCATGAGTCCGCCGTCGACTTCGATGTTCTGACCGTTGACGTACGACGAGGCATCACTGGCAAGGAACGCCATGAGCGCCGCTGCTTCGTGTGCCTGTCCGATGCGCCGACTCGCGGTCATCGACTTGCGCTTCTCGAGCGCGTCGGTATCGGTCATGAACCGTGCGCTCATCGGCGTCATCACCATGCCGGGACTCACGCAGTTCGATCGCACTCCCCGCGAACCCCACTCGACGGCGAGCTGACGGGCGAGCACGATGACGCCAGCCTTCGTCGCGGCGTACGCGCCGGCGGCGGGTTCGGGCACCGTTCCGGCCACCGACGACACGCCGATGATGCTCCCCGAGCCCTGCGCGAGCATGTGCCGACCGAAGTGCTTCGCGCAGAGGAACACGCCGCGCAGGTTGATCGCGCACACGCGCTCCCACTCGTCGAGCGGGAGGTCCTCGAGCGGCGTCCAACTGATGACGCCGGCGTTGTTCACGAGCACGTCGGTGGGTCCGAACTTCGTCGCAACCTCGTGTGCTGCGGCCGTCACCGCATCCTCCGACGAGACGTCACAGTTGACGTAGATCGCATCGCCGCCGTCGGCACGAATCGCGGCGGCAACGGCCTCGCCGACCTCGGGCTGCACGTCGAGAATCGCCACCTTCGAACCGAGTCCGGCGAACACGTGGGCCGCCACCTCGCCGATTCCCTGCGCCGCGCCGGTGATGACCGACACCTTGCCGGTGAGGTCGAACGACGGCAGCTGGTGCGGGGCCATCAGACGACCACCGGCTTGCCGATCCACGGCGTGATCGGACCCTCGTCGCGCACCGTGTATTCGGTCGGCAGATAGTCGACGAGTTCGAGCGAGGCAGCGAGACGGCCGAAACCGACGCACAGCGCGACGTTCATTCCGAGCTCGATGATCTCGGGTTCGCTGAAGTACTTCTTCAAGCCGGCGATGACATCGTCGTCGATCGACAGGTGATTCGTCGCGAAGCGATCGGCGTAGTCGAGCGCCGCCTTCTCCGCCTCGGTGAGGTCGTCGGCAGTCTGCGGACTCGACAGCTGGCACACCAAGCCCTCGTCGACTTCGTTGCCCTCGGCATCGCGGTACCGGATGGCCATGCACGAACGACACTGGTTGTGGAACGCGATCCGCAGACGAACGAGCTCGATGAGACGGCGCGGCAGCAGACCCTCGGCTCGCAAGGTGCCGGTGAATCGCGCGTACGCGGCGGCGATGTCGGGAACCTGCGCGTACACGCCGATCGGTCCGAGTTCGAGTTGCGTCTTGTTCGGCGCGTCGACGACCGAGCGCAACGGCTCGGCTACGTCGTTCGGAGCCACGTACTTCAACCGTGCCATCTCATCCCCCTTGCCGCCATCCCCCGATGGCGAACGCATGTTGTGAAACCCGTCTTCGTATTCCTATGTATGTCGTGTGAGTCGGTCGTCAGTCGGCGAGGAGGATCGCCCGCGCGGGACAGAGAACCTCGGCCTCACGCGCGGCATCCTCGAGATGCGCCGGCACCGTTTCGGTTTTCACGCTGACGATCGCTCCACCGAGTTCGAACAGATCCGGCGCGACCCGCACGCAGTATCCCGTCCCCTGGCACGCGGCCTCATCGATCGACACCTTCACGCTGTCCCCCGCACCTCTCGTGACACTTGATTGACGACTTCATCGAGACGTTACCATCGTCACATCGTGCGGGCAACGGCTCGCGACGATGAGCACAACGGGAGGATCGAGATGAGCAAGCGCATGGACGGCAAGGTGGTCGTCATCACGGGGGCGGGTTCGGGCATCGGTCGTCAGACCTCCATGCGCTGCGCCGAACAGGGTGCGGCGGTGACGTGTGCCGACATCAACGACACGGGTGCGCGGGAGACCGCCGACGCGATCACGAAGATGGGCGGCAAGGCGATCGCCGTGAAGATCGACGTCACGTCGCCGACCGACAGCGCTGCGATGGCGAAGTCCACCCTCGATGCATTCGGTCGCATCGACGCGGTGTTCGCCAACGCCGGCGTCACCGGCGAGGGAACCGTCGAGAACACGCCACTCGATGCGTGGAACAAGGTGATCGCGATCAATCTCACCGGCGTGTACCTCACGTGCCAGGCGGTGCTCCCCGCGATGATCAAGCAGGGAAACGGCGCCATCGTCGCCACGGCGAGCGTCGCAGGTATCTCCGGGGTGCCGAGCACCGCGTCGTACAGCGCCGCGAAAGCCGGCGTCGTCGGTCTCGTGCGTCAGATGGCTGCGGACTTCTCCCAGTACAACATCCGCGCGAACGCGATCTGCCCGGGCACGGTGCCCACGCCGCTCGTCGTCAGTGCGTACGAGCAGCGCGGTTTCATCAAGGACAACGACGTCGACGGCGCATTTCGTGCCGCAAGCGAGCGATTCCCGCTCAACCGCGTCGGCAAGATCGACGATCCGGCATTGCTCACGCTGTTCCTGCTCAGTGACGAGTCATCCTGGTTGACGGGTCAGGCGATCGCCATCGACGGCGGCCTCACACAAGTCGCGTGGAAGCCGGGGCGCTGAACCTCAGGCATTCCACAGGTCGCGGAACTGCGACCATGCGCCGCCCTCGGCGCTTGCACCACCGTCCATGACGAGCACGTGTCCGGTGACGTACGCCGCGGCGGGACTGCACAGGAACGCAACGACGTCGGCAACCTCGCCAACGGTTCCCAGACGCCCGACCGGCGTGCCGCTCACCATTGCGGCACGCGCTTCGTCGTCACCACGGAAGTAAGTGTCGAGGGAGTCGGTGTCGATCGCCCCCGGCAGAACCGCGTTGACGGTGCAGCCGCGCGGTGCGAGCTCGACCGCCCACGAACGCGTCAGTGACTCGAGTGCAGCCTTCGCCGCGCCGAGTGCACCGTGGCCCGCCTGTGCAAAACGCGCGTCGAGACCGCTGACGGCGACGACGCGTCCCGATTCGCGCAGCAGCGGGAGCATCCGCGACACCATCTGGTGGTAACTGAGGACGACTGCGGCGAGGGTGCGCTCGAGATGACGGCGCTGCGTGTCGGCCATCGTCGCGAACTTCGTTGCCGCAGCGCTCGCAACGAGAACGTCGAGGCGGCCGAACTCGTTCGTCACCGCATCGAACATCGCATCGATGTCCGACTCCGAGCCGATGTCGGCAGCGACGGTGATCGCCCGCGCGCCCCGCGCGCGCAGCCGATGCGCAACCTCCTCGGCCGGACCTGCCGACGACCGGTAGTGCACGACGCAATCGTGGGAGTCGGCGAGGCGTTCGATGATTGCTCGACCGATTCCCCGCGACGAGCCGGTCACCAGGGCAACGGGTCGCTGGCTCACCCCATGAACTGTAAGCGACACCCGATACCCGTCGCCGTCCCGCCTGCGACCGCTGCGACGACGAGGGGTACGATCGTCGCAGCCACAGCACGTGCCGACTCGAGGGGGCGAAGCACAACATGCCGAGCGTCGCACTCACCGACGAATTTTGGGCCGCGTGCCGCAACCGTGTACTCGTTCGACCCGTGTGCGGTGACTGCGGCACGAACTTCTTCACCCCGCAATGGTGCTGTCCGTCCTGCCACTCCGAATCATGGTCCTACGTGCCGAGCAACGGTCTCGGAACCGTCTACTCGTTCACCATCGTGCACCGCGCACCCACCGAGGACTTCGCCACTCCGTACGTGCTCGCCATCGTGCAGATGGACGAGGGCTGGAACCTCATGACCCGGATCGTCATCGATGACGATCCGACCACCGATTACATCGGACGATGCGTCGAAGTGACCTTCACCGCCGATCCGCGAGACGAATCCCGCCTACTGCCCACCTTCACCTTGAGGAGAGAACAATGAACCTTGGAGTTGCCGTTTCGCGCGAGGCGCGCCGCCGTCCCGACGCACTTGCCCTGTTCTCCACCGAGTACCGCTGCACGTACGCCGAGCTCGACGATCGCACCACGCGCATCGCGCGATGGTTGCGCGACGAATGCAACGTCTCGACGGGCGACCGACTTGCCGTGCTGCTACCCAACCGCTGCGAAGTCGTCGAATACCTCGTGGCAGCCCACAAGGCAGCGCTCGTGTACGTCGGATTGAACTTCCGCATGGACGACAGTGACCTTCGCTCGGTGTTCGAGAACGCCGAGCCCCGCCTGCTCGTCACGTGCGAGGAGTTCCGTGCAACCGCCGGGATGCTGCAGGAAACGTTCGGTGTTCCGTTCGTGATGATCGAGGACCTCGTCGGCGCGACATCGCCGCTCGCGAAGGTGTCGGCCGATCCGCTCGGACTCTTCCCCGCATCGAGCGATCACGCCTGCATCGTGTACACGAGCGGCACCACCGGTCGTCCGAAGGGCGTACTCTTCGACCATTCCGCGATGTCGCAGCACGCCACCGTTGCGTGTCTCGAGTACGAGATCACGCCCGACACGCGTTATCTCATCCAGATTCCGCACAACTCGAGCGTGAACATCACCATCGCTCCGTGCCTCATGATGGGCGCGGCGATCGGTTTCCAGGACAGCCGCTCGTTCTCCCCCGACACGTTCGCCTCGGTCGTCGCGCAGTTCGAGGTGACGCACTCGTTCCTCGTCCCCACGCAGCTCATGCGCGTGCTCGACCAACTCACCGACGACGACCACCGAATGTCGACGCTCACCACGCTCGGCTACGGGTCGTCGCCGATCTCGCCGGACCGCCTGCGCGACCTCGTCGCCCGCTACGGCGCCATCTTCCTCCAGCTCTACGGAATGGCGGAGATCGCGTCGATCGGCACGATCCTGCGCAAGGTCGACCACGAACGGGCACTCGGTGACAAGCCGGCACTGCTCAACTCGTGCGGTCGGCCGTCGTACGGTGTTGCCGTTCGCGTCGTCGACGACAAGGGCAACGACGTCCCCGTCGGCGAGCGCGGCGAGGTGATCTTCGCCGGCCCACACGTCATGCTCGGCTACTACCGCGACGAAAAGCGCACCTCCGACGCGCTGTACGACGGATGGATGCACTCGGGGGACATCGGTGTCTTCGACGACGAGGGTTACCTGTACATCGTCGATCGTTTGAAGAACCTCATCATTCGGGGCGGACTGAACATCGCACCGGTCGAGATCGAGAACGTCATCTACCGCCACCCCGGCGTGCTCGAAGTTGCGGTCGTCGGCGCACCCGACGAGGAATGGGGCGAGCGCATCGTCGCCGTCGTTGCTCGCACGACGAACGGGACGGTCACCGAACAGGAGATCCTCGATCTCTGCCGCCAGAGCGAGCTCGCGAGCATCAAGCGTCCCGAGGAGGTGCGCTTCGTCGACAGCCTCCCGAAGAACGCCGTGGGAAAGATCGACAAGGGTTCGGTGCGCAGTCAGTTCTGGACCGGAACACGACAGGTGTGATCACCCGTACATGACCTCACCGCTACACGACATCGCCATCGTCGGCGTCGGCGCCACGAAGATGGCCCGGCGCATCGACAAACCGACGGTGTCGACGTGTCTCGAGGCGGCGCGCATCGCGCTCGCCGATGCGGGACTCGGTGTCGACGACGTCGACGGCGTGTGTGCGCGCTGGCCCGGGCCCGGCGGCACGGTGTTCCATCCGGGTTCGCAGGACTGGCTGAAGTTGTTCGGCCACGGTGCACGATGGGTCGGTGACACGTACCCGCAGGGAGTGCCCGCGGTGCTCGACGCCGCGGCGGCGATCCTCGCCGGGCAATGCACGACGGTACTCATCGTCGGCGGACAATCGGGCGTACTCGGCGGACCGAACGTCGCGTCGTACACGCGACCCGAGAACGAGTTCACCGAATGCTGGGGCGCCTTCACCTCGGCGCAGTTCGCCCTCGTTGCGCAGCGATACATGCACCTGCACGACGTCGACCGCCTGGGCATGGCGCGCATCGCTGCCGCCATCCGCAACGCCGGATCGGCGAATCCGAACGCGGTGATGCACGGTCGCGGACCCTTCACCCCGCAGGACGTGCTCAGCTCGCCGATGATCGCGTCTCCGTTCCACCTGCTCGATCTGTGTCTCGCCAACGAGGGTGCCGCTGCCGTCGTCGTCACGAGCATGGACCAGGCCCGCGACCTGCCCCAGACTCCCGTGCGCATTCTCGGTGGCGGGTGCGAGTGGTACCGCCAGCAGTACGTCGACCCGCCGATCTACGACGAGATCATCGACGTCGGCGCCACTGCCCTCTCCGACGCATTCCGCCAGGCTGACGTGTCGGCACGCGACGTTGACGTGTTCGAGGTGTACGACATCAACACGTTCGAAGTCGTTCGCCAGATCGAAATGACGGGTCTGTGCAAGCGGGGTGAGGGGATCGACTTCCTCAACGACGTCGGCATCGGACCGAACGACGGCTGCCCGGTGAACACCGACGGCGGGCTCATGTCGTACGCCCACATCGGCTGGGGCGGACCGCAGCTGAAGCTCGTCGAAGCGGTGCGTCAGTTGCGCGGCACGGCCGGACCCGGCCAGGTGACCGATGCCGAGATCGCCGTCGTCATGGGTGCGGGCTCGGGAGCCCAGTACCACAACTCGATGATTCTCGGTCGGGCGTCGTAACTCCTACGAGCCGCCGAGGTACGCGCGCGTCAGTCGCGCATTGTCCGAACTGAACGAGTCCGCACTCCATATATATGGGGTGATGTTGGTACTACTAGCGGTTCAGGGCCCGGTCAGATTAGGACGACGGGATCGCCGATCGAGCACGCCTGATCCAGGTCCAGCACGGAAATCAAACGGCCAATCGCGAGATACTTCGCTACACAAATCGAGAGGTCAACAAGGCCACCATCACCAAGTTCGTTGCGCAGCGCCTCGGTCAGCCGATCGTCAATCGACTGCGGATCAATGCAGAATCGTTCGGCGAACTCGAGTGCCAGACGCTCGATCGGTGTGAAGACTTTCGAAATACGCCAGTCCTCAACATGAGTGAGCAGCTCTTCGGTGACACCCGCTGCAATGCCCTCGGGGGACCGATATGTCTTGCAGCGGGTGCACCCATTGATGATCGCAATTCGATATCGAACGAGTTCATGCATCCGAGGCTCGAGCTCACTTCGAGCAACGACCTCGTTGAACATGCCGAGTACGTCTGCCATTTCCGGGCGGTGCATGAACGCACGGCGCGCATCCGGGCCGGCACGACCGGCCATCTTGGCTCCAACTTCTTCCGGGAGCAATTGAACTCGGGTCATGTTCTGAGACTAACCAGCAATCACGCAGCGGCTCACGACTTCGGCGGGCGGACGCCGTCGGCGCCGGGCAACCATGATGCGACACCCGAGATGGGGATGGCGCACACGACTGCTTCGACGATCTCGGCTTCGGTGGCACCGGCATTCCGTGCACCAACGGCATGGATACCGACGAAACGCGATGCAAACTCGGCCGCGTTGACCGTGCACAGCAACAACTCGACGTACTTTGACTCGAGCATGTTCTCCGACAGCGCCCACTCGCGCATGAGGAAGTACCCCTCGAGTGCACGTGGCGCTTCGTCGGCCATCAACTCGATGTAGCTCGGCACGAAACCAAAGTACGACACGAAGTACTCCTTCGCCTTCTCGGCCGATGCCTCGAATGTCGGTCGCGGTGACGGCGGGGTGAGCGCCGGCATGCCACCGGTCGCCTGCTCGGCTGCCGCCCAGAACTTCTGAAATACCGATTCACCGCGTGAGATGAGCACCGACACGGCGGCACCCTGCAACTGCTTCACGGTGACACCGCGTTCGACCGCGCGACGCAATTCGCGACGCGCCGTCTCTTCGTGGTTGCGCACGACGGCAGCCGTCGCCATGAACAACGCCTTGATGCCGGCCGGTAGTGCTCCGTCGAGGTCGCACACTTCTCGCACGCGGGCGAGACCTTCGGCGAACTTCGGACTGAGCGCGGCGAGTTGTCCGGTGCGCAGCAGCATGCTGCCGGTGTCCTCGTGCCGGGCCTGCGGCGACGATGGTGCACCCGTGGTCTCGGCAAGCAGACATCGCGCCGCTTCGTCGACGCGCTGTCCGACGTACACACCGCGTTGCCGCGCGAGCTCGTTGCATGCGGCGATGCGACCGACTTCCCATGCGTCGAAGGCATCACCCATCGCGGCGGTCGACACGTCGTAACACGCGCCCGCAAGACCGGATTCCTGGAGCATTGCGAGCCCCGAGATTCCGGAGTCGTTCTTCGAACGGCCGCCGTCGGCACAAATGAATCCGTGCGGCGACACTTCGGTGATGAACCGCGCACCCGTCGGACCGGTGTGCCCGGCCGTCACGAGCACATTGCGCTTGTCGTCTGGATGCGCGAACACGATCGAATCGGTGACGACGATCTGGCGCCCCGTCGACGACGTCTCTTTCGACTCGCGGCGCACCTTCGTCGTCGGCGTCGTGTCACCCGGATCCTTCGTCGCAAGCAACTCGGCGGCCTTCTTCGTCGCCATGCCGATGGTGACGCCGCAACGCTCGGCGAGGATGTTCATCCGCGAGATCGATCCGTTGTCGTACATATCGCGGGCGTTGCCCAACTCGCCCGTGCGACCGTCGACGGTCGCCGCAGGAATGCCGAGCGCTTCCAAGTAGAAGAGTCCTTGGATACCGGAACCGTCCTTGGCAATGTTCACGTCATGCCCGATGACGGCTCGCGGTCGGTGCGGAGCCATGAGCCGCACGGGCAGCACCCCGCAATACGAGGCGGCGACCATGACGTCGCCCGTGTTGCGCGCGTCGCAGTATCGGGCCGAGTCGATGGCAATGACCTTCACGCCGCCGTGCGTCGCCACGATCTCCTGCGGATGGTCCTCTTCGCGCGCCAGCAACGGCGCGTCATCTGTCGTAGTCATGGAATCCCCCTCCGCGGAACCGTACTCAAAAGATTCGGGGCTGCGCCATTGCCCCGGTCGGCGACCCCATGTACCATGACCTCAGCCGCCGGCACGGCGGCCGCAATTGTTCGAACACGAACTCGCACACGTTGGGGGTAATCACAATGACCGCACTGATCGAGGCACCATCAACCGATGACCTTGCCGCACTGAGCCCGGAGCAGTTCGTCGAACTCCTCCGCGAAACGCTCCGTCAACCCGGCGGTGGCATGCACAACCATCCGCTCGTCCTCGAGATGGAAGCCGGAACCGCGACGAAGGAACAGCTCTCGCTCTTCGGAACACAGTTCTACCTGCACATCTCGAAGATGCTGCCGTGGATCGGCCTCATGTACGTCAACTGCCCGTACCCGAACGTGCGCGCCACGCTCGTGAAGAACCTCGCCGAGGAAGAGTTGGGCATCATCACGAACACCGCCGCTCACCCGGCGTTGCTGTTGAAGTGGCTCGACAAGCTCGGCACACCCGAGGCGAACGTCGTCGACCAGGAGCAGATGCCCCAGGGTCGCCGCCTCACCGAGTACTTCGAGTTCATGGGTCGTTGCCGTCCGTGGTACGTGCCCCTCGCAGCCATCGGCATCGGCCTCGAGTCGTTCGTGCCCGACACGTTCCGTCGCATCGTTGCCGCACAGAAGAAGAACTACGGCATGACCGATGACGACCTCATTTTTTTCACGATGCACATCCTCGCCGACGAGGAACACGGCGACGAGGGCATCGAGATCGTCTCCGAGTACGTCACCGATCCGGTCGGTCGCAAGCAGGTCTTCGACTGCACCGTCGAGACGGGTCGCATGTTCTACGACCTGTGGAACGTGTACAAGCTCGCCTGATCAACGAAAAAACGGCGCCAACGTCACGTGACGTTGGCGCCGTTTTTTATTTACAGCTTCGAGACTTCTCCGCCGTCGATGACGAAGCACGCCCCCGTCACGAACGACGAGGTGGGTGACAGCAGGTAACACACCAGCGGTCCGAGTTCTTCGGGCGCACCCATGCGACGCAGGGGAATCTTCTTGAGCCGCGCGTCGAGCGTCTTCGGATCCCCCGTGACCGCCGACTGCGCCGCGGTGTCGAATGCTCCCGGCGCCACCGTGTTCACGCGAATCCCGTGGCGTGCCCACTCGGCTGCCAGCGCCTCGGTGAAACGCATCATCGCACCCTTCGACGACGAATAGGCGACGAGGATCGGCTTGCCCTTCAGGCCCGACGTCGACGCAACGTTGACGATCGAACCGGGCTGCTTCTGCGCGATCCAGTGGGCACCGGCTCGCTGGGCCAGCGCCGCAGGGGCGAGCAGGTTGACGGCGAGTACCTCGTCGAACACGGCGAGATCCTGCGATTCGAAACTGCCCGCCGGGGCGATGCCGGCATTGTTCACGATTCCGTCGAGTCGACCGAACTTCTCGAGCGCCATGTCGACCAGAGCGGCGACGGCATTGCGGTCGCGCATGTCGCACGGCGCGATGGCCACGGTCGCACCGCAATCCTTCTGGATCCGTTCAAGATCCTCGCGCGAACGCGCCGCAGCGAGAACCTTGCCGCCCTCGGCAGCGATAGCGCGCACGCACGCCTCGCCGAGACCGCGGCTCGCGCCGGTGACGATGTAGACGCGATCCTTCAGGTTCAGGTCCATGAGTCGATCTCCTTTGCGAGGCGGGCGGCGATACCGAGGCGCAACACTTCGGACGCGCCTTCGTAGACGCGCATCGGGCGCGCCTGTCGGTAGAACTTCTCGATCTTCGAGCCGCGCACGAGACCCCAGCGGCCCATCACCTGCACGCAACGGTCGGCGACGCGCGACGCCGATTCGGTGGCGAACATCTTCGCCAGCGACGAACGGTCGAGGTTCGCCGCGGCATCGACGCGCGCGGCTTCGGCGGTGGCATACGTAAGGAGACGCGCCGCTTCGTATTCGGCCCATGCGTCGGCGAGCAGGCTCGACACCGGACCGTGCTTCAGTAACGGACGACCGAACTGTTCGCGGGTGCGCACGTGGCGGGTCGCCTCTTCGAGTGCGCCCTGCATGAGGCCGCATGCAGCACCGGCGACCGAGATGCGGAACACCGCGAGCGTGGCGAGTACGTGCTTGAAACCGTCACCCGAACCGCCGAGCCGCGCCGACGTGGGCACGCGAACGTTGTCGTACGTGAGTTCGCCGAGAACGTGCGGTGCGATGATCTCCGGCGACGGCGCGATGGTGAGACCCTTGCTGTCGGCGGGAACGAGAACGAGCGAGTAACGCGGCTCGTCGTGGTCGGTCTCCTTGACGAGGGTGGTGTAAAACGCGGCCTCGCCACCGTTCGAGATGAAAGACTTCGCGCCGTTGATAACGATTTCGTCGCCCTCGGTGCGTGCAACGGTCGTGATGCCCTTCAGGTCGGAGCCGGCAATGGGCTCGGTGAGTGCGAGCCCGGCGAGAACCTCGGCCGATGCGACCTTCGGCAGCCAGTGCTTCTTCTGCTCTTCGGTGCCCGCGCGCGAAATCGCGTAGCTGCCGATGCCCTGCAGGGCGAAGACCGAGTCGAGGTGGGCGGAGGTGCGCATCATCGCTTCGCGAGCGACGCACACCGCGAGGGGGTCGATTTCCTCGAATCGGCCGCCGTACTTCTTCGGCACCATGAGGCTGCTCAACCCGCTGCGACGGAGCTCGGCGAGGGTTGCGGCATGCATCGTCGACATCTCGTCGGCCTCGGCGGCGAAGGGCTCGCATTTCGCGGCGAGTGCCATGGCCTCGTCGCGGATCTTCTTGACGTCGTCATCTAGTTGGAACGGCACGGCGATGGGCTCCCTGTCGAGGTGTTGGCGCCTTCGGTGCAGTGACGAACCGGAGAACTTCCCCTGTACCGGTGGCGAACGCTCATGGTACTCTCGCCGACACCAACGACCCACGGCGGCACGACATGTCGACCCGCATAAGTGCGTTGGATCGACACAACCGAGGGGAGTTCCCAATGTCCGACATCGTCCTCGACCGCCGCGGAGACGTTCTGTGGATCCGGCTCAACCGTCCCGAGCGGATGAACTCCTACGACCGCGCAACGGTCGACGACATCATCGGCGCGCTCGCCCACCATGTCGACGCCCGTGTCGTCGTCATCACGGGCACCGGCAAGGCATTCTGCGCCGGTGGTTACCTCGCGAACCTCAGCAAGCCCAACTACTGGGAGTTGCGCAAGATGTTCTACGGCTCGATGGAGCTATTCGAGGCAATGCGCTCGGCGCCCATGCCGATCATCGCGGCCGTCAACGGCGCGGCCTTCGGTGGCGGCAACGAACTCGTCGTCACGTGCGACCTGGCGATTGCCGCTGAATCGGCACAGTTCGGTCAGACCGGCGTGAGGGTCGGCAGTGCGCCGGTGCTCGGTGGAACGAACCTTCTCGCCGGATCGATCGGTGAAAAGAAGGCGAAGGAGGTCTCGTTCCTCTGCCGCAAGTACAGCGCGAAGGAAGCGCTTGACCTCGGCTGGATCAACCGCGTCGTCCCCGACGACCAGCTCGAAGCCGAGGTGAACAAGTGGTGCGACGAACTGCTCGCGATGAGCCAGCGCTACCTCGAGGTGGCCAAGCTCAGCTCGAACATGTGGTGGTACCAGATGAAGGAAAACATGGCGTTGAGCCTCGGCATTCTCACGCAGGCGATCGGCTCACCCGACATGGTCGAGGGTGCGACGGCATTCATGGAGAAGCGCAAGCCGAAGTTCCCGCCCCGCTCCGATGCGCCGCCGCCGTGGCGCGCCGACGACTGATTCCCGTCCCGATCCACTTTTCACCTGCCCGACGAAAGGCACCGCGATGACCACGTATTACACCGAGTACTCACCGACGTTCGCCGATCGCACCCGCTGGACCGTGCCGTCGGTGCTTCGTCACCATGTCAAGGAGCGCGGCGACGCCGTGTACCTCGACGTGCCGTGGCAGTCCGGAAACCACCGCTACACGTACTCCCAATGCCTCGACACGGCCGAGACGATCGCCCGTTCGTTGTACGACCACGGTGCGGTGCGCGGCGACCGCGTGCTCATCATGATGCCGAACCGCGCCGAGTACATCCTCATGCGCATGGGTCTCGGCGTTGCCGGAATGGTCGAGGTCTCGATCAACGTCGACTACAAGGGTTCCTTCCTCGCCCACCAGGTGAGCACTGTGTCTCCGCGGTGCGCACTCGTCGATCCCGGTTTCGTCGAGCGTTTCCTCGCCATTCCCGAAGCCTGCACCACGCTCGAAACGTTCATCCTCTGCGGAGCCGATGACGAGGTTGCCGCCGGTCGTGCCGCACTCGAGAAGGCCGGCTACAAGACGCTGTCGTGGAAGGAACTGCTCGCCCACCGCTCGACGACGGCGCTGCCCGACGTGAAGTACAGCGACCTCGCTGCGATCTTCTTCACCTCGGGAACGACGGGACTGTCGAAGGGCGTCATGATGACCCACGCCCACGTGTTTCTCTTCGCCGACGAAGCGAAATCGCTGACACGTCTCACCCACGAGGACGTCTACATGTCGTGCGGCCCGCAGTTCCACGGCAACTCGAGCTTCCTCGCCCAGTACCCGGCGATGATCGCCGGCGCGCGCTACGTCATGCAGGAACGTTTCTCGGCGACGGGATGGTTGCAGCAGGTCCGCGATGCGAAGGCGACCGTCACCAACTACATCGGCGTCATGATGGACTTCGTCTGGCAACAGCCCGAGACCCCGCACGATGCCGACAATTCGTTGCGCTGCATCTTCGCCGCACCGACGGCGACGTCGATCATGGACGCATTCAAGAAGCGCTTCGGCATCGACGCATTCGTTGAGGTGTTCGGTCTCACCGAGACGTGCATGCCGATTCTCACCCCGTACGGCGTCGATCGCCCGAAAGGTGCGGCGGGCAAGTTGAACGCCGACTGGTTCGACATCCGCCTCGTCGACCCGGAAACCGATGAGGAAGTTCCCGTTGGTGAGGTGGGCGAGCTCATCGTGCGCTCGAAGTATCCGTGGACGTCGACCATGGGTTACTACAACATGCCCGACAAGACGGCCGAAGTGTTCCGCAACCTCTGGTTCCACACCGGCGACGGCCTGCGGCGCGACGCCGAGGGTTGGTACTACTTCGTCGATCGCCTGAAGGATGCGCTGCGTCGCCGCGGCGAGAACATCTCGTCGTTCGAAGTCGAGCACGCACTTCTCACCCATCCCACGGTGAAGGAGATCGCCGTCGTCGCCGTACCCGCATCGCAGGAAGCCGGTGAAGACGAAGTGATGGCGTTCATCGTCCTCGAGGACGGCGCCACCCTCGATCCCGAGGAGTTCTGGGCATTCGCCGATCAGCAGTTGCCGTACTTCGCGGTGCCGCGCTTCATCCGCACGATCGACGCCCTGCCGAAGACGCCGTCCGAGAAGGTGCGCAAGGTCGATCTGCGTGCGATCGGCGCCGATGCGCAATCGTTCGACCGCGGACCCATCGGCAAGAAGGTTCGCCGCGAGGTGAAGTGATGGCCGGCAACTCGTCGCTCCAAACCGTCGTATCGACCTCGGCGAAGGGTCGCGGCTCCGTCGTCGCGATGGACTCCGCGTACCACGTCGCCCCCGAGAATCGCGACCGTGACGTGTGCGTGAATGCTTCGTATTGCGGGGTGCTGCCCGCACGGTTCATCGCCGAGCAGCGCCCGCGCGGCGCGATCGGAATGGATTGCGGCATCGGACCCGAGGGATCGGCGATTGCCGGCTTGTGGTATCTCGAAGCACTCGACATTCCCGCCGCCGTTGCCGACGTGATGACCGCGCACCTCGGTGACGGTGTGCATCTGCACGAACGCGGGATCATCTCGTTCATGAACCAGCCCGCAGCCGACCGCGGCGTGCGCAAGGGCATGCGCGTCGCCGAGGCGGCGATGTGTCTGCTCGAGAACGACGCACCGACGGGACTCGCGGCGAGCAAGATCACGAACCGTACGGTCATGCACACGTACAACGACCGTCACGTCATCGCCACCGACTCGATCGCCTTCGGACTTCCCGAGGACCGTGACCGCAACGTCCTCGTCACCGCCGGCCACACCGGTCGCTCGGCGGTTCCTTATCTCTTGAAGGTGCACCCCTACGGGTTCATCTGCTCCGACGGCGGACGCGGCATGGACGACTCCGGAATGCTCGGTCTCACGATCGTCGAAGCCGAAGGTCTTGCCGGTGCCACCGTCGACGCGCGTCGCGCGCGCATGGGTTCGGGTCTGTCGCACTTTCACGACGGAATCATCTCCGCCGTGAACAAGCACGCTTTCGCACGCGGCGTGCGCATCGACATGCCGTGCCCCGAAGCGGCGCGTCTGTTGCTCGAGGGCTGATGGACCTCGACCGCTTCGACTGGCTTGCCCGTCGCAACGAGACGGCGATCGAACCCGACCTCGAGATCGTCGATCCGCATCACCACTTGTGGGATCGCGGCGGCAGCACGTACCTCGCCGAACAACTCCACGCCGACACCTCCGCCGGGCACCGTGTCGTGCAGACCGTGTTCGTCGACTGCATGTCGAAGTACGACAAGTCGGCACCGGCACACCTGCGACCGGTCGGCGAAACCCGCTTCGTCGCCGAGCAGGCCGCGCAGCTGAAAACTCTCGGCGGGGCCGAGGTGGCGGGCCTCGTCGGATTCGTCGATCTCACGTCGGGCGATCTCGTCGACGAGTCACTCGCCGCGCACCAGGCGGCATCTCCCCTTTTTCGCGGCATCCGCCACGCGACGGGTTGGGATGCATCGCCCGAGGTGCACGACTCGCACACGAAGCCGACACCGGGCCTCACGTGTGCCGCCGACTTCGTCGCCGGAGCACGACGTCTTGCGGCGCACGGACTCACGTTCGATGCGTGGCTCTACCATCCGCAGCTCGACGATCTCGTGTCACTCGCGCGCGAAGTGCCCGAGTTGACGATCATCGTCAATCACCTCGGCGGTCCGCTCGGGATCGGACCGTACGCCGGGCATCGTGACGAGGTGCTTGCAGCGTGGCGGGCATCGATGCAGCGTCTCGCCGCGCAACCGAACGTGTTCGTGAAACTCGGCGGATTCGGACTCGACACGTACTTCGGAACCGGCTGGGCCGGGCTCGACACGCCGATCGATTCCGACCGTGTCGCTGAATATTGGGCTGACGTCGTGCGCTGGTGCATCGACACCTTCGGCCCGCAACGCTGCATGTTCGAGTCGAACTTCCCGGTCGATCGTCAGGCCCTCACGTACACGGTGCTGTGGAACGCCTGCAAGAAGATGACGACGGGTTACGACGCCGACGAACGTGGCGCTCTGTTCGCCGAAACGGCCCGTCGCGCGTATAGTTTGTCGCCGTGTCGCTGAACTTTTCGATGACTCCAGAGTGGGAGAAGCTGCGTGAGCGTGCCCGACACGTGGGGCGCGACGGGTCGAAAAAATACGGGCGGATGAATGACTCGTGGATCAACGGGTATTCGAAGGAGTTCTCGCGCATCCTCGCCACCGAGGGCTGGATCGGCATGACCTGGCCCGTCGAGCACGGTGGCGGCGGTCGCCCCGGCATCGAGCGCGTCATCGTCGCCGAGGAACTCATCGCCGCAGGCGCACCGATTTCCGCGAGTTGGATCGCCGACCGCCAAATGGGTCCGTCGATCTACCGCTACGGAACTCCCGACCAGAAGGCGAAGTTCCTCCCGGGAATGCTCACCGGCGAAGAGACGTGGTGCATCGGCATGAGCGAGCCCAACGCAGGCTCCGACCTCGCCGCACTGCGCACGTCGGCGAAGCGTGTCGGTGACCGCTTCATCGTCAACGGCCAGAAGATCTGGACGAGCCTCGCCGCCGACGCCGACTACTGCTACCTCATCGTGCGCACCGACTCGTCGGGCCCGCCGCACAAAGGCGTCAGCGAACTCATCGTGCCGATGAACCTTCCCGGAATCGAAGTGCGACCGATCACCGACATCGTCGGTAACCGCCACTTCTGCGAAGTGTGGTTCACCGACGTCGAAGTTCCCGCCGAGAACCTCGTCGGAGTCGAAGGTGACGCGTTCCGCCAGACGATGGCCCAGCTCGAGCACGAGCGCGGCGGTATCGACCGGCTCATGTCGAATCGTCCGCTCTACGAAGACGCTCTCGAGGTGGCCAACCGCTCCGATCGTCGTGTGCGGCAGGACATCGCCCGACTCGAAGCCGGCTACCGACTCGGACGTCTCATGATCTACCAGGCGGCACTCGGTCAGGCGCCGGCCGGTGCGAGCACCATCATCAAGTGCTACTGCACCGAGCACGAGCAGCGAGTCGCCGATTTCTGCGCCCGCGTTCTCGGGCCGGCGGCGCTCGTCGATCCGGACCTGAGCAACGCCATTGCGTACGCACCGGCGTACACCATTCAAGGTGGAACGTCGAACGTGATGCGCAACATTCTCGGTGAACGCGTTCTCGGTTTGCCGCGCGAACCAGGAAAGTAGGACACCGTGCAAATCGATTCCGGACGTTGGCTAGAAGGAATCGTCGTTCTCGATCTCACCCGCTACCTCGCCGGTCCGTCGTCGACGCGCCTGCTCACCGAACTCGGTGCGACCGTCATCAAGATCGAACAGCCCCCGTACGGCGATCCGAACCGCTCGAACCGTCCACGCATCAACCGTCGTGCCGGTGCGCACATCCAGCAGAACCGCGGCAAGCAGTCGGTCTGCCTCGACATCGACAGCGAGGAAGGCCGCGCGATCATCAAGGAACTCGTCGCGAAGTCCGACATCGTCGTCGAGAACTTCAGCCCCGGCGTCATGGCGCGCAAAGGTCTCGGCTACGAGGATCTGAAGAAGATCAAGCCCGACATCATCATGGCGTCGGTGTCCGGCTTCGGTCAGTCAGGCCCGCTATCCGAGCGGCCGTGCTTCGACCTCATTGCCCAGGCGTACTCGGGAATCATGCACATGACCGGCGATCCCGACGGCCCGCCGACATTCGTCGGTATCGGTCTCGCCGACACGAACTCGGGAGTGCACGCCTTCGCGGCGATGGGGCACGCGCTGTTCCACCGTGCGCGCACCGGGAAGGGCACGCACCTCGACATCGCCATGGTCGACTCGCTCTTCCACTTCCACGAGCAGTCGGTGCACGGTGCGTCGATGGACCCGGAGAACTTCGTTCCGATGCGACAGGGACGCCACTTCCCGTACATCTGCCCCGCCGGTTCGTACCGCGGACCGCAGGGGTGGATCATCATTCTCTGCACCGAGTGGCAGGTGAAGAACCTGTGGCAGGCGATGGGCCAACCCGAACTCGCAGAGGATCCGCGCTTCGACACCAACCCGCACCGTCTCGAGAATCGTGATGCGCTCACCGAAATCATCGAGAAGTGGATGGCCACGTTCCCCAGCGATCAGGCGGTGATGGACGTGCTCGAAGCCAACCGCGTACCGCACGGTCCGTCGCTGTCACCGAAGGACGCACTCACCCACCCGCACTTCGTCGAGCGTGGCGTGGTGCGTACGGTGCACGATCCGCTGGCCGGCGACGTACAGATTCCCGGGTTCCCGTTCCGCACGACCGAGCCACTCCCCGACCTCGATCTCGTCGCCCCGGCTCTCGGTGAGCACAACGTCGCAGTATTGCGCGACGTGCTCGGTTACGACGACGCGAAGATCGCCGATCTCAAGGCGCGCGGCGTTCTCGACGACAAGCCGCACTGATCACGTCGGCCGACGCCGATCGAATCAGGGAACCGGCAGGTTCTTGTCGCGGCGCAGCTCGATGTCGATCTCGGCACGGGCAACGGCCGTGCGCATGTCGCTCCACTTGAACAAAATGAAGATCGGCAACGCAATGTCCGTAAGAACGAAGATCGGGTACTCGAAGAGGTAGTCGAGGTAGCTTTCGCCCGTTTCTGCATAGGCGCTGATCTGTGCGAGAACGATCGCCACCGGCCAGATCAAGGTGGTGTACGGAACCACTCGCAATGCGGCAAGTGACCCCGACGTTGCGTAGAGCAATGCAAGCGGCGTGGCGAGCGCGACGGACAACCAGCCGATCAATGCAGCCCACAGCGTCACCTGGCGGAACACTCCCGTCGCATCGGTGGGATCGAAGAAGAAGAAATCCTGGAAAGTGAGCGCCATCAGCCAATAAATGACAAATGTCATGATGGCCATACCACGAATGTGGAAACGTCCGGCTGCACCGATCTCAATTGCTCGCAAGTGAGCATTGGCCATGGGTCAAGTCTGCCACACCTCTCATCGGGGCCAACTACGACATCAGTAACCTGAGTTCGTGGGGCACACGACGCGAGTTGCGCGTTTCGTCGTTGCCGTCGTCGTTCTCGTCATGCTTGCTGCAGGCGTGGTTGTCACCGCCACGAGTTCGAATCGGTGGGTTCCCGACGTTCTTCAGCGGTGGCTGGACGAGCGCGACGAAACAACATCGGCAACGGTGCCGGGCCCAATCGGTCCGGTCGCCGTTGATGGTGACGGTTCCGATCGTTTGGCACTTGGCCCCACGGGACGTCTCACCGAGCGCGAAATCGTCGGCCCTGCGGGTCCGACGGGACCACAAGGACCTCAAGGTGAGCGTGGTGCTCGTGGTCCCACGGGGCCGGTTGGACCACGAGGTGCAGTTGGTGCAACGGGCGAACAAGGAGCGACCGGTGCACAGGGCCCAACCGGCGTTGGCGGTTCAACGGGCCCGAAGGGTGATGTCGGTGCGACCGGACCGGTCGGCCCCGTCGGCTCTCAAGGCCCCCAGGGCGACGACGGTTCCACCGGTGCGACGGGACCGCAAGGCCCTGCGGGAGTCGATGCGGAGTTGGGTCCGTACGGATCGTTCTTCGACGTCGAAACGCAGACGAATGCGACACCCGGTGATCCGATGTCCGTACTTCTTCGACAAACCGATTCATCGGCAACGAACGGCGTATTGATCGACGGCAACTCGCGCATCGTCGTATCAGCCGACGGTGTCTACGACATTCAGTTTTCGTTCCAAATCACGAAGACGTCGAACGGCAACGACACGGCCTACGTGTGGTTGCGCAAGAACGGCAGTGACGTGACAGATACGAACACGGGTCTGTACCTCGTCGGAAAGAACGACAAAGCCGTGTTCGCATTGAACTTCTTTGTGCAACTGAATGCCGGCGAGAACGCCGAACTCATGTGGCTGGCCGAAGATGTGACGACTTCGATTCAGTACGTACCGGAGAGCATCGATCCACCGATGCCCTCGATTCCCTCGGCAATTGTGACCGTGGCGAAGGTCGGCGGATAGTCCGAAAACGAATCAGCTCCGCGGGGGTGAACCCGCGGAGCCGACTGTCGAATTCATCGCGTCCGGACATGCCGGGCGCTGTAACGATTGGGGCTCAGCCGACCTGGAATGCAGGTGATGTCCACGTACCGACGGTCGTTCCCGTCGGTGACAGCGCAGTGACGGTGACGTTCCACACGCCGCTGCGCGCTTGCGCAACGTTCGCACGCAACACTCCGGCTGCTGCCGGTGCAGTGAGAGTGCGCGTCACAGTGCCGCCGTTCACGCGGGTGAAGGCCACGGTGTAGCGCGAGACTGCGGCATTGGCGGTCGTTCCCTGACTGCCGATCGCGACGAGCACGAGACGATTCGCACGAGTGGCGATGCGTACGCCACAGGCGAAGTTCGCCGACGGCAGGCTCGCCTGCGGGGTGAGCACGTTGACGATGCTGCGACCGGCGATGTTCACCGCGGGGCAGTTCGTCGTCGTTGCCGGAACCGTCGTCACCGTCGTCGTGCCGGTGATCGTCACGGTCACGGTTGCAGTCGCCGACACGCTGCCGTCCTGTGCAGTGATCGTGTGGGTTGCGGTCGCCTGAGCGGCAGTCGGCGTTCCCGAGATCACTCCCGTCACCGTATTGAGGGTGAGACCGGCGGGCAGTGCCGGGCTGATCGAGAATTCCTTCATGCCACCGAAGTCGGTGTCGGAGAACGTACGTGTCGGCGTGATCGCCGTACCCACCGAACCGGTCACCGTTTGGGTGGCAGGCGAAATGGTCGGAGCGGTTGCACCGACGGCGAGCACGGTGATGCTCACGCGCGCGGTCGCCGTCGAGGTTCCGTCACTGGCCGTCACGGTGTAGGCGGTGGTCGCCGACGTTGCGGTCGGCGTTCCCGAAATCACTCCCGTCGTCGCGGCAATCGCCAAACCGGCCGGCAGCGTCGGAGAAACCGTGAACGTGCGCGAAGCTCCGAGACCGGTCACCGTGTACGCCGAGGTCGGCGTGATCGCCGTACCGACGCGAGCCATGACGACTTGCGGAGTGGGCGTCATTGCGGTCGTCGCCGTCACCGTGAGGGTGATCGTCGCCGTCGCCGACACGACACCGTCCGATGCGGTCACGGTGTGAACGGTGCGGGCCTGCGATGCGGTAGGGGTTCCGGACACGACACCGGTTGTTGTGCTGAAGCTCAAACCGGCGGGCAGGGCCGGCACGATCGAGAACGACTTCGTTCGCGTGAACTCTGCATCGGTGTACGCCGTCGTTGCGGTGATTGCGGTTCCCACCGTCGCGGTGACGGTTTGCGTAGCGGGCGAAATGCTCGGCGCTGCCGACACGATCGATGATCCGACCGGGGCTGCAACGACTCCGGCAAGTGCCACGGCTCCGGCAATGACGAGTCGTCTGACTACGGACAAGCGTGAGGACATGGGGTCTCTCCTTGGTGTGGGGGTGGCACAGATGTCGACCGCAACGGGCAACACATCTGCTTCGGGGTTGGGACGACGGTAGGACAACGACGCACCTGTGTGGTGCATCTCGACGATGCACGTCGCGCACCAAACCTCTGCAACGACGCATGACTACCGTGTGAGGTGCACATGTCACACCACGTCATTGCCGGTGCAGGGACGGTGGGGACACTGATTGCGCAAAAACTTACCGAGCGGGGAATTTCTTGTGTGCTTGTGTCGCGCGCTACCCGTGACTCGACAATTCCCGGAGTCGAATACGCCACCGCAGACGTCGCCGACACCGACGCACTTCTCGAGCTGTGTCGCGGCGCGGATGCCCTGTACAACTGCATCAATCCGCCCTACGACTGCTGGCCCACGTTGTGGCCGCAACTGCACGAGTCATTTCTTCTCGCTGCCGAATCATCCGGTGCGGTGCTGTGCACGCTCGGCAACGTGTATGCATACGGGCGCGTCGATGCCCCGATGACGCCCGACATGCCCACGAAAGCGCGCTTCGTCAACGGACGCGTGCGCGCCGACATGTGGAGTAGTGCACACACGGCGCACGAAGCCGGCAGGGTGCGCGCAACGGAGGTGCGGGCATCGAACTTCATCGGGCCTCGTGCCCAGAGCGCAATCGGCGCATCGGCCATTCCCGCGCTGCTGCGCGGCGAGAGACCGATGGTGAGGGGCAGAGCCGATCGCCTGCACAGCTTCACCTATGTCGACGACATTGCCCTCACGATGATCGAGTGTGCGACGAATCCGCGTGCATGGGGACGCCCGTGGCATGCACCGAACAACCCTCCGGTCACGCAACAAGATGTGCTTGACGCCGTCGCGGATGCCGCGGGGGTTCCCCGTCGGCGTGCCCGCACCGAACCCGGATGGTTGAACTACCTGCGCAGCCGCCGCACACCGGTCTCACGTGAAATGCGCAAGATCCGCTTCCACTTCACCGATGACTTCATCGTCGACGACGGCGCAACCCGCCGCGAGCTCGAGTGTCATCCGACCGCGTGGACGGAGGTCATCCGCAAGACCGCCGACTGGTACCGAATTACGTACGGTTCTTAGGCGCCGATATCGGGTGGAGTCCCGGATGACGGGCGATCAGCGACGCCACGATGCACACAACGAGTGCATGCGGGAGCGCATCGACACCGAAGAGTTCCAGCGCCATGACGGCGCATGCGAGCGGCACGTGAGCGGCGGCGCCGAACACAGCGACGAATCCGAACGCCGCCGCTGCCGCGACGGGGAGTCCGAGCAAGGATGCGCCGGCCGATCCGAACGTCGCCCCCATGACGAAGAGTGGCGTCACTTCCCCGCCGATGAATCCCGACCCCGCGGTGACGGCCGTGAACACGAGTTTCAGAAGTGAGACCGACGGATTGAGTGCGTCTCCTGCCAGCGCTCGATCAGCCAGCTGAGTCGACAACCCGAGTGACTCCGCACCGAAAGCGGCGGTGAGTGCGATGATCACGCAGCCACCGATGGCAATTCTCATCGTCGGGCTACCCACCCACCGGGCGAGCACCCATCGCACGCCGCGCGCCGCTCTCACGTATGCGGTTGCGACGATTCCTGCACCGAGGCCGAGTACGACGCACGCTGCCAGGGTCGACGGGTCGAGGCCCAGCGACACCACGGGTGTGGCGGCATGCCCGTAGCCGAGCACGCGCACGACGGCGTCGCCGACGAATGCCGCAACGATTGACGGCACGAGAATCGACCAGCGCATTCGCCAGCGTGAGTGCGCTTCGATTGCGAAGACTGCACCGGCAAGAGGAGTGCCGAACACCGCTCCGAATCCGGCCGCGAGTGCGACACCGAGTAACAAGCGTCTGTCGTTCTCACTCACGCGGAGTCGTCGACTCATCGTGTCGGTGAGTGCTGCCGACATCTGCAGGGCAGTGCCCTCCCGGCCCGCAGAGCCGCCGAAGAGATGGGTGATCCAGGTTCCGACAACGACGATCGGGGCAAGTGTGGTGGGTATGCCTTCGTCGATCCGGTCGAGTTGGCGAAACACGGCTGCATTGCCGGCACTCCCCGACTCAGAGATACGCCGCACAATCACAAGGGTGACGACACCCGCAATGGGTAGACCCAGAACTAACCACTGCTGACCCAGGCGCACTTCGGTCACTGCGTCGAGAACGACGAGAAACACCCATCCACCGAGCCCGGCGAGCAGACCCGACAGCGCTGCAAGCACCGCCAACGTGCCGTAACGACGCAGAACGGCACTCATCGCGCCCCCGACCGTAGTCGCACGCACTCGACACGATCGGATCGCCCAACTCAGCGAAGAATCAGGCTCACAAGCTGTTTCCGGGATCGGGAAACGACATGTCTTCCGGGAAGCGTGGGTCTTCTTCGGACAGTTCGTCGTAATAATCCATGTTCAGGAACTCCTCTTCACACACCGGACACACCGTCCAGTCGTCGTCGCCGAAGAACAGCGGTGTTCCGCAGTAGTCGCACGGCGTGCCCTCTTCACTGACATCGACTCCCATACCACGAGTGTGACATTTGGGTGTCACAGGGAACGCAGTAGTCAGGTGAGGCGCAGGCGCTCCATGACATGGCGCAGGAAGTCCTCATACGACTCGTTCGTCACGCCGTTCTCGCCGAGAAGGTCGTTCTGCACCCAGTTCTGGTTGAAGATGAAATGTGTGAACAGCCGAAAGTCGAACCGATCAGCCGCCGGCAGGCGGCCGACGATTTCGGTCGATAGTTGACCCAGGCGCTCCCGATACCGGCGCATGTGCCGCTGCAACTGCTCTCGCAAAACCGGGTTATGCGCAGACGCAGCGAAGAGCTCGGCACGCAAGGTGTTGCGCTTCTCCGAACCCGGAAAGTGCGGCTTGGGCACGATCGCAATGACGTCATCGAGGGACCACTGCGCAGTGCTCGCCAGTCGCTCCTCCGCCGCACGGAACATCCGGTCGTAGTCCTCGATATAGAACCGCTCGAGTGCTGCTGCGAGGAGACCGTCGCGATCGTTGAAATAGCGATAGATGAGCGCGACGCTGCAGCCCGCCTTTTCTGCCACGTCGAGCACGCGAAGACCGAGAATTCCCGACTCGACGATCTCCTGTCGTGCCGCCCGCAAGATCCGCTCATCAAACGGCGTCTTGTCATCGCTCACCCCGGAGCTCGTCGCCGTGCCTGACACCGTGTCAGTTTGCCAGGTTCGCTTCCATTCAGGATCATCCCCCGATGGTGGCGAAAACTTTTTATCCGGACTCAGGCTCCATGAAGAGGTTTGGCGAGCTTCAGCGTCGCCAAGTTGCGCGGCTTTTGCAGTCCGGCGAGCGCGATATCGAAGTCGGGCAGTGCGTACACCTCACCGTCATCGGTGATCATGATGAATCGGTCGAGCTGAGCGAGGAACGTTCGATCGTGGCTGACGGCGATGACCGTTCCTTCGAATCCGTCGAGGGCCTTTTCGAGTGCCTCGGACGACTCGATGTCGAGGTTGTCCGTTGGTTCGTCGAGGAGCAACACGTTGTGTCCCTCGATCTCCAAGCGGAGAATCTCGAGACGTGCCTTCTGTCCGCCGGAGAGGGTTTCGAACTTCTGGCGTGCATTGTTGCGCAGCCCGTAGCGGGCGAGCGTTTTCATCGCTTTTTCCTCGTCGGTGATGCGGTCGCGCACGATGTCGATGCACTCTCGGCCGAGGAAATCGGGACGATCGTTGACCTGCGTAAAGACTCCGACGGAGGTTCGTGGCCCGAACGAGATCGCTCCCGTCGTCGCAGGGAGCTCACCCGACAACGCCTTCAGCAAGTGCGTCTTGCCGGTGCCGTTCGGACCGATGAGTCCGAGGCGTTCGCCGTGCATCACGTCGTCACTGAACGGTCGGAACAAGTCGTTGACTG
>JBIIUH010000065.1:0-8882 GCA_044340075.1 Ilumatobacteraceae bacterium | reverse complement strand
GCCCGGGCGGCGCATGGACCGCGTGTTCTCGCTCGCGCGCGACTACGGCGCCGCCGTCATCTGTCTGCTCATCGACGAGCAGGGTCAGGCTCGTGACGTCGAGTGGAAGATGCGCATCGCGCACCGCCTGCACGACATCGCCACCGGTCGCTACGGACTGAAGGCGGAGGACCTCATCTTCGATCCGCTCACGTTCCCGCTCACCACCGGTGATCCGACGCTGCGCCGCGACGGCATGGAGAGCATCGAGGCGATCCGGCGGATCAAGACGGAGATCCCCGGCGCACTCACCGTCATGGGCCTGTCGAACGTCAGCTTCGGCATCAACGCCGCGGCACGACAGGTGCTGAACAGCGTATTCCTCGACGAGTGCGTGAAGGCGGGACTCGACGCGGCGATCGTGCACGCGAGCAAGATCCTTCCCCTGTCGCGCATCGCCCCCGAGCACGTCACCGTGTGCCACGACCTCATCTTCGACCGCGGCACCGGCGACTACGACCCGCTGCAGTCGCTGCTCACGGCGTTCGAGGGCGTCACCCTCGCCAAACCCGAGAAGCCCGACCGCAGCGGCTGGCCCGTGCGCGACCGGCTGCGCCAGCGGATCATCGACGGTGACCGCGACGGTCTCGTCGCCGATCTCGACGAAGCGCTCGCGTCCGGTCTGAAGGCCCTCGACATCGTCAACGACGTGCTCCTCGACGGGATGCGCGAGGTGGGCGAGCTGTTCGGCTCCGGACGCATGCAGCTGCCGTTCGTTTTGCAGAGTGCCGAGACGATGAAGACCGCCGTCGGTCACCTCGAACCGCACATGGACCGCGTCGCCGGGGCGACGAGCAAGGGCAAACTCGTTCTCGCCACGGTGAAGGGTGACGTCCACGACATCGGCAAGAACCTCGTCGACATCATCTGCACGAACAACGGCTACGAGGTGCACAACATCGGCATCAAGATTCCGATCAGCGAGATGATCGCCAAGGTGCAGGAAGTCGACGCCGACGCGCTCGGCATGAGCGGTCTGCTCGTGAAGAGCACGCTCATCATGCGCGACAATCTCGAGGAGCTCAACGCGCAGGGACTGGCCCACATTCCCGTGCTCCTCGGCGGTGCGGCACTCACGCGCAGTTACGTCGAGCGCGACCTGCGCGAGGTGTATGCCGGTCGCGTGTTCTACGGCAAGGACGCGTTCGAGGGTCTCAACACTCTCGACCGCCTCATGGACATGAAGCGCACCGGCAACGACGATCCCGAATTCGGTCGCATTCCGACGGGTCGTTCGCTCGCCGAACGACGCTCGTCGTCGGCACCGGCGGCCGAGCTTCCGCGCCGCTCGCCCGACGTCGTCGACGACAACGTCGTGTTCGTGCCGCCGTTCGTCGGGTCGCGGGTGATGAAGGGCATCGCCATCGACGAAATCGCCGAGTACGTCAACGAAACCGCACTCTTCCGCAACCAGTGGCAGTACCGCCCGCTCGACGGCGAGACCGACGACGACTTCAAGGCGCGCATCCGTCCCGAGCTGCGTGCGCTGCTCGCAGAGGCGAAGGCGTCGGGCATGCTCGTGCCGCAGGTCGTGTACGGCTACTTCCCCGCCAACGGCGACGGCAACGACATCGTCATCTGGACCGACGAGTCACGCACCACCGAACGAACCCGGTTCACGTACCCGCGCCAGGGTGAAGCGCCGTTCCTGTGCATCGCCGACTTCGTGCGGCCGATCGAATCCGGTGAGGTCGACTACGTCGCGTTCCACATCGTCACGATGGGTGCGAAGGTGAGCGAAGTCGCCGCCGACCTCTTCGCACGCAACGAGTACCAGCGGTACCTCGCCATCCACGGTCTCGGCGTCGAGATGGCCGAGGCACTCGCGGAGTACTGGCACCACCGCATCCGCACCGAATGGGGTTTTGCGTCCGAGGACGGACCGAGTCTGCAGGGTTTGTTCCGCCAGCAGTACCGCGGCGGTCGCTATTCGTGGGGCTACCCGGCGTGTCCCGACCTCGAGGACAACGCGAAGGTGGCCGATCTGCTCGAAGCCGGACGCATCGGCATCGTCGTCAACGAGGACACGGGTTGGCAGTACCAACCCGAGCAGACGACGTCAGCGATCATCCTCCATCATCCGCGCGCGAAGTACTTCGTCGCCCGCTGAAGCACGACCCAGAACTCGAGCGTGTTGCGCATCGTCGGATAGACGCGAACGACGTCCCAATCGACGAGACCGCTCGTTCGTAAGTCGTCGATCACCGCGGCGAACGTCTCCGGCGTGAAGTGCCACGCATGGCAGTCGACGTATCCGGTCGTCAACGCACCACCCGGCTCGCTCTGCCGGGCCGTGAGCTCGATCCGCTCGCGCATCGAGAGCGTCGCCAGGTGCGGATCGGGGCAGCTACCGGGCTCACCGTGGTCGTCGTCCCAGTGACGTTGTGCGTCGTTGTGCGTCATCAGCAGCCGCGCGCGCAGGATCGAGTTCATGTCGTGACGCGTGCGCCGTTCGATGTGCGCCGCGACCACGTCGGCAAGTTGCGTCGCCGGCATGAAGTGATCGAAGCAGAAGCGATGATCGGGAACCATGAGCATGTAGGCGCCGTGCGGTTCGAGCACCGATGCCACCTGGCGCAGGTGTTCGACGAGGTCGGGCTGGTGTTCGATGACATGGCTCGAGAGCACGACGTCGAACTTCTCGTCGATCATGCTCAACGACGACGGATCGGTGACGTAGTGGATGTGCGGCACCCCGGCTGCGTCGACGTTCGGGTCGGTCGTCGCCCGGCGGACGAGATCCTCGCTCGACCACACGTCGGCGTAACGCACGTTCGGACCGCGCAACACGGGTTTCGTGTACGGCCCGATCTCGAGGGCACGTGCGGTCTGCGGAACGAGCCGAGCGAAGTCGTCGCGGTTCTCGAGCACCGTTGCGTTGCGGCCCTCGGCACGACCGTGATCGCGCCAGTGGCGGCGCAGCTTCTCGTCGGACATCGACGCGAGATCCGCGTAACGACCGCGGTACGCCGCCGGGTCGAACTCGAGGGGCCAACTACTCCACATCGTCACGCTTCAACATCGTCGCGCTTCAATAACGTCACACTTCAATCTCGTCACGCTTTCCAGAGTCGCGCGATGGTGCTCTGACTCGCCGTCGCCATGAGCGTGCCGTCGGTGGCGAACATCTGGATCGATCCGTGGCCGAAACCGCGCTGCACGGCATCGATACGGATATCGAGCAACACCCACTCGGTGGGCACGAGTCGCACGATGCGCAACGTATTGTCGAGACTGTTGCCCGCTGCGCGCAAGCCAAGTGCCTGGCCGATGCCCATCGGTACGAAGTCGCCGAGAATCGCCAAGGTTGCGGCATCGACACCCTCGATGACCGCCGGGATCCGCGACCACAGAATCGTGCGACCGTCGTTCGGCGTGCCGTCGAGGTCGGCGATGTCGCGCCCCTTTGCGAAGCGCTGCTCGAGCGACTCCATGATCGAGTTGGCATGTTCGCTGCGCGGGATGCGCGGACGACATTCGTCGGGCGGTGCGACGACGGGCATCGTGAGGAACTGCCCGGTCGCCTCGAATTCGCGGTCACCGAGTGCGGCGTTGACCGTGAGGATCTCCTGGTCGCCGACGCGGCACACGGCACGACCCTGGGTGATCTGGTGTCCGCGCACGGCGAGGGTGACGTCGATCGTCACGCGGCTGCCCGTCATCGCGTACGAGAGGTACTGGGCCGTTGCCCATACGACGCGTCGCTGCGACACCGCTTCGAGTGCCGCGATTCCCGCGCCGAGTCCGGCGCCACCGAAGAGGAAGCCGCCGCCGGTCGCGACACGCGCGGCGACGTCGAGTGCGAACTTGTCGTCACCGATCCGTTCGAGGCCGAGGAATCCGGCGCTGTTCACTCACACGACACTAACGACGGCGCAACGACCGCCGCGGCGCTCACACCATGAGAAGTGCGCGGGCGATGACGTCGGTGCCGAATCCCATGAGGATGGCGAGGTAACTGAGACCCGTCGCCGCCATGACGGCCGAATAGCGCCGCTCCTTCAATGCCGCACGGGTGAGCCAGGCGAGAACGCCCGTGAGCGACGCCGATGCGAGCCAGAACCAACCGAGCACGCCGTTCCATCCGTCGTCGATGCGCCCCGTAAGCACGTCGATCATCCCCGTCGGAAGGAGCATGACGAGAATCTCGATCGGCCACACGACGAGGAGCACGTTCGTGAGACGGTTGAGGAGGCGGCGCGGCATGCCCGGCTGCACGAGATACCAGTGGCCGAGGAGCATCGCGTCGCTCACCGCACCGAGGAACACCGCACCGACGACGAGGCGGGCGATCCAGAGCGCGGGCTGCGTCGTGTCGTCGACGAGCACGTCGGCAACGAGACCGACGACTGCGACTGCGAACGCGGGCACCTCGAGACGACTGCGCGCACCAGACCACGTCGCAAACGCGCACACAGCGACGATCGCCGCGGATGCGTCCCGCACGAGCACGGGCGAGAACGCGACACCGAGTGCGAGGGATCCGGCGGCGATGACGCCGTAGGTCGCCCGCAGCAACTTGGCATAGCCCACCGAAATCTCGCCGTCGCGCAGCGTGAACCACAAGAAGAGCAGACCGCCGGCGGCCCATTGCAGCATGACGGTGGCGGCATCGAGATGCATCGTCGGGCAACCCTAGGTGGGCGGACTCAGAGGACGACGAGTTCGCGCGGTGCGTCGTTCATCCGCCGCGGACCCGTCTCGGTCGCCACGACGATGTCTTCGAGTCGCATCCCCCACTTACCGGCGATATAAATACCCGGTTCGACGCTGAACGCATGTCCGGCGGCGAGCGACGCACCGTTCCCCTCGACCATGTACGGATCTTCGTGCGCATCCATACCGATGCCGTGTCCGGTGCGGTGAATGAACGCATCGCCGTATCCGGCGTCGGCGATGATGCGCCGTGCCGCACGATCGACGTCCTCGCAGCGCGCACCGACGCGCGCCGCATCGACGGCGGCTTGTTGCGCGCGGCGCAGTACGTCCCACGCGTCGCGCACGTCGGCCGACGGCTCACCGATGTGTACGCAGCGAGTGATATCGCTGCAGTAGCCGTCCATCGTTCCCCCAAAATCGCAGAGCACGATGTCACCGTGGCGGATGACCCTCGACCCCGGGTGGTGATGCGGGCTCGCCGCGTTCTCACCCGCGGCAACGATGGCGAAATTGACGACGTCGTGACCGCGCTCGAGGAGGCGCGCCGAAATGTCGGCCGACACCTGCGCCTCGGTGCGTCCGAGGAGCGGGATCTCACCGGCGAGCAGTTCGGCGGCGACGGCATCGGCGGCCGCACCTGCGCGAGCGAGGGCGGCGATCTCGGCGGCGTCCTTCACCGCGCGCAACGCCACCATGACGGCCGATGCCGCGGACCACGTCACTCCGGGCAGACGGCGTTGGGCGTCGAGCACGAAGCGTGCCCACATCTGGTCGCCGACGGCAACCGTGCGCGCACCGGCGAGTGCTTCGACGACGATCGTCATCGGATCCTGCGTTTCACCCCACGCGACGAGATCGAATACGTCGGCGTGGTGCGCGACGCGCGGCGCTTCGAGACCGGGTACGACGAGCACGCAGGGTCCGTCGCGGCGCACGACGAGCGCGGTGAGGCGTTCGAGCGGCATCGCGTCGTACCCGATGAGATACGGCATGTCGCGACCGACGGAGAGCAGCAAAGCATCGACGCCGGCCGATGCCATTTCGGCCCGCGCCCGACCGATGCGTTCGCGAAACGTGGCGGCGGAGGTGGCGTGTTTCGTCATGCGCTGCGGGCGAGACGTCCCGATTCGTAGTCGCGGAACGCCTGGATGATTTCGTCACGCGAGTTCATGACGAACGGACCGTAGCGAACGACGGGCTCACCGAGCGGTTGACCGCCGAGAATGAGCGCCTGCGCGCGCCCGGCAGCGGTGAGACGAATCATGCCCGTCGAGCGCTCGAACACGAGCATGTCGCCGGAGGCGCCGCGGTGCCCGTTGGCCTGCAGTTCGCCGTCGAACACGTGAACGAGAGCCGTGTGACCGTCACCCGGCGTCCATTCGACGACGTCACCGCTCTCGAGCGTGGCATGTGCGTACGTCATCGGCGACGTCGTCTCGACTCCGCCGCGGATACCCATGACTTCTCCGGCGACGACGCGCAACGTTCCGCCGTTGGTGAGGTCGCGTTGCGGAATCTCGTGGGCGTCGTAGCCCTGGTAGCGCGGCGGAATCATCTTCGCCCGCGCTGGCAGATTCACCCACAGCTGGAATCCGTGCATTCGACCACCGGAATGCTGGAAGTCATCGGTCGGCAACTCGCTGTGCACGACTCCCGCACCTGCGGTCATCCACTGCACGCCACCGGGGCGGATCGTGGCGACGGCACCCGTCGTGTCACGGTGCTCCATTGCGCCGGCGAGAAGGTACGTGACGGTTTCGAAGCCGCGGTGCGGATGCTCGGGCGCACCGATCGCTTTACCGGGCTCGTACTCGACCGGACCCATCTCGTCGAGAAGGAGGAACGGATCGATGTGATCGACGACGGGCGTCGGAAACGGACGGCGAACGACGAAGCCGCCTCCCTCGACGGTGCGCTGTGCGGTGATCACCCGCTGGAGGGGACGAAGTGTGGTGGTCATTTGCGCATCAACACTGGCAGACCGACGGACACCGGTGCGATGACGGGCGCAGCAACATCGGCGTGATCTGCGGCACTGCGCGCGTGGTAACTCGAGCGCGTGAGCGGGCTCGCTTCGACGTGGTCGATGCCCCAGCGTCGACCCATGTCGCGGTACTCGGCGAACTCATCGGGGCCGACCCAGCGCACGACGGGAAGATGCTCGGCGCCCGGGCGCAGGTACTGCCCGATCGTCACGATCGACACGCCGACTGCGGCGAGGTCGGCGAGCAATTCGTTCACCTCGTCGCGCGTTTCACCGAGACCGACCATGAAGCCCGACTTCGTCACGAGCCCGGCCCGACGGGCGCGCGCGAGCACCGACAAGCTGCGCGCATAACCCGCCGACGGACGAACGATCCGTTGCAGACGCGCAACGGTCTCGACGTTGTGGTTGAGCACGTCGGGTCGTGCGGCGAAGATGACCGACAACGACTCGTCGTCGCCTTTCGCGTCGGAGATGAGCGTCTCGACGCGCGTTCCGGGACGACGCTCGCGAATCGCCGCGATGCACTGTGCGACGTGGGCCATGCCGCCGTCGGGGAGATCGTCGCGGGCGACCATCGTGAGCACCGCGTGGGTGAGGTTCATCCGCTCGACCGCGGTGGCGACACGCTGCGGCTCGTCGGCATCGGGCGCCTCGGGACGACGGGTGTCGACGAGACAGAAGCCGCACGCCCGCGTGCACCGCTCACCGAGCACCATCATCGTTGCGGTGCCGTCGCTCCAGCACTCCGACAAGTTGGGGCAACCCGCCTCTTCGCACACCGTGACGAGGTGCAGATCGCGCAACGTCTTCTGCGTCGCGAGGACGCCCGCATCGATCCGCACGTGCGGACGCAACCACTCGGGTTTGCGCTGCGTGATGTGCATGCCGACGACGTCGGGCTCGTAGTCCCAGGCGACGTCGCAGCGATCGTCGTCGCCGTCGCCCCACCGTTCGACGGCGAGACGGGCGACGACGTCGACGACGTCACGCATCGTGACGTCGATGCCCTCCTCGTTCAGGGACGTCACGGGCCACTCCCCGATTCCGCACGGCACGATGTGCTCGCGCATGTACGCGAGGTCGGTCGACACGTTGAGTGCGAAGCCGTGCATCGTGCGCCGCGGGGTCGCACCGCGGGCAACCCGCACGCCCACCGCGCAGATCTTGCGCGCCCGGTCGCCGTCGGGGTCGAGCCACACGCCGGGATAGCCGTCCTTTCGTCCGGCGTTGCGTACGCCGAGCTCGGCGAGCGTGTCGATGACGAGTTGCTCGACCGCGCACACGTACGCCGTGACGTCGGCGGGTGATGCATCGCCGTGCTTGCCCGGCAGGTTGACGATCGGATATCCGACGAGTTGTCCGGGACCGTGGTACGTGATGTCACCGCCGCGGCGAACCGCGACGAGCTCTGCCCCGACGTCGCGCGGATCGCACAGCAGGTTGCGTTCGAGGTCGGCCGACGCACCGTGGGTGAACACGTGCGGGTGCTCGAGCAACAACAGATGGTTGCGCGTCGACCGGTCGAAGAGACCGTATTGCAGCCCGAGCGCGTCACGATAGGCGACGCGGCCGAGCCAGCGGACGTGCATCAGAACTCCGCGGACCAGTCCTGGGTCTCGAGGATCTGCTTCACACGACGCAGGAAGTTCGCCGCGTAGGCACCGTCGAACGCGCGGTGATCCCAACTCATCGCCAGGTGACCGACGGGATGGATCGCAATGCCCTCACCGCCGTCGGCGTTGGCGACGACGACCGGCTTGCGCACGATCGCGTCGGTGCTGAGGATCGCCACCTGGGGCTGATTGATGATCGCCATCGTGAGCACGGAACCGGCCGAACCGTTGTTCGAGATGGTGAAGGTTCCACCCTGAATCTCGTCGGGGCTGAGTTTGCGTGCGCGGGTGCGGTTCGCGAGGTCGTTGATCTCGCGGGCGATGGCGCGGATGCGCTTGCTCTCCGCGCTGCGGATGACGGGAACGAGCAGACCCTCGTGGTCGAGGTCCACGGCGATGCCGAGGTCGACGTACTTGTGCACGACGAGCGTCTCGCCGTCGATGCTGGCGTTGAGGTGCGGATACTCGGCAAGTGCATCGATGACCGCACGCGAGATGAACGGCAGGTACGTGAGCGAGAACCCCTCGGCTGCGGCGAATGCCGCCTTGTGCACCGAGCGTGCGCGATCGACGTTCGCGTAGTC
>JBIIUH010000064.1:0-8936 GCA_044340075.1 Ilumatobacteraceae bacterium | reverse complement strand
CGGATGGATGGCGACGCCCGACGAACGCCGCGCGCACCCGGTGCCGACACCCGACGTCGGCGGAATCGGAATGTTCGCCGGCATCATCGCCGCGCTCATCGCCGGTTGGTTCGTTCCCGACTTCGACGCGCTGTACCGCGACACGACCGAGGTCGTCGGTGTCGTCGTTGCCGCCGCGATCATCTTCGCACTCGGGCTCGCCGACGACATCCGTGAGGTGTCGCCACCGATGAAGGTGACGGGCGTCGTCGTTGCCGCCGCCGCGCTCGTGTGGTTCGGCGTCACGATGTACCAGTTCCGCGTGCCGTTCCTCGACGTGTTCGTGCTGTCGAACGACTGGGTTCCGCTCGTCACCGTGCTGTGGCTGCTCGGCATGACGCAGGCGATCAACCTCATCGACGGACTCGACGGTCTCGCCGCGGGAATCGTCGCAATCGCCGCCGGATCGTTCTTCGTGTACAGCCGCTACCTCACGAACAACAATCTCCTCGTCGAGCCGAACATCGGTCCGCTCATCGCGATCATCGCCGTCGGGGTGTGCGCAGGGTTCCTTCCCTTCAACTTCAATCCCGCGCGCATCTTCATGGGGGACAGCGGCGCACTGCTGCTCGGCCTGCTCATGGCGGTGGCGACGAGCGTCGTCGGCGGCCGTGCCGATCCCGACACCCAGGCGGCGAACGGGCAGACGTATTTCTTCCTCGCTCCGATCTTCATCTCCGTGCTCATCCTCGGAGTGCCGCTCATCGACATGGCGTTCGCGATCATCCGCCGCACGGCGAGCGGGAAGTCCTTCGCCCAAGCGGACATGGGTCACCTCCATCACCGGCTCATTGCCCTCGGTCACGGTCCGCGGCGCGCCGTCGTCATCCTCTGGGCGTGGACGGGTTTGCTGTCTGGGGTCGTTCTTTACTCGGCCCTCGTCGACACCGGTTCGGGGCTCGTCGTCTTCATCTTCTTTGCCGCCGCGCTCAGCGTGTTCACGATCCTGCATCCGCGCATCGCACAGCGGGACTGAGGTCGCGCTGACGCATCAGCGATGACCGGCGCGCATCGTTGCACGAATGCACGTGCACGATTTGGCGGTGCGTCGGACCCCCGTCTAGGTTGTGGATCGTTTCACAAGCCCCTCCGAGTTTCTCGGAACCGACGTTCGACAAAGGTGTCTGATTTCTGGTGAAGTCCCGAGTAGTTGATGCCGTGCGCCGACCGCACCACGACGTCGCCGCGATTGCCGCGAACGACTCGATGTCGCGGGGCATGGAGATCGCCGGTACCACCGCGGTGTTCTTCGTCATCGGTTTCGCCCTCGACCGCGTCGTCGGAACGACCCCGTGGCTGATGGTCGGATTCGTTCTCCTCGGCGTCATCGGCCAGTTCGCCCGCTCGTACTACGTGTACAACGCGGCAATGGCCATTCACGAAGAGCGCCGCGCGCACGCGGCACAGGCACGACCGATCGGTGACGAATCGTGACCGACAAGTACACGGTGCTCGCGATGAAGGACACCGGTCCTTCGCCCGAGGCGCAGATCGGGCGCGATCTCGTGCGCCGCGGTCTCGTCGTTGCGCCGTTGCTCGTCGCAGCATCGTGGCTGGCTTGGGGCAGCGCGGGCGCCTGGTCGAGTGCCTACGGTGTGGCGCTCGTGCTCACGAATTTCATCGTCGCCGCGGGTCTCATCGCCCTTGCCGCCCGCGTGTCGTACGCGATGATGCTCGGAGCGATGCTCTTCGGGTACCTCGTGCGATTGGCCCTCGTCGCCCTCGCCATTTATCTCGTCCGGAACGCCGCGTGGGTCGACCTCGTGGCGCTCGGAATCACGGTCGTCGTCACGCACACTGGGTTGTTGTTCTGGGAGATGCGCTACATTTCAGCGTCACTTGCCTTCCCAGGGCTGCGCCCGCAACCACACTCGACCAACAACGCTGAGGCATCCGTATGAACAACATCGCCCGAATCGGATTCGAACTGCCGCCGATCAACATGCTGTTGCGCTGGCAGGACGTGCTGCCCACCGTCAACAAGGTCGTGCTCATCGGCATCGCCGCGGCGCTCATCGGCATCGGTATCTTCCTCGCAGCTGCGCGCAAGGATCCGAAGCAGGCACCGAAGGGTTCGCGCAACCTCGCCGAAGTGATCATCGAGTTCATCGAGAAGCAGATCATCCTGCAGACGATGGGGCCGAGCGGCCTCGCATGGACGCCCTTCCTGCTGACGTTGTTCATCTTCATCTACATCTCGAATGTGCCGGGAATCATCCCGATCATTCAGATGCCTGCGACGGCACGCATGGGAACACCGGCTGCGCTCGCGCTCATCGTGTGGATCGTCTACAACGCCACGGGAATCCGCCATCAAGGACCGCTCGGCTACTTCAAGTCGGTGCTCTTCCCGCCCGGCGTGCCGAAGGCGCTGTACATCCTCATCACACCGATCGAGTTCATCTCCACGTTCATCGTGCGGCCGTTCTCACTGGCGATTCGTCTCTTCGCGAACATGCTCGCCGGACACTTGCTGCTCGTCATCTTCTCCCTGCTGTCCGAGGCGCTCTTCCAGGCCCGCGACAGAATCCTCATCCCGATCGGCGTCATGCCGTTCGCGGTGCTCGTATTTCTCACGGCCTTCGAGGTGCTCGTTGCCTTCCTGCAGGCGTACATCTTCACCACGCTCACCGCGGTGTACATCAACATGGCGTCGCACGCCGAGCACTGATCAGCGGGCGAATCCGGAACCAAGTCGAATACCCACCAACCAAACACAACAGGAGAAACAGCAATGGAAGCACTTGCAGCAATCGCCCGCTTCGCGGCAGAAGCCGGTGAAGCGGTCGTTGACCCCGCAGCGGCGAAGGCCGAAGCGGCAGCCGCAACCGCGGGTTACGCCTACGGTCTCGCCACGTTGGGACCCGGCATCGCGCTGGGAATGATCTTCGGCAAGGCCATCGAGTCGATGGCCCGTCAGCCCGAGTCGGCCGGCATGGTCCGTACGACGATGTTCCTCGGAGCCGCCTTCACCGAAGCGCTCGCGCTCATCGGCTTCGTCGCATTCATCCTCCTCAAGTTCGCCTGATCGAGAGGTTCGTACCGTCATGTTCATCGCCACGCTGCTCGCCGCAACGGGAGATGTTGCCACGGGTGAGATGGGACCAAATCCCATCGCCCCGGAGAACAAGGAACTCTTCTGGGGTGCGGGAACGTTCCTCGTGTTCCTGTTCGTCATGCGCGTCTTCCTCGTTCCGCGGGTGAAGAAGGGGATGGACGCCCGGTACGAACACATCCGTTCGGGACACGAATCCGCCGATGCATTGCGGGCGTCAGCTCGTGCCGATGTCGCTGCGTACGAAGCGGCTCTCGCCGCCGTGCGCACCGAAGCAGCGCAGCGCCTCGAGGCCGCGCGTCAGACGCTCGATTCCGAGCGTCAGTCGCAGGTCGCCGCGGCCAACGCCCGCATCGCTACGAAGCGTGCCGCCGCGGAGGCCGAACTCGAGTCCGCCCGTCGTGCCGCAGCGGATCAGGTGTCGGGTGCCGTCGCCACGGTTGCCGGACGCGCCGCGCGTCTGGTGCTCGGTCGTGACGCTGATCCGAACGTCATTCGCCAGGCAGTCGATCAATCCATGAACGGAGCCCGCTCGTGAACATCCTCGTTCCTCGTGCCGTCATCCTGGCGGCCGAAGATCCCACGCTCAGCCACCACTGGTTGTTCCCCGAGATCGGGGAGATCATCTACGGCGGTCTTGCCTCACTCGTCATCTTCGCCCTGCTGTACAAGTTTGGTTGGCCGGCGGCGAAGAAGGGACTCGAGGCGCGCACGGCGACGATCGCCAAGGAACTCGAGGACTCCGCTCAGGCGTTGCGCACCGCGGAGAACGACGCGGCGAGCATCCGCACGGCACTCGGTGACGTCGCTGCAGAGCGCTCGCGTTTGCTCGCCGAGGCCGACACCCAGGCCGAGGTGCTGTTGCGCGAAGGTCGCGCCCGTATCGCCGCCGAAATCACCGACATGGAAGCGCGTGCCGAGTCGGAAATCGGCGCGGCTCGTGCCCGCGGCTCCGACGAGTTGCGCGCGGAGATTTCGCGTCGCGCGGCTCGTGCCACGGCAGATGTCGTGCGTGCCGCACTCGACGAGCCCACCCAGCAACAACTCATTGACGGCTTCATCGCCAAGGTAGGTGCCGGCAAGTGAGCACTGAACGCATCGATGCATACGCCACCGCGCTGCTCGAGATCGCACAAGCAGAGGGCAAGTTGGCCGCCGTCGAAGACGAGCTTTTCCGCGCCGCACGCGCCGTCGAGACGAACGAGTCACTGCGCAGCACGCTCGGTGACGCCACGATTCCGGCGGTGCGTCGTGCCCAGGTCGTCGAGCAGCTGCTCGACGGCAAGGCAAACGATCTCACGGTGCAATTGCTCTCACTCATCGTCGGTGCGGGTCGTACGCGTGACCTTCCCGAAATCGTCGACGCCGTCGTGAAGCGTGCTTCGGGTGCGCGACACCTCGAGGTCGCCGAAGTTCGCTCGGCGGTCCCGCTCAGCGACGCTCAGCAGGCGAAGTTGGCAGATGCCCTCACACGTGCCACGGGCAAGCAGCTGAATGTCAAGGTCATCGTCGACCCGACGGTCATCGGTGGACTCGTTGCCACCATCGGTGACGAAGTCATCGACGACACCATTCGCACCCGTCTCGACAACGTGAAGTCACGTCTCTAGGAATCCCCGAAAGGAATCATCATGTCGGATCTCACACTTTCCGCAGGCGACATCGCCGCGGCCATTACCAAGGGCCTCGAGGGCTACGTACCGTCCGTCGAGGCTCGAACCGTCGGTCGAGTCATTGAAGTGGGTGACGGCATCGCCCGCGTCAATGGCTTGCCCGATTGCGCGGTGAACGAGTTGCTCGAGTTCGAGGACGGCACAGTCGGCCTCGCACTCAACCTCGACGAGGAGTCGATCGGTGTCGTCGTTCTCGGCGACGCGGACCACATCGCGGAGCAGCAGACGGTAAAGGCCACCGGCCGCATCTTGTCGGTGCCCGTCGGTGACGTCATGCTCGGTCGCGTCGTCAACGCGCTCGGCGAACCGATCGACGGCAAGGGCGACATCGTCGGCGCGCAGTACCGCCGTGTCGAGGTGCAGGCGCCGGGCATCATGGGCCGCAAGCCGGTGCACGAGCCGCTGCAAACGGGAATCAAGTCGATCGATGCGATGACCCCGATCGGTCGCGGTCAACGCGAGCTCATCATCGGTGACCGCAAGACGGGCAAGACCACCGTCGCGATCGACACGATCATCAATCAGAAGGGCCTCGGCGTGAAGTGCATCTACGTCGCCGTCGGTCAGAAGGGTTCGACCGTCGCGCAGACCGTCGAGACGCTGCGCCAGTTCGGCGCGCTCGAGTACACGGTCGTCGTCGCCGCACCGGCGTCCGATCCGGCACCGTTCAAGTACCTCGCTCCGTACGGCGGTTGCGCCATGGGTCAGCACTGGATGGAGAACGGCGAGCATGCACTCATCGTGTACGACGACTTGTCAAAGCAGGCCGAGGCGTACCGTCAGATTTCGTTGCTCCTGCGCCGTCCGCCGGGTCGCGAGGCGTACCCGGGCGACGTGTTTTACCTGCACAGCCGTCTTCTCGAGCGCGCAGCGAAGCTGAGCGACGAGCGCGGTGCCGGTTCACTCACCGCGTTGCCCGTCATCGAGACGAAGGCGGGTGACGTATCGGCGTACATCCCGACGAACGTCATTTCCATCACCGACGGACAGGTGTACCTCCAGGACAGCCTCTTCAAGTCGGGCGTTCGTCCCGCCGTCGACGTGGGTATCTCGGTGAGCCGCGTCGGTGGTGCCGCCCAGATCAAGGCGATGAAGAGCGTGTCGGGAACCCTGAAGCTCGACCTCGCCCAGTTCCGCGAACTCGAGGCCTTCGCCACGTTCGGTTCCGAACTCGACGCGATTTCAAAGGCCCAGCTCGAGCGCGGTTACCGCCTCGTCGAATTGCTGAAGCAGCCGTTGAACAGCCCGATGCCGGTCGAGGAACAGGTCGTGTCGATCTTCGCCGGAACGAAGGGCTATCTCGACGACCTGCCGGTCGCTGACGTGCGCCGTTTCGAGAACGAGTTGCTCGCGCACATGCGTTCGCGCCACTCGAGCACGCTCGCCGGCATCCGTCAGGATCCGAAGGCCGACGTGCCGAAGGATCTCGGTGACATCATCGCTGCGTTCAAGAAGGAATTCAAGACGACGACCCAGGGTGCCGCGAAGGCCGACCCGACCGCCGTCGATGCCGGCGAACTCGGCGACGCCGCGAGCAAGAAGACGCTGGCGACGGAATAACGGGAAGCGGTAACGGACGATGGCTGGCGGACAGGAGCGCATTCTTCGCGGACGGATTCGATCCGTTCAGGCGACGAAGAAGATCACGCGTGCGATGGAGCTCATTGCTGCCTCGCGCATCGTGAAGGCGCAACAGCGCGTGCAGGCGGCAGTGCCGTACAGCGAGCTCATTACGAACGTCGTGAAGGATCTTGCCGCGGCCGGCGCCGGTTCCGACTCGCCGTTCCTCAAGCCGCGTGCCGACCTGAAGCGCACGTGCTACGTCGCAATCGTCGCCGACCGCGGACTGTGCGGTGGCTACAACGCCGGCGTTCTTCGTGCCACCGAGGGCGAGGTGAAAGTCGACGTGCTCAAGGGTCGCGATTATGCAATCGTGCCCGTCGGGCGCAAGGCCGAGAGTTACTTCCGCTTCCGCGGATACTCGATGAAGCGCGGTTTCGCCGGGTTCTCCGACGCGCCGAAGTACGACTCGGCGAAGGAAATCGGCATGTACGTCACCGATCTGTTCCTCGCCGGCGAAGTCGATCGCGTCGAGCTCGTCTATACGCGTTTCGTTTCGTCGGGAACGCAGGAGGTCGTGCGTCGACCGCTCGTGCCGCTCGAGACCGAAGTCCTCGAGGGTGGTGACGCTCGCCCCGCCGGCGGCGGCAGCCAGTATGAATTCGAACCCGACGCTGACGCAATCCTCGGCTCGTTGCTCCCGCGCTACGTCGAAGCCCGCGTGTACGCGGCGCTGCTCAATGCGGCCGCCAGCGAGCACGCCTTCCGTCAACGGGCGATGAAGTCCGCAACTGACAACGCCGAAGAACTCATCAAGACACTGTCGCGCACGATGAACCGCGCGCGCCAGGACTCGATCACCACCGAGATCATGGAGATCGTCGGTGGTGCCGAGGCGTTGAGCTCGGACAATTAGAAGTACGACAGAAGTTACGAAGACGAAGCCATCAAAGGAGCAACGATGACAGCAACGATGAACTCCACGGATCGCAAAGACGGCCGTGTCGTCGCGATCGCCGGACCGGTGATCGACGTCGAGTTTCCGCGTGGTTACCTGCCGGAACTCAATCAGGCACTCGAGTTCACCGTCGAGGTCGACGGCAAGCCGAACGTCATCCTCGCCGAAGTGGCCCAGCAGCTCGGTCACAGCCGCGTTCGCGCACTGTGTCTCAAGCCCACCGACGGTTTGCGCCGCGGAACGGTTGTGCGCGACACAGGCCGGGGCATCACCGTGCCCGTTGGAAACACGACCCTCGGTCACGTGTGGAACGTGTGGGGCGAGGTTCTCGACGGCAATAACAACGAGTTCAAGGATGTCGAGCGCTGGGAAATCCACCGTCCGGCCCCGGCATTCGACACCCTCGAGCCGACGAAGCGCATGTTCGAAACGGGCATCAAGGTCATCGACCTGCTCACTCCGTACCTCGCCGGTGGCAAGATCGGCCTCTTCGGTGGTGCGGGCGTCGGCAAGACCGTGCTCATCACAGAGATGATCAACCGCGTCGCCTCGAAGCACGGTGGTGTGTCGGTGTTCGCCGGCGTCGGCGAGCGCACCCGCGAAGGCACCGACCTGCGCATCGAAATGGCCGAATCGGGCGTGTTCGAGAAGGCCGCGCTCGTGTTTGGTCAGATGGACGAGCCGCCGGGAGTCCGCCTGCGCGTCGCCCTGTCGGCACTCACGATGGCCGAGTACTTCCGTGACGTGCAGAACCAGGACGTGCTGTTGTTCATCGACAACATCTTCCGCTTCGTGCAGGCCGGCTCCGAAGTGTCGACGCTGCTCGGACGCATGCCGTCGGCGGTGGGTTACCAGCCGACGCTCGCCGACGAGATGGGTCAGTTGCAGGAGCGCATCACCTCGACGCGCGGTCGTTCGATCACGTCGCTGCAGGCCGTGTACGTGCCCGCCGACGACTACACCGACCCGGCTCCGTTCACCACGTTCACCCACCTCGACGCCACCACCGAGTTGTCGCGTCAAGTGGCCGCGCTGGGTATCTACCCGGCCGTGGACCCGCTGGCGTCCACCTCCACCATCCTCACCCCCGAGGTGGTCGGTGACCGTCACTACAACGTGGCCCGTCGCGTGCAGGAGAACTTGCAGCGCTACAAGGAACTGCAGGACATCATCGCCATTCTCGGTTTGGACGAGCTCTCCGAAGAGGACCGTCTCACCGTGTCGCGCGCGCGCAAGATCCAGCGTTTCTTGTCGCAGCCGTTCTTCGTGGCCAAGGTGTTCACCGGCATCGAGGGAGAGTTCGTGCCCGTGGAGGAGACCGTGAACTCGTTCGAGTCCATCCTCAACGGTGATCTGGACCACATCCCCGAGCAGGCGTTCTTGAACGTCGGCGGCATCGAGCAGGTGCTCGCCAAGGCGAAGGCGCTGCAGGAGAACGTCTGATGTCGGAGTCGGCCGCGATGCGCGTGGAAGTCGTGTCGCCGGAGCGCGTTTTGTTCTCCGGTCAAGCGACCCAGGTGATCACCCGCACCCTTGGTGGGGGCGAGGTGGCGTTCCTGGCCGGCCATGCGCCGTTCCTGGCCGCGGTGGTTCCGAATCACACGCGGGTGTATCTCGTCGATGGTCAGGTTTTGGACATCGCCGTGCACGG
>JBIIUH010000055.1:0-9894 GCA_044340075.1 Ilumatobacteraceae bacterium | reverse complement strand
ATCGGGCCAGAACGTGGCACTCGTGCTCGCTTGGGTCGCACCGCTCATCGCCGGTCGACGGCGATCAATGCGTGTCGCAGCGATCGTTCTCGTCGTTGCTCTCTTCGCCTTCGTGACGCGGCTCGAGCCGAGCGTCGTGCGGGCCGCCGTCATGGTGATCATCGTCCGTGGCGCTGCGGCATACGGTCGCGACATCGGCGCCGCCCGTGCACTATTCGCAACGGTGGCGGTGTTGCTCGTCGTCGATCCGTTCCTCGTGCGTTCCGTCGGCTTCGTGTTGTCCGTCGCCGCAACGGCGGGTCTCGTATTCCTCGGCCCGGGGCTCGAAGGGATCCTCGGCGCGGGAGCAGTGCCTCGCATCGCGTCGGCGACGGTTGCGGCACAACTAGCCGTTGCACCGTTTGCGTTGTGGTGGTTCGGCTCGTTGCCGATCGTCGCGGTACCCGCCAATGTCGTCGCCGTGCCGATCGCATCGGGCGTCATGGTCGTCGGGTTGCCGCTCGTGCTCGCCTGCGGCGCGCTCGACGGTTTCGCATCGTTCGTCGCGGCGATGCTCGGCCCCGGTTCCGCACACGTGGTATCGACGATCGTCGACGGTGTCGTCGACGCGGCACTCGTCCCGGTGCGCATCGGGGTTCGCGCAATCTGGTGGGTCGCCGTCGTCGCCGAGCGAGCAAGTCCGTCACCCGGCCTCAACGTGCTCGCGTGGGTGGCCGCATACGGTGCCTGCGTCGTATCGATCGCGCGTCGTCGCCGCATGCGCGCGGACCGTGCTCCGGGCCCGGCCGCAGCGGGATCGGCCGTGTGACGTCGAACGTGGAAGAGTGGGGAGGTGCCCAGCTATCTCATCACCGGTGACGACGAGCGACTCGTCTCGGCGAAGTTGAGCGAGCTCATCGACGACCTCGTCGGGGAGGGTGACCGCTCGGCGATGCTCGAGGCGCACGACCTCGCCGAGGCACAGACCGACGATCGTGACGCGCGCGTGCGCGCAGCCGTCAATGCGGCCGAAACGCAGTCGTTGTTCGCCGAATCACGGGTGGTCGTCGTGCGCAACGCGCACGTGACGCCGCTCGATGCCGCGTTGCTCGTTGCCTATCTCGCTGCACCATCACCGTCGACTCATCTCGTCGTCACGGCCACCGGCCGGCTGCCGAAGGCGCTCGCCGATGCGCTGAAGAAGGACGGTGCGACCACGTACGAAACGGCGGCACCGCAGCGCAGGCGTGAACTCGTCGACTGGTACAAGGCGCACTTCACCGAGGCGGGAATGAAGATCGATGCCGTTGCGCTCGAGGAGATCATCGACTGGCTCGGCCAGGACTCGGCGCGGCTGCCCGGCCTCGTCGAGGTGTTGCGCTCGACGTACGGCGACAAACACCGACTCGGGCTCGACGACGTCGAACCGTTCCTCGGCCAGGCGGGCAGCGTGCAGCCGTGGGATCTCACCGATGCGCTCGACGCCGGTGATGCTCCGCGCAGTTTGTCGATGCTGCGGCGCATGGTGCGCAGCGGCGAGTACCACCCGTTCCAGATCCTGTCGATCCTGCACAACCACTATGCGAAGTTGTTGCGCCTCGACGGCTCGGGTGCGTCGGCGGTTCCCGAGGTCATGTCGGTCATTTCGTCGCGCAGCGAGTTCCAGGCGCGCAAGTACCTCGAATTGTCGCGGCGCATCGGTGCGCGGCGCACCGTCGAAGCGATCGGGTTGCTCGCGCGCGCGGATCGCGACCTGCGCGGGGGAAAGGGTCTCGACGAGGAGATCGTCCTCGAAATCCTGCTTGCTCGACTGAGCAGGTTGGGCGGTTCGGGTTCGACCCGACCGAAGTCGCGAACTACTTCGCGGCGTTGATCTGCTTCATCAGGCGGCTCTTCTTGCGCGCTGCCTGACGCGGATGGATGATCCGCTTCGCTGCCGCCATGTCGAGTCGCTTGACGGCGAGACGGAGGGCTTCACCGTTCTCGGGCGTGCCCTGAGTGTCGCGTGCCTTCTTCACCCGCGTGCGGATCTCGCTCTTCACGGCCTTGTTGCGCTCGGTGCGCTTGGCGTTGGTGATGACGCGCTTTTTCTGACTCTTGATGTTTGCCATGGCTGTGCCACGCTACCAGCGACACGGCGCAACGCCAATACCCGCAAGGGCTTCAGGGGTAGCATCGTCGTTGCTGCCGGCCTCGTGCGCGGTGCGCCGAACCCCCCATGGAACTCTCCCGCATCCGCAACTTCTCGATCATTGCCCACATCGACCACGGCAAATCGACGCTCTCCGACCGCATCCTCGAGCTCACCAAGGCGGTCCAGGCCCGCGACATGCGCGCCCAGTACCTCGACTCGATGGATCTCGAACGTGAGCGGGGCATCACGATCAAGGCCCAGAACGTGCGCGTCACGTGGAAGGACGCGACGCTGCACCTCATCGACACGCCCGGTCACGTCGACTTCGGTTACGAAGTGAGCCGGTCGCTCGCCGCGTGCGAGGGCGTCGTGCTCGTCGTCGATGCGGCCCAGGGCATCGAAGCCCAAACGCTTGCCAACTGTTATCTCGCGCTCGAGAACAATCTCGAGATCGTCGCGGCTCTGAACAAGATCGACCTGCCGGCGGCGGACCCCGATCGGTACGCGATGGAAATCGAAAAGGTCCTCGGCATTCCTGCCGAGGACATTCTGCGCATCTCGGCGAAGACCGGTGAGGGAGTGCCCGAGTTGCTCGACGCCATCGTCGAGCGCATCCCGCCGCCGAAGGGTGACGCCGATGCGCCGCTGCAGGCGCTCATCTTCGACAGTCAGTACGACCAGTACCGCGGAGTCGTGTCGAGCATCCGGGTGATGAACGGTCGGTTGCGCAACAAAGACGCCCTGCGATTCATGCAGGCGGGAGCCGTGCACGAGGCACTCGAAATCGGAGCGCGTCGTCCCGCGCCCACACCCGTCGACGAACTCGGACCGGGGGAGGTGGGTTACCTCATTGCCGGCGTCAGGAACGTCGGCGAGGCGCGCAGCGGTGAAACGGTCACGCACGTGTCGCGACCGGCCGCCGCTGCACTCGAGGGGTACCTCGACCCGAAGCCGATGGTGTTCTGCGGTTTGTTCCCGATCGATGCCGACGATTTCGAGACGCTGCGCGAGAGCCTCGAGAAGCTGAAGTTGAACGATGCGTCGATTTCGTACGTCCCCGAATCGTCCGGTGCGCTGGGCTTCGGATTCCGCTGCGGCTTCCTCGGGTTGCTGCACATGGAGATCGTGAAGGAACGTCTCGAACGCGAATTCAACCTCGCACTCATCGCCACTGCGCCGTCGGTGCAGTACCGCGTGCTGAAAACCGACGGTGAGGTCGAAGTGGTGGAGAACCCGAGCGAGTTGCCGCCGTCGGTGAACATCGCGAGCATCGAGGAACCCTTCTTCAGGGTGAGCATCATCACCCCGAAGGACTACACGGGTGCGTTGATGGAGCTGTGCCAGTCGCGGCGTGGTGAGATGACGAAACTCGAATACCTGTCACCCGAGCGCGTCGAGATGAACTATCTCATTCCGCTCGCCGAGGTGGTCGTCGACTTCTTCGACCAGTTGAAGAGCCGTTCGCAGGGTTACGCGAGCCTCGACTACGAACTGAGCGGGTATCGCGAATCCGATCTCGTGCGCGTCGACATGCTGCTCAATGCCATCCCGGCGGACGCGTTCAGCACGATCGTGCACCGCGACAAGGCCTACGACTACGGCAAGCGCATGTGCGAGAAGTTGAAGGAGCTCATCCCGCGGCAGATGTTCGACGTGCCGATCCAGGCGGCTATCGGTGGAAAGGTCATCGCCCGCGAAACGGTGAAAGCCAAGCGCAAGGACGTGCTCGCCAAGTGCTACGGCGGCGACATCTCCCGCAAGCGCAAACTGCTCGAGAAGCAGAAGGAAGGCAAGAAGAAGATGAAGGCGATCGGGCGCGTCGAGGTGCCCGGTGACGTGTTCATCTCGGCGCTGAAACTCGATGACTGAGACGGCGCTTCCCGCACCGGATGCGGCGCAGGGTCACGGCGAATCGTTGAAGCGCGGAGGAACGTTCCGCTCGCTGCGCCAGTACAACCCGCGGCTGTATTTCGCCGGGTTGCTTCTGTCGAGCATCGGCTCGTGGCTGCAACTCACCGCCACCGCGTACCTGGTGTACCGACTGACGGGCAGGGCGTCGGACCTCGGGTACACGGTTGCATTCCAGTTCCTGCCGATGCTCCTCCTCGGTACGTGGGCGGGGGCCTTCGCCGACCGCTACGACCGGCGCACGATCATGCTGTGGACGCAGGTGTTGCTCGCAGTTCAGGCGCTCACGCTCGGCGTGCTCGATCTCGCCGGATGGGTGAGCCTGCCCGTCGTGTACGTGCTGTCGCTGTTCCTCGGCGTCGTCGGGGCAATCGACAATCCCGCGCGGCGCGGTCTCATAACCGAACTCGTGCCGCCCGACCAGGTGGCCAATGCGATGTCGTTGAACACCGCCGTCATGACGGGTTCGCGAGTATTCGGTGCGGCGCTCGCCGCGCTGCTCATCGGGCCGCTCGGAACGTCGTGGTTGTTCATCATCAACGGTGTCTCGTTCGCGGCGATGATCTACGGCGTCGTCGGTCTGCGACGCAGCGAGATGATCCCCGCGGTGAAGCGTCCGGCGGGCGGCTCGCCGGTGCGCGAGGTGTTGCGCTTCGTGCGCAACAACCGCGTACTCGCGACGATGTTCTCCGTCAACGTCATCGTCAGCACGTTCGCCTTCAACTACCAGGTCGTCTTTCCGAAGCTCGCCGACGTGAAGTGGGGAGCCGGGGCCGCGTTCGGGTACCTGCTGACCGTCACCGGAATCGGCAGCATCGTCGGGGCGCTCGTCACGGCGCGTCTCGGTCGCGTGACGCTGCGATGGTTCGCCGGAAACGTGCTGTTGCTCGGAGTGTGCGACATCGCCGTCGCGTTCGCGCCGACGCTCGTCGTCGCTCTGTTGCTGTGCCTGCCGCTCGGCGCCGCCGGCGCGGCGATGATCGCCGCGGGGAGTGCAATCTCCCAGCAGGAGTCGCCGCCCGACATGCGCGGTCGGCTGCTCGCGCTCACCGCCGTCGCATTCCTCGGCAGCACGCCGATCGGGGGACCGATCACCGGACTCATTGCCGACTACGTCTCGCTCGAGTGGTCGATGGCCTACGGCGGCGTCATTTGTCTGCTCTGCGTTACGGTCGTCGCACTGCGTCGGAAGTAGGTTCGCCCCATGGCCGCTGCGGTGATGTGGTTCCGTCGCGACCTGCGCGTCGCCGATCATCCCGCGCTCGCCGCCGCACTCGCGCACGGGACGACGACGCCGTTGTTCGTGCTCGACCCCGTGTTCATGGAGCGCTCCGGTGCGGCGCGGCTCGCGTTCATGTACCGCACGTTGCGCGATCTCGATGCGCAACTCGGTGGCACGCTCGTCGTTCGCCACGGCGACCCGCGCGATGTCGTCGCACGTGTGGCGAGTGAGGTTGCGGCCGATCTCGTCACCGTGAGCGGTGACTTCGCGCCGTACGGATCGCGTCGCGACGACGACGTGGCGCAGCGACTCTCGGCCATCGGGGTGCGCTTCGAGCGCGTCGGCACGCCGTATGCGGTTCAGCCCGGCACCGTGTGCAAGCCCGACGGCACGCCGTACGCGGTGTTCACGCCGTTCTCGCGGGGCTGGAACGCGGTGGGGTGGCGTGCTCCGTTGGCGGCACCGGTGAAGCCCGACCTGCGCGGTGCTCCCGACGTCGCCAGTGACGGCATTCCGGCCGATCCGCACCTCGACGCCGACTTGCCGGTCGCCGGCGAAGCGGCGGCGTGGCGGCGATGGGAGCATTTCGCCGCCGATGCGCTGTCGCGGTACAAGGAGGAACGCAACTTCCCCGACCGCGACGGGTGCAGCATGCTCTCGCCGTACCTGCGCTTCGGCACGCTGCATCCGCGCCAACTGCTCGCCGAACTGCACCCGAACCCGAACCACGACCATTACCGCAGCGAGTTGTGCTGGCGCGAGTTCTATGCCGACGTGCTCCATCACCAGCCCGCCACGGCGTGGAACAACCTGCAGCCGAAGATGAATGCGATGCCCGTCGACACCGATGCGCGCGCAAAGGAGCGATTCGCCGCATGGTGTGCCGGTCGCACGGGATATCCGATCGTCGATGCGGGAATGCGCCAACTTCTCGCCACCGGATGGATGCACAATCGCGTGCGGATGATCGTGGCGAGTTTCCTCGTGAAGGATCTGCACCTGCCGTGGCAATGGGGTGCGCGTCACTTCATGCGTCATCTCGTCGACGGTGATCTCGCGTCGAACAACCATGGTTGGCAGTGGACCGCGGGAACGGGTACCGACGCCGCGCCGTACTTCCGCATCTTCAATCCCGCGATGCAGGCGGAGAAGTTCGATCCGAACGGCGAATACGTGCGTGCGTGGGTGCCCGAGATCGCCGACGTCGCCGATCGTTTCGTGCATGAACCGCATCTCGCACCCGGCGGAGTTCCCGCGGGATACGTCGCTCCGATCGTCGACCACGGCGAAGAGCGCAACGAATCCTTGCGTCGGTACCAACTCGTCACGGGAACCTCCGGCGAGAGCGGGAAAAAGCCGTCACGCAAGTGACCGTGTTCCCGGTGCGTCGACACCGATCGGTAGCCTGAAGCCACTCCCATGAGCGTTTCGGCACTCGACGACCGCAAGATCGCGATCCTTCGGGCCGTGATCGAGCACTACGTGTCCACGGGTCAACCCGTGGGGTCGGGCCACGTCGCGAAACTGCCCGGTTTGAGCGTGTCCCCGGCGACGATTCGCAATGACATGGCCCACCTCGAGCAGGAGGGCTTCCTCGCCCAGCCGCACACGTCGGCGGGGCGCGTTCCCACCGACAAGGGTTACCGCTTCTACGTCGACCATCTCACGTCGCGCGACGTCGGTCGGCTCGATGCCGCGAGCCGCGAACGGGTGGGCACGTTCTTCGATTCGGCGTCGTTCCGGCTCGAAGAAACCTTGCACCGCACGTCGTTGTTGCTGTCGCAGCTCACGAACTACACCGCCGTCGTCACCGGTCCGACCGTCGTCGGGGCGGAGGTCCGCTCGGTTCAGGTCGTCGGTTTGTCGGAGCGTCACGGCACGGTCGTCGCCGTCATGTCGAACGGCATCATCGAGAGCCAGCACGTCGAGTTCCCCGCACCGATGAGTGACGATCAGTTGATCGCCGTCACCCGGCGCCTATCCGAGGCGATGGTCGGCAAGGCGATCGCCGACGTCGCCTTCGAGCGCCGCAGCGGTGACGAGGTCGACGCCGACGTCGAAGCGCTCGCAGCAGCGATCGCCGCCACGCTTCCGCGTCACGAGTCCGACGAGTCGGTGTTCGTCGGTGGGGCGTCGGCGCTCACGCACGCATTCGACGCCGTCGACGTCGTGCGACAGGTGCTCGAAACGCTCGAGCAGCAGTACGTCGTCGTGTCGCTCGTGCGCGACCTCATCAACCGCGGACTCTCCGTTGCGATCGGCACCGAGCACGGTGTCGAGCCGCTGAGTGCGTGCTCGGTCGTCATCGCGCCGGTCGTGCGCGACGGAACCCGCGTCGGCAGCGTCGGCGTACTCGGTCCGACGCGAATGAACTATCCGCAGGCGCTCGCCACCGTCGAAGTGGTCGGTGACCAGCTCGGCCGACGACTGTCGGAGGGCTGATCGTGGCGCGCGACTTCTACGAGCTGCTCGGCGTCGGCCGCGGTGCTTCGCCGGACGAACTGAAGCGCGCGTACCGCAAACGCGCCCGCGAACTGCATCCCGACGCGAACCCGAACAACCCCGCTGCCGAGGAAGAGTTCAAGGAAGTGAGCCGCGCCTACGAGGTGCTCAGTGATCCGCAGTCGCGCGCCCGCTACGACCAGTTCGGCGAAGCCGGTGTCGGTGGATCGGGTGGCGGGGGTGGTGATCCGTTCACCGCGGGCTTCGGTGACATCTTCGATGCGTTCTTCGGCGGGGGGTCACCCTTCGGAGGTCAACGCGGCCCGACCGGGCCACCGCGCGGCCAGGACCTCGAAGTCGTTGCCGACGTGAGTTTCGAGGATGCAGTGTTCGGTTGCGAGCACGAACTCACCGTGCGCACCGCGGTGCGCTGCGAGGACTGCGCCGGCTCGGGAGCCCAGTCGGGTACGGCGCCGCAGCAGTGCAGCGAGTGTCGCGGCACCGGTCAGGTGCGCCGCGTTCGCCAGAGCATGCTCGGCCAGATGGTGACGGCAAGTCCGTGCGGACGCTGCAACGGCATCGGTGAGATCATCGGGACGCCGTGCCGCACGTGTCGCGGCGAGGGCCGCACGATCGCCGAGCGCACGCTCACCGTCGAGATTCCCGCCGGCATCGCCGGTGGACAGACGCTGCGCCTCGGAGGTCGCGGTGCGGCCGGTCCGCGCGGCGGTGCGGTCGGCGATCTCTACGTGCACGTCCGCGTCGCCGATCACGAGCGTTACCGCCGCGATGAGGACGATCTCGTCACCGATGTCGTCGTCTCGGTCGCGCAGGCCGCTCTCGGTACGAAGCTCACGTTGCCGACGCTCGACGGTGACGAGGAACTCGTCGTGCCCGCGGGTGTGCAACACGGTCGCGAGTTCGTCCTGCGCGGGCGGGGTGTGCCGCGGCTCGCAGCGTCCGGTCGTTCGCGCGGCAGGGGTGACCTGCGCGCACGGATCGCCGTCGAAGTACCGACCGATCTCACCTCCGAACAGCGCGATCTCCTGCGCCGCTTCGCCGAGAGTCGCGGCGAGGACGTCGCGGGTGACGAGGGTTTGCTCTCGAAGATCAAGTCGGCGTTTTCGTGACGACGGCGGTTGAGTGAGCGGGTCGTTGCGCAACTCCTCGGCGCACGTGTTCGTCGACGATCTGAATGCCCCGCATCTCGGTGCCGACGACGAGCATCACCTGGCGAAGGTGTTGCGTCTGCGCGACGGCGAGATCGTCTCGTGCAGCGACGGAACCGGTAATTGGCGTCTCGCCGAGTGGTCGCGGGGCGTGCTCGTCGTCGGCACGAGCGAGGCCCCGGGCATTCACCACGAACCACGCCCGGCGTACGAGATCGCCGTCGCCTTCGTGCCCGTGAAGGGTGACCGACCCGAGTGGACCGTGCAGAAACTCACCGAACTCGGCGTCGACCGCATCGTTCCGCTCCTTCCCACGCGACGCGCGATCGTGAAGTGGTCGGGTGAGCGGCTCGACAAGCAACTCGACAAGTGGCGACGCGTCGCACGCGAGGCGGCGATGCAGTCGCGTCGCACGCGACTGCCTGCCATCGAGGAGTTCGCATCGCTGTCCGACGTATGCGCACGCCCCGGTGCCGCCGTCGCCGACCCCGACGGCGGTGAACTCGGGGAGTCGTCGCGACTCGTCGTCATCGGACCCGAGGGCGGTTTCGATCCGGGGGAGGTGCGCCACGACGTTCCCCGCGTGTCGCTCGGTGACACGATCCTGCGCGCCGAGACTGCAACACTGGTGGCGGCGACGCTGCTCGGTCATCTCCGCGCAGCCGCGACACCACGATCCACGACGGGACACCAGCGCCATGGCTGACATCGACGACGAATCCTCGCCGTTCAACCGCCTCGTCGGCGAGCGCCTGCGCTCGATCCGGTTGCAGAAGAACATGGCACTCACCGACGTCGAGACGAACTCGAACCAGGAGTTCAAGGCGTCGGTGCTCGGTGCGTACGAGCGCGGCGAACGCGCATTGTCGTTGCCGCGCATGGAGCGTCTCGCCCGGTTCTACGGGGTGCCGATCGACCAGCTCCTGCCGCGCGACGTGCGCGACGTCGCTCCCGGTTCGGGTGAGACGCAGGGAAAGCTGCGCATCGACGTCGCAAAGCTCGGCCAGATGCAGGGGGGCCAGTTCTCGATGCTCGAGAAG
>JBIIUH010000023.1:0-20870 GCA_044340075.1 Ilumatobacteraceae bacterium | reverse complement strand
CATGATCCAGGTGCAGCGTCAGGATTTCAACGGCAAGGTGATCACCGTGCGGGCGCACGACATTCGGGCCATCGCGGTGATGCTCGAGGTCAGCGTCGATGAGGTGCCGGCACGACTCGCCAGCCTCGGGTTGGTCTTCGTGCCACCCACCTCATGACAAATCCGGTCTGACCAATTCGTGTAACTGAGTGCTCGTGACCTGGTCGATCCTCGCGCCCGCTGCCGACATCGGGTTCGGTGTGTACGTCCACGTGCCGTTTTGTCGTCACAAGTGCGACTACTGCGCGTTCGCCACGTTCACCGATCGCGACCATCTCATCGAGCGGTATCTCGGTGCGCTGCGCACGGAGATCCGCCGCGCGCGCGATGCCGGACTTCCCCCGGCGCGAACGATCTTCGTCGGCGGCGGAACGCCGACCCGCGTCGATCCGTCGCTGCTCATGGACGTGCTCGCCGAGATTCCCCGCGAGTCCGACGTCGAATTCACCGTCGAATGTAATCCCGACGACGTCACACCCGCCCTGCTCGCGACGTACCGCGGGGGAGGTGTGTCGCGAGTGAGCATCGGCGTGCAGTCCACCCGCGAGCACGTCCTCGTCAGTCTCGGACGCACGCACGCACCGCGCAACGTGGTCGCGGCGATCGAAGCCGTGCACGAGTCGGGCCTGGCGACATTCAACGTCGATCTCATTTACGGGGCCGCCGGCGAAACACTCGACGACTGGTCGCACACGGTGTCGGCGATTGCGGCGCTCGACGTTCCCCACGTGTCGGCGTACGGGCTCACCGTCGAGGCGGGAACCGTTCTGGCAACGACGCCGGCACGCCATCCGAACGACGACGACCTCGCCGACAAGTACGAGCGCGTCGACGATCTCCTCGCAGAACACGGATTGTTCTCCTACGAGATCTCCAACTGGGCGCGCCCCGGCCACGAATGTCGGCACAACGCGGTGTACTGGAGCGGCGGTGACTACGCCGGATTCGGCAGCGCCGCGCACGCACACCGCAACGGTCGGCGGGCGTGGAACGTGCGCACGCCGGACCGCTACGTCGAACTCATCGAAGCGGGTGAGTCGGCAGAGTCGAGTCACGAGAACCTCGACGAAGCGACTCGTTGCCTCGAGCGGTTGCAGTTGGCACTGCGCACCCGTGACGGCGTGCCGCTCGGTGCATTGAGCGACGATGACCGCGCCGAATTCGAGGGCCTCATCGCCGTGGCGGGGGACCGGATCGTGCTCACCCGCGCCGGACGCCTGCTCGCCAACGAGGTCTCACTGCGTCTGCGTCCCTTGTAGGCTGAAGCCGCTTTCGGGCGTGTAGCTCAGTTGGTTAGAGCGCCACCTTGACATGGTGGAGGTCCCGGGTTCGAGTCCCGTCACGCCCACCGCAGTTGCGCATCGTCGTAACACCTATTCGGCGAGTCAGTCGCCTTCGTTGACGACGCGTTCGGAATCACGGGCGGCGGCCATGAAAATGCCCTTCGCCATCAGCGACGATTCTGCATCGCGGCGCATCTTGTAGATCTGGGCGCGGCGCTCGTGAATGGCGGCGTTGTCCGGCGCGGCCCACGCCGCGAAGTCGGCGAGGTGGCAGGCGAGCCGCAGATCGCCGTCCTCGGCGATTCCCTTGGCCCGGGCGATGAGCACGTCGGGTCCGCCGGCGAGGGCCGACACTTCGCGTCCGAGCATCGCATCCGGTGCCGGCTTCAGCCGCGACGCTGCTCCGTCCCACCATCCGCCGTACAGGCGCCAGATGTTGCGCACGACGAACTCGGGCTCGTCGTAGAACGGGCGCAGGTACGGCAATGCCAACATGTCGTCGGACACGCGCACTGTGTGCACGATGTCGTCGAGCGACGCACCCTCGTTCATCAGCGACAGCACGGCGGCGACGAGATCCTCGAGTGCACGGGCGACGTTGTCGAGGGCGACTGCGATGCGTTCACGACCTTCGATCGGCAGGCCGTGCGCGGGCACGAGCAACTCCGGCTGCACGGCCGCCATGCGTCGCAGGGCGCGAGCCCATTCGAGCGGGTAGCGCTGCACCTTCTGCGGGTTCCCGGCGTTGGGGAAGAACCACGTGAAGAAGTCGCCGCACATCAGCCATTTGCGCTCGGGAAGCCACGCCCACAGGTGGTCGTCGGTCTCGCCCCGGTCGTGGTGCAACTCGATCGTGAGATCGCCGATCGTGAGATCGAGCACGTCGTCGAAGGTCGTGTCGGGGCGCATCGTGTCGGCGGGTAGGAACGTCGGGGCGCTCGCGTCGGCACCGATGTGCAGGCCGGTACCCGGGCGGATTCCGCCGAACTGGCGCTGATTGATGAGCAGGTTGAAGTCGCTCGTCGCGGCGTAGCGGTCGAGGCGCGCGAGCACTCCGCGGTGGGCGAACACCTTCGGTGTCGCGCGACCCGCGCGCTGTGCATCGGCACGGAACGCGCCGCTGCCGCCGACATGATCGGCGTGGCCGTGCGTATAGACGATGTGCGAGACAGGCTCCTTCGACCAGCGCCGGATGCCGTTGATCGCCGCCGCTCCGCCGTTGACGCCCGAGGTGTCAAAGCACATGAGCCCGTCCTCGGTGCGCAGCACGACGCAGTGACTGAATCCCTCGACGATCGCCAATCCGTCGCGCAGGTCCCACAGCGTGCCGTCGACGCGGTTGATCGCTTCGTCGATGACGCCGGAATCGAGGATCCGAGTGCTCAGCGTGAGCGGATCGGTGGCCACCTCCGCAAACTACCGCGTGGCGCTACCGCGGCAGGCCGAGAACTCGTTCGGCGACGATGTTGCGCATCACGTCGGATGTTCCGCCCATGATCGTGTACGCGGGCGCATAACACACTCCGCGACCGATGTCGTCCCACAACAGCGCCGCCGGGCCGAAGGCACGGGCGACGAACGACGCAACTGCCTGCTCGTGTTCCGTGCAGGCGCACTTCGTCGCCGCCGAGAATCCGGCTGCGGCCTGGCCGAGTGCCTCGCGCGCGACGAGCAGACGTCCGATTGAGTACATCGTCTCCAGTTGCGCGATCTCCTGTCGCACGAGCGGATCGGAGCCGTCGACGACCTCGCGGGCCCGCAGGTACAGCGCATGACTCGATACGAGTCGATCGATACCGCCGCGCTCGTGCTCGAGTTGGCGCATCGTCTGCCGGAATGCACCGCCCTCGGCGCCGACGAGGTTCGTCGCCGGGACGCGTACGTCGTCGTACCACACCTCGCAGAAGTGTTCGTTGCCCGTCATGTCGCGAATCGGTCGCACGGTGATTCCCGGCGTGTCCATCGGCACGATGATCTCGCTGATGCCGTGGTGCGGTGCATCGCCGCGCGACGTGCGACAGATGAGGTAGCAGTAGTCGGCAACCTCGCCGAAACTCGTCCACACCTTGCGACCGTTGATCACCCAGTCGTCGCCGTCACGTACGGCGCTCGTCGCGAGGTTCGCAAGGTCGCTGCCGGCGTCGGGCTCGCTCATCCCGATGCACCACGTGGTCTCACCGGCGAGGATTCCCGGCAGAAAGCGTCGGCGTTGCTCGTCGGTGCCGAAAGCGATGAGCGCGGGGCCCATCTGGCGGTCGGCGAACCACATGCCGCCGATCGGCGCCCCTGCGGCGATGAGTTCCTCGCCGACGATGAGCCGGTCTATCGGGGGATGGCCGCCACCGCCGAACTCGCGCGGCCACGTCATGCCGATGAAGCCCTCTGCGGCGAGTTCACGGGAGAACTCCCGTACGTTGCCGTTGATCCACGAATCGTTCCACCGCCCGTAACGTGCGACGCCCCTGAGGGCGACGTCACGGGCGCGACCGCGCAATTCCTGCTGTCGGGGGTCCCACCCGCAGTCCATAGACAAGTATGATACAAGTATGACGAAAATCAAGGTAGCCACGCCCGTCGTCGATCTCGACGGCGACGAAATGACCCGCATCATCTGGGCCTTTATCAAAGATCGGCTCATCTTCCCGTACCTCGACATCGAGCTCGACTACTACGACCTCGGCATCGAGCACCGCGACAAGACCGACGACCAGGTGACGATCGATTCGGCGAACGCCATCCTCAAGCACGGCGTCGGCGTGAAGTGCGCAACGATCACTCCCGACGAGGCGCGTGTGAAGGAATTCAACCTGAAGAAGATGTGGAAGTCGCCGAACGGCACGATCCGCAACATCCTCGACGGTGTCGTGTTCCGCGAACCGATCATCATTCGCAACGTGCCGCGCCTCGTGCCGAATTGGACGAAGCCCATCGTCATCGGTCGTCACGCACACGGCGATCAGTACCGCGCCACCGACTGGAAGGTGCCCGGCCCGGGAACTGTCACCCTCACGTACGTCCCCGACGACGGTGGCAAGCCCGTCGAGATGGAAATCGCCAAGTTCAAGGGCCCCGGCGTCACCATGGGCATGTACAACTTCGACGACTCGATCCGCAATTTCGCTCGTGCTTCGTTCAACTACGGACTGCAGCGCAAGTATCCGGTGTATCTGAGCACGAAGAACACCATCCTCAAGGCCTACGACGGCCAGTTCAAGGATCTCTTCCAGGAAGTGTTCGACGCCGAGTTCAAGGCCGAGTTCGACAAGCACGGCCTCACCTACGAGCACCGTCTCATCGACGACATGGTTGCATGTGCGTTGCGTTGGGAGGGTGGCTACGTGTGGGCATGCAAGAACTACGACGGTGACGTCCAGTCCGACGTCGTCGCGCAGGGCTTCGGTTCACTCGGCCTCATGACCTCGGTGCTCACCACGCCCGACGGTCGCGTGCTCGAGAGCGAGGCGGCGCACGGCACCGTCACGCGTCACTACCGCGATCACCAAGCCGGCAAGAAGACGTCGACGAACCCGATCGCGTCGATCTTCGCCTGGACGCGGGGCCTTGCCCACCGCGGCAAGCTCGACAACACGCCGAAGGTCACCGAGTTCGCCGACATCCTCGAGCGGGTGTGCATCGAAGCGGTTGAGGCCGGCGAGATGACGAAAGACCTCGCGCTGCTCATCTCCAAGGATCAGCCGTGGTTGACGACCGAGGAGTTCCTCGCCGCCATCGACCGCCGCCTGCAGGAGAAGATGAAGTCGTAAGACCTACTTGCGAGCGGACATCGGAACGTAGTCACGCACGTCCGCGCCGGTGTACAACTGGCGCGGACGGCTGATCTTCTGCTCCGGGTCCTTCAGCAATTCGGCGTAGTGCGCCAGCCAACCCGCGGTACGTGGAATGGCGAACAGCACGGTGAACATGTCGATCGGGAATCCGAGAGCCTGGTAGATGAGTCCCGAGTAGAAGTCGACGTTCGGGTACAACTTGCGCTTCACGAAGTACTCGTCGCTGAGGGCCACTTCTTCGAGCTTCAGAGCAATGTCGAGCAGAGGGTTCTTCCCGGTCCGCTCGAACACGTCGTAGGCGGCCTTCTTGATGATCTTTGCGCGGGGGTCGTAGTTCTTGTACACGCGGTGGCCGAAGCCCATCAGCCGGCCCTTCCCGTCTTTCACCGACTGAATGAATGCCGGAACATTGTCGAGTGATCCGATCTCGGCGAGCATGCGCACGACCGCCTCGTTCGCACCACCGTGCAGTGGACCATAGAGGGCCGATGCTGCGGCTGCTGCTGCGCTGTACGGATCGGCGTTCGACGAGCCGACGACGCGCATTGCGGTGGTGCCACAGTTCTGTTCGTGGTCTGCATGAAGAATGAACAGCAGGTCCATTGCCTTGGCGAGCACCGGGTCGACGGAAAAGTCGTCACCGATGCGGAACATCATGTTCAGGAAGTTGGCACCGAAGTCGAGCGAGTTGTTCGGGGAGACGAACGGCAGACCCGTGCTGAAGCGGTAGCACATCGCCGCGATCGTCGGGGTTTTTGCAATGAGGCGCAGGATCTGCTTGTTGAGCGTGTCGTCGTCGAAGACGTCCTTGGCGCCGGGATAAAACGTGCCGAGAGCGGCGAGGGCCGACACGAACATGCCCATCGGGTGGGCGTCGTAGTGGAATCCGTCGACGAACCGCTTGCGCATATTCTCGTGGATCATCGTGTGGTGCGTGACGTCGTGCTTCCACTGCGCGAGCTGTGCCTCGTTGGGCAGGTCACCGTTGAGGAGCAGGTAGGCGACTTCGAGGAAGGTCGACTTCTCGGCGAGCTGTTCGATGGGGTAGCCGCGGTAGCGGAGGATGCCGGCGTCGCCGTCGAGGTAGGTGATCGCCGAACGGCACGCGGCGGTGGAGAGGTATGCCGGGTCGTACATCCGCAGGTTCGGATCGAGCTCGCGCAGGCCGCTCGACGCGAACGTGCTGTCCACGATCGGGATGGTGACTTTCTTCCCGGTTCGGTCGTCAATGATCGTGATCGTGTCAGCCATCGTGAGGCCTTTCCTTCTCGAAACCCATGTCGGTGCCGGGAGCTTCCTCTCCCGACGCGCCCACGCTAGTCGTCGACCTACAGCGGGGAATTGTCGTGCTTGCGCGCCGGGATGCGTTCGCGCTTGTCGGCGAGCATGGCCAGCGCACCTGCAATTTCGCGGCGCGTCTCGGCGGGTGCGATGACCGCATCGACGAATCCCCGCTCGGCGGCGACGTAGGGGTTGAGCAGTCGCTCGGTGTAGTCCTTCTCGAATGCCAGCCGCTCCTCGGGGGTGGCGCGGCGCTGAAGGATGGCCGCCGCCTGGCCGGCACCCATGACGGCGAGTTCGGCGACCGGCCACGCGAGGCACACGTCGTTGCCCATTTTTTTCGAGTCCATGACGATGTAGGCACCGCCGTAGCTCTTGCGCAGGATGATGCAGATCCGCGGCACGGTGGCTCGCGCATACGCAAAGACGAGCTGTCCGCCGTGACGAATCATGCCGCGCCACTCGAGGTCCTTGCCCGGGTAAAAGCCGGGGGTGTCGACCAGCGTGACGATCGGCAGGTTGAACGCGTCGCACAGCGCGACGAACCGCGCCGCCTTTTGCGATGCGGGAATGTCGAGCGTGCCGGCCAGAGCCAGAGGTTGGTTGGCGACGATCCCGATCGGCTGTCCACCGACCGTTGCGAACGCCGTGACGACGTTGTTCGCCCATCGTGCACGCAACTCGAGGTACGCGCCGTCATCGACGACGGCGGAGATGACGTCGCGCACGTCGTAACTGCCCGTCGACGTCGCCGGGATGAGTTCGCCCGCCTCGGGAACGAGACGGTCGACGGGGTCGTCGGTGGGAACGTGCGCGGGAACCTCGTCGACGTGCGAGGGCAGGTACATGAGCACGTCCTCGACCCGATCAATCGCCGATTCGAGGTCGTCGGCGACGAAACAGGCGACGCCGCTGTGGCGCATGTGCGAATCTGCGCCGCCGAGTTCCTCATTGCTCACGGTGATGCCCGTGAACTGGGCGACCATCGTCGGACCGGCGACGAATGCGTACGACGGCTTTGTCATGACGACGATGTCGCACAACCCGATGAGCAGGGCGGGTCCCGACACGGCCGGACCGTTGACGATGGCGATCGTCGGCACGACGCCGGAGCAGTCGCTGATCGCTCGTGCGGCCTGACCCCAGCCGTGCAGTGCGGGGATGCCCTCGACGATGTCGGCTCCCGACGAGGCGATGCACAAGACGAGGGGGAGGCGCTTCTCGAGGGCGAGCACGGTCGCCTTCGTGATGACGTGCGACGCTTCGGCCGACAGGGCGCCCTTGTGGACCGAATCCTCCACTTCCACCCACACGATGGCGCGGTCCGCGCGGGGGAGGCGGCGCACCCGGGCGCTTGCCGCGCCGGGAACCTTGTTCTGCAGTCGCACGCCTTCGACGGTGAAGGTCACGCAGCGAGACTAGACCTCGCCGCACGGGCGGCGGGAGTCAGCGGCGCGCGAGGGGAAACGCGTCGTTGCCGACGTGTACGCCGGGCTGTCGTGGGCCACTGCGCCCGACGATCTCGAGTGCCATCATTTTCACTGCACGCGCCTGACGCGTCGGAGCGGGACGTCGACGCCGTGCCCAACCGACGGCGCGACGCGGCAAGTCGGGAATGGCGACACGACGGAAGTCGCCCTTCAACCAGTTGGGAATCGCCGTTGCTGGAACGATTGCCGGACCGAATCCGTCGAAGGCGAGCGATGTGAGCAGGCGCACGCCGTCGATCTCCGCCTGCGGGATGAGTGTGCACTTCTGCGCGGCGGCGGCACGCTCGAGAATTCGGCGCATTGCGCTGCCGCGCGGCGGAAGCAGAACCGGCTGTTGCGACAATTCGGCCATCGTGATCGAATCACGCTGCGCCCACTCGTGCTTCATGTGTACGAGCAGCATGAGATCTTCGGCGAACAGCGGGATGACTTCGAGCTCCGGTTCCTCGACGGGAAGGTGCACGATTGCGGCGTCAAAATCGCCGTCGACGAGCCGGGGCAACAAGCTCGACGTGCCCGCTTCGAAGATCGTTACGTGGACGCCGGGATGTGCGGCAGCGACCCGGGGGAGCAGTCGGGGCATCAACCACCGTGCCGTCGTGCCGATGCACGCGAGTTTCACGTCGCCACTGAGTGGTGCGTCATCATCCGGGATGTCGGCGGCAAGATCGGAAAACTCGCCGAGGATCCGCCGCGCACGCGCGAGGACGAGTCCGCCCTCGTCGGTGAGGCGACCTGACGTGCGGTCGAACAGGGGTGCTCCCACTTCGGTTTCGAGCTTCGCCAGGTGCGCCGACACGTTGCTCTGGGCGGTGTCGAGAGCGCGAGCTGCCGCGGAGATTGACCCGTGTTCATCGACGGCGACGAGGATTTCAAGGTGACGGGGGGTGAGCGAGAGCAACGACATCGCGGAGGACTCTATCGCTTAAAACGATGGTGAGTATCTGCCCCTTCGCCTTGACTGTTGGGTGGGCTGTGTCGCACAATGGAGTCACAACGCGATCGTCGATGTCCCCCATGTCGGATCGCACAAGCCAGTCTCGGGTCCCCCATCCGAGTGGCAAGGTTGCAGAGGCCCCGCCCAGGCGGGGCCTCTCCCTTTTCTCCGACGCGTTTACTTTCGTCCGACGTGTTCTTGCGTGCGTGACGCGCTGACGCGCGCCCCGCACGAACCGTCTTCATGCACGTTTGGCTCGACGCTGCGCGCCAAACGTAGAAGTTCGAATGCGTCTACTTCCGTCCGACTTTCTGTCGGACGATGTTGAGGGCGCTGCCGGCCTTGAACCATTCGACGTGCTCGGGGCTGAACGTGTGCGTTGCCTCGAATTCGATCGTGCGACCGTCGGGCTTCGTGATGCGGCACTTCACCGGCGTGTCGGGAACCGGCGGCAGGTTGAGCACGCTGATTCGGTCGTTTTCTTCGATGAGGTCGTACGTCTTCGGATCGGCGAACGTCAACGGCACGAGTCCCTGCTTCTTCAGGTTCGTTTCGTGGATGCGGGCGAACGAGCGGGCGAAGATGACGACGCCACCACGGAAGCGCGGCTCCATCGCCGCGTGTTCGCGCGACGATCCCTCGCCGTAGTTCTGGTCGCCGATTGCGCACCAGCGGATGCCCGCCGCGCTGTACCGCTTCGCGATCTCGGGATACGAGCGTCGTTGACCGTCCGTGATGTCGAGACCCTCTCCGACGGCGTCGTTGAACGCGTTCACCGCACCGAGGAACAAGTTGCCCGAGATGTTCTCGAGGTGACCGCGGTACGTCAGCCACTTGCCGGCCGCCGAGATGTGGTCGGTGGTGCACTTGCCCTTGGCCTTCATGAGGATGGGAAGCTCGACGTAGTCCTTGCCGTCCCACGCAGGGAACGGCTCGAGGAGCTGCAGACGATCGCTCGTCGGTGACACCTCGATGGTGATCTTCGATCCGTCCGCCGGCGGTGCGGTGAACGTGTTCTCGCCCGGGTCGTAACCCTTCTGCGGCAGAACCTCACCCGTCGGCGCGGTGAGCTTGACTTCGCTGCCGTCCGGCGCGGTGATCGTGTCGGTGGCGGGATTGAAGTCGAGACGTCCCGCGAGCGCGAGAGCGAGCACCGTGTCGGGGCTCGTGACGAAGCTCAGCGTGTTCGCCGATCCGTCGTTGCGCTTCGGGAAGTTGCGGTTGAACGAGTTGACGATGGTGTTCGGCTTGTCGGTGATCTCCTTGGCACGCTCCCACTGGCCGATGCACGGGCCGCACGCGTTGGCGAGCACCGTCGCGCCGATCGCTTCGAGATCGGCGAGGATGCCGTCGCGCTCGATGGTGGCGCGAATCTGCTCGGAACCGGGCGTGATGAGCAGTTCGGTCTTCGCCTTCAGGCCCTTTGCGGCGGCCTGGCGGGCGATCGACGCGACGCGGGTGAGGTCCTCGTAGCTCGAGTTCGTGCAACTGCCGATGAGTGCCGAGGAAATGTCGAGCGGCCACGAGTTCTCCTTCGCCGCGCTGCCGAGATCCTTGCCGGCGCGGTGCGCGCGGTCGGGCGAGTGGGGTCCGTTGACGAGCGGCGCAAGCGTCGACAGATCGATCTCGATGATGCGGTCGTACTGCGCACCCTCGTCGGAACGGAGGTGGTCACGCACCTTGTCGGCTGCAGTGGCGATGTCGGCGCGACCGGTGGCGCGCAGGTACTGCGCCATGTGGTCGTCGTAGCCGAACACGCTGCACGTCGCGCCGATTTCGGCACCCATGTTGCAGATCGTTGCCTTGCCGGTCGCCGAGATCGAATCGGCACCCGGGCCGAAGTATTCGACGATCGCGCCGGTTCCGCCTTCGACCGTGAGGACGCGGGCGACTTCGAGGATGACGTCCTTGGGGCTCGACCATCCGGACAACGAACCGGTGAGCTTCACGCCGATGACCTTCGGCCAGCGGACGTTGAAGGGAAATCCCGTCATGACGTCGACGGCATCGGCACCACCGACACCGATGGCGACCATGCCGAGTCCGCCGGCGTTCGGTGTGTGGCTGTCGGTACCGATCATCATTCCGCCGGGGAACGCGTAGTGCTCGAGCACGACCTGGTGAATGATGCCGCTGCCCGGACCCCAGAAGCCGATGCCGTACTTCGCCGAGACGCTGCGCAGGAAGTCGTAGACCTCCTTGTTCGTGTCGACGGCGACGCCGAGGTCGATCTTCGCCCCGACCTTCGCGAGGATGAGGTGATCGCAGTGCACCGTGCTCGGCACCGCCGTCGTCGGCAGGCCGGCCGTCATGAACTGCAGCAGCGCCATCTGTGCGGTGGCGTCCTGCATTGCGACGCGATCGGGGTTGAAGTCGGCGTAACTGCGGCCGCGCTCGAGCTCCTGACCCTGCGGATCGACGAGGTGATTGACGAGGATTTTCTCCGTCAGGGTGAGCGGTCGCTTCAGTCGCGTGCGGGCGAGCTCCACGATGCGGGGGAGGCGGTCGTACACCGCGTTGACGAGTTCGAGTGGCGTGTTGGCGCTGACGGTCATGCGCGTAGCATACAGGTTGCGTACAAGTGGACGTGGCTTCGTGTGCCGCGCCACGTTCCGTCACGCACATCACCACCATGACTGCACGTCGTCGCTCCGTTCCGGCTCGTTCGATTCGTTACGTCGAAATCGCCGACACGTTGCGCAAGCGGATCGCGAAGGGTCGGTACTCGGGTGTCGCGGTATTGCCGAGCGAGTCGGAATTGTCGGAGGAGTTCGCGGCGAGCCGGGTGACGATTCGTCGTGCGCTCGAGACGTTGCGCGACGAAGGCCTCGTCGCGTCGCGGCAGGGGCTGGGCTGGACGCTCGTCACCGGTGCGACACCGCAGGTTCTCGGCCGGCTCGGGACGATCGAGGAGCAGTTGTCGGCGGCGGGTGTGCGCAGCGCGCGTCGCGTTCTCGATTTCGCTTTCGAGCGCGCCCCGAAACGGATCGCATCGTTGCTCGATGTCGACGATGTGCTGCGCGTGAAGCGTGTGAACCTCGCCGACGGCGAACCGTTCGCCGTCGTCACGGTGTGGTGTCCCGAGGACATCGGGCGGCGCTTGTCGCGCAGCGACGTCGAGCGCAGTTCGTTCTACGAGCTCATCGACGTACCGCTGCGCGGTGCGACGCAGACGATCGCCGCCGATGCCGCGACGGCGGGAGAAGCGAAGCTGCTCGGTGTCAAGGCCGGATCGCCGGTGCTGCGTTGCGAGCGAACGACGCGTGACGTGAAGGGCCGCGTCGTGCTCTTCTCCGAGCACGTGTTCCCCGGACATCGCACATCGTTCGTCGTCGAGTTGCCGTCGGTTGCGCATTCGATCGCACCGACCGGCTTGCGTCTCGTCGACTAGCGGTCTGCGCTTCGTCTACAGGCGCAGTGCTTCGTCTACTGGCGCTGTGCGCCATCTGCGCCGTCACCGACACTGATGATGTCGCGCGAACTACCAGCGATCCCAGTGCAGCACGCTGTCGAGCGGCAGGCGGGCGGCGGGCTTGAAGTCGGTGCCCTTCGTGTACGCGACGGGGAAGAGTCCACCCTGGGTGATCGACTCATACGGGATGCCGAGCAATTCGGCCGCCTTGCGCTCGCCGTCGTTCATGAGGTGGATCGTCGTCCATGCGCTTCCGAGTCCTCGTTCGCGCAACGCGAGCATGAAGCTCCAGGTCGCGGGGAGGAGCGACCCCCACATCGATGCCGTCGCGAACGACGGCAGGTTGTCGAGGCGACCTTCGATCGCGGGGATGACGAGCAGTGGTGCGCGGTGGAAGTTCTCCGCGAGGAACAGCGCGGAGTCGACCACCTTGTTCATGCGTTGTGCACGCACGTCGTCGGAAGCGCGTTGCGGTCGGGGCGCGGCGGCGTACAGGGCGAAGTTCTCGCGGTAGATGTCGCGCAGTGCGAGCTTCTTCGCCGGATCTTCGACGACGATCCAGTGCCAACCCTGGTTGTTCGATCCACTCGGTGCCTGGAGCGCGAGTTGCAGGCACTCTTCGACGACGCTGCGGGGAACGGGTCGATCGAAGTCGAGGCGCTTGCGCACGCTTCGTGTGGTCGACAGGAGCGTGTCGGCGTCGAGATGGAGCCGCGGATGATTGGTCATGTGACAGAGTGTGTCACGCCGCGCCGGTACGGATGATCCGTCGGCGCGGGTAGGTGAGGGGGTGCGATCTCGATGGGCAGTGACGGTGCGGCCGGCCTCGTCGCCGTCGAGCGACACGAGTCGGGCGTCGTCGAGGTGCGATTGCGTCGCGCCGACAAGCGCAACGCACTCGACGCGGCGATGTTCCGCGCACTCGCCCGGGCGGGGGCATCACTGCTCGACGATCGGCGCGTACGTGTCATCGTTCTGTCGGGTGAGGGCGCGTCGTTCTGTGCGGGCCTCGACCTCGCTGCCTTCGCGACGCTCGGTGCGCACGGATCCGCGGAACGTTTCGATCCCGGCGCAACGACCGACGCTTCGAACGACGATTCGCTCGATGGCGACACGGCGGGACCGGGCACGCTCGTCGTTGACGGTGACGCGCACGTCGCGCAGTACGTGTGTCGCGTGTGGCGCCTGGCGCCGGTGCCGGTTGTCGCGGCGGTGCACGGGCACGCGCTGGGTGCGGGATTGCAGATCGCCCTCGGGGCCGACGTTCGCATCGCCCATCCCGACACGCAGTTGTCACTGCGCGAAGTTCACTGGGGGATCATCCCCGACATGGCGGGCACGTTCCACATGCAGGGGCTCGTGCGCGACGACGTCGCGCGTGAACTCGTGTACACGGCACGGATCCTCGATGCACGCGAAGGCGAGCGCATCGGTCTCGTCACGCGCCTCGCCGACGACCCCCGCGCAGCGGCGCTCGAACTCGCCGCACAGATCGCCGGGCGCAATCCCGACGCCGTACGTGCGGCGAAGTTGCTCTTCGCCGGCGCATCGGCCGAGGCGGCATCACGGCACATGGCCCGTGAGCGCGAGCTCATCGCATCGCTCGTGAACACACCGAACCAGCGCGAAGCGGTGATGGCAAGTCTGGAGAAGCGCCCCGCGAGTTTCGTCGACCCCGTTCGCTGAGCGGGCACGGCACCACTTTCCCCGACGCATCACTTTGCGGGGGTGTCCCCGTATCATGAAGGAGTCGGGCCAACGTCGTCCCGGGCAGTTGCGCGTTCCGCATGTGCGGCTTCGTGGCTGCATCCATCCACCGACGACTGTCCATTCGGGTGAAGCCCTGGACGATGAGGACGACACATGTTGCATGATCTGCCGCGTGCGCGCGGCCTGTACGACCCGCGTTTCGAGCACGACGCGTGCGGAGTGTCGTTCGTCGTCGACATCAAGGGTCGCGCATCCCACGATCTCGTGCTCACCGGCCTCGGTGCGCTGTGCAACATGGAGCATCGCGGCGCGACAGGTGCCGAGCCCGACACGGGTGACGGTGCGGGCGTTCTCGTCCAGGTGCCCGATCGGTTCCTGCGCCGCGTTGCCGGTGTCGAACTGCCCGAGCGTGGCGCATACGGAGTGGGCCTCGCATTCCTGCCCTTCGACGACGTCCTCGCCGAGAAGGCGGTCGAACACGTCGCCCGAATCGTCGCGGAGGAACGTCTCGTTCTGCTCGGGTGGCGCGTGGTGCCCGTGTCGCCCGATTGCCTCGGTCGCAGCGCGCGTGCCGTCATGCCGCGCTTCTCCCAGATGTTCGTGTCGGATCCGGCGGGTGCGCGCGACGTCGCTCTCGACCGCAAGTTGTTCGTTGTGCGCAAGCGGATCGAACACGAGTTGCCCACCGAGCTGCGCACGTACTTCCCGTCGTTGTCCTCGCGCACCCTCGTGTACAAGGGCATGCTCACGACGCCGCAGCTCGGCGAATTCTTCCCTGACCTGGCGGCTGACGACTTCGAGTCGGCTCTCGCCCTCGTGCACAGTCGTTTCAGCACGAACACGTTCCCGTCGTGGCCGCTGGCCCACCCGTACCGCTACATCGCCCACAACGGCGAGATCAACACCGTGCAGGGCAACCGCAACTGGATGCGTACGCGCGAGGCGCTCCTGCGCAGCGATCTCATCGACGGACTCGAGCGAGCGTTCCCCGTGTGCACCGTCGGCGGTTCGGACTCGGCGAGCTTCGACGAAGTGCTCGAGTTGTTGCACCTCGGTGGCCGCTCGCTACCGCATGCCGTGCTCATGATGATTCCCGAGGCGTGGGAGAACAACCCCACGATGGATCCGTTGAAGCGCGACTTCTACCGGTACCACTCGGCGCTCATGGAGCCGTGGGACGGTCCGGCGAGCGTCGCGTTCACCGATGGCACGCTCATCGGTGCGGTGCTCGACCGCAACGGACTGCGTCCGAGCCGCTACTGGGTGACGAGCGACGACCGACTCATCATGGCGAGCGAAGTCGGTGTCGTGAGCGTTCCCGCCGACAAGATCGTGCGCAAGGGGCGCCTGCAGCCGGGTCGCATGCTGCTCGTCGATACCGCGCAAGGGTGCATCGTCGACGACGAGACCATCAAGCGCCAACTTGCCTCGGAACACCCGTACGGCGAGTGGTTGACGTCGGGGCTCGTCGAACTGCCCGATCTGCCCGATCGCGAACACGTCGTTCACAGTCGTGACAGCGTCGTGCGCCGCCAGCAGATCTTCGGATACACCCACGAAGAGCTGAAACTCATCGTCGCACCGATGGCGCTCGCCGGCGCCGAGCCGATCGGTTCGATGGGGACCGACACGCCGATTGCGGTGTTGTCGACGCGTCCGCGGCTGCTGTTCGATTACTTCAAGCAGTTGTTCGCCCAGGTGACGAATCCGCCCCTCGATGCGATCCGCGAGGAGGTCGTCACGTCGGTCGCCTCCACGCTCGGACCCGAGAGCAACCTGCTCGCCGTCGGCCCCGAGAATTGCCGCCAGCTCACCCTTCCGTTCCCGATCATCGACAACGACGAGTTGGCGAAGATCATCCATGTCAACGACGACGGCACGATGCCGCACCTCGCGGCGGTCGTCGTCGGCGGGCTATACCGCGTCGCCGACGGTGAAGCCGGGTTGCGCGCGGCCCTCGACGACGTGCGCGCGAAGGTGTCGCGGGCGATCGATGACGGTGCGCGAATCATCGTCCTGTCCGACCGCAATGCCGACGCGGTGTACGCACCGATTCCCTCGCTGTTGCTCACCAGCGCGGTCCACCACCATCTCGTGCGCGAGCGACGCCGCACCATGGTCGGTCTCGTCGTCGAGTGCGGTGACGCGCGCGAAGTGCACCACATGGCACTGCTCATCGGATACGGCGCCGGTGCCATCAATCCGTACCTCGCCTTCGAGTCGATCGAGGACATGATCGCCGCCGACGAGGGCAAGGGCATCAACGGTCTGGGCGGAGTCGATCCGCGCAAGGCCGTGAAGAACTACGTGAAGGCCGCCGGCAAGGGCGTGCTCAAGGTGATGTCGAAGATGGGTGTGTCGACGGTGGCGTCGTACACCGGCGCGCAGATCTTCGAAGCGATCGGTCTCGGACGCGAGGTCGTCGATGAGTTCTTCACCGGCACCGTGTCGCGTCTCGACGGCATCGGTCTCGCCGAAATTGCCACCGAGGTTGCCGCACGTCATGCGGTCGCACACCCGGCGCGACCCGACCAGCGTCTCCACCGCAAGCTCGAACTCGGCGGTGAGTACCAGTGGCGCCGCGAGGGCGAACACCATCTCTTCAATCCCGACACCGTGTACCGCCTGCAACATGCAACGCGCACGGGGCGCTACGACCTCTTCAAGCAGTACACGTCGGCGGTCGACGACCAGTCGCGCGTCCTTGCCACGTTGCGCGGACTCTTCGAGTTGACGCCGCAGCGCGGGCCGGTTCCGCTCGACGAAGTCGAGCCGGTGTCGAGCATCGTCAAGCGTTTCTCCACCGGCGCGATGAGTTACGGCTCGATCTCCGCCGAGGCGCACGAGACGCTGGCAATCGCAATGAACCGTCTCGGTGCAAAGAGCAACACCGGCGAGGGCGGTGAGGACCCCGAACGATTCGTTCCGCTGCCCAACGGCGACTCGAAGCGCTCGGCGATCAAGCAGGTCGCATCGGGTCGCTTCGGTGTGACGAGCGAGTACCTCGTCAACGCCGACGACGTGCAGATCAAGATGGCCCAGGGCGCAAAGCCGGGGGAGGGTGGTCAGCTGCCCGGCCACAAGGTGTACCCGTGGATCGCAAAGACGCGCCACAGCACACCGGGTGTCGGTCTCATCTCGCCGCCGCCGCACCACGACATCTACTCGATCGAGGACTTGAAGCAACTCATCCACGACCTGAAGAACGCCAACCCCGAGGCGCGCGTGCACGTGAAGCTCGTTGCCGAGGTCGGCGTCGGAACCGTGGCTGCCGGGGTGAGCAAGGCAAAGGCCGACGTCGTTCTCATCTCCGGTCACGACGGCGGTACCGGTGCATCACCGCTCACGTCGTTGAAGCACGCCGGTGCACCGTGGGAGCTCGGACTCGCCGAGACGCAGCAGACGCTGCTGCTCAACGGTTTGCGCGACCGCATCGTGGTGCAGACCGACGGACAAATGAAGACGGGTCGCGACGTCGTCGTTGCCGCGCTGCTCGGTGCCGAGGAATTCGGTTTCGCCACCGCCCCTCTCGTCGTCAGCGGCTGCGTGATGATGCGCGTGTGCCATCTCGATACGTGCCCGGTCGGTATCGCCACGCAGAATCCCGAATTGCGTCGCCGGTTCTCCGGACAGCCCGAGTTCGTCGTCAATTTCTTCGAATACATCGCCGAGGAAGTTCGCGAGTACCTCGCACAACTCGGATTCCGCAGTCTGCAGGAAGCGATCGGACACGTCGAATGCATCGACGCGCGCGTCGCCGTCGATCACTGGAAGGCGAAGGGTCTCGATATCGCCCCGCTGCTCATGGCGCCGGAGAATCCGTACGGCCAGACTCCGTACCGATCGGTTGCGCAAGACCACGGTCTCGCCGATTCGCTCGACGCCCGTCTCATCGACGCGTGTGCGCCGGCTATCAACGATGCACGGCCGGTGACGCTCGACCTTCCGGTCGGCAACGTCAACCGTTCCGTCGGCACGATGCTCGGCAGTCGCGTCACGCGGGCATGGGGCGGAGCGGGTTTGCCCGACGGCACGATCACCCTGAGCTTCACCGGTTCGGCCGGACAATCGTTCGGTGCCTTCGTGCCGCGCGGCATCGATCTGCTCCTCGAGGGCGATGCCAACGACTACGTCGGCAAGGGATTGTCCGGTGGGCGCATTGCCGTGCGACCGCCGAAGGCAGCGACGTTCGTCGCCGAGGACAACGTCATTGCCGGCAACGTCATCGGCTACGGCGCCACGAGCGGCGAGCTCTACCTTCGGGGCATCGTCGGTGAACGGTTCTGCGTGCGCAACTCCGGTGCCACCGCGGTCGTCGAAGGAATCGGTGACCACGGCTGTGAATACATGACCGGTGGACGGGTCGTCGTACTCGGTGCGACCGGGCGCAACTTCGCCGCCGGAATGTCCGGTGGCATCGCCTACGTGCTCGACGTCGACGGCAACTTCGCCTCGCGAGTCAACGGGGAGATGGTCGATGTCGTCGACCTCGAGCCCGCCGACGTCGAGTGGTTGCGCGACACGCTGCAGCGCCACGTCGCGTACACCGACTCGGCCGTGGCCGCCCGACTGCTCGCCGCCCCCGCCACATGGTCGCGTTCGATTCGCAAGGTGATGCCCCGCGATTACGCGCGCGTACTCAAGGTCATCGACGCGGCGCGTGCCGACGGTTGCGACGACGAGGAAGTATCCCGACGAATCATGGAGTCCGCCCGTGGGTGAACCGACAGGATTTCTCAAGTGGGGTCGCAAGGGGCCCGTGCGTCGTCCGATTCCCGTGCGCATCGCCGACTGGCGCGAGGTGTACGAGCCTTTCGACGCAGCCGAGCTCTCGCGCCAGGCCGGACGCTGCATGGACTGCGGCATTCCGTTCTGCAACAACGGTTGTCCGCTCGGCAATCTCATTCCCGACTGGAACGATCTCGTGTACCGCGGCCACTGGCGCGACGCGATCGACCGCCTGCATGCCACGAACAACTTCCCCGAATTCACCGGTCGCCTGTGTCCGGCACCGTGCGAGTCGGCGTGCGTCCTCGGTATCAACCAGGATCCGGTGTCGATCAAGCAGGTCGAGGTCGAGATCATCGATCGCGCCTGGGACGAGGGCTGGGTCGTGCCGCAGGTGCCGAGCGTGCGCACCGGCAAACGGGTCGCCGTCATCGGATCGGGTCCGGCCGGTCTCGCCGCCGCACAGCAGTTGACCCGCGCCGGCCACGAGGTGGTCGTGCTCGAGCGCTCCGATCGCATCGGTGGTCTCCTGCGCTACGGCATTCCCGAGTTCAAGATGGAGAAGCGCCATCTCGATCGTCGCCTCGAGCAGATGCGTGACGAGGGTACGGAGTTTCGCACGAACGCGGTCGTCGGCGGCAACGTCGACATCGACGTCCTGCGCGCGACGCACGACGCGGTCGTTCTCGCCTGCGGTGCGACGGCGTGGCGCGACCTCGACGTTCCCGGACGTGAATTGTCCGGTATCCACCAGGCGATGGAGTACCTGCCGATGGCCAATCGCGTGCAGGAGGGTGACGCGCAGGCGGCATCGATCGATGCCAAGGATCGTCATGTCGTCATCATCGGCGGCGGCGATACCGGTGCCGATTGTCTCGGCACGGCGCTGCGACAGGGTGCAGCGTCGGTGACGCAACTCGAGATCATGCCCCGACCGCCGCAGGAGCGTGCGGGCAACAACCCGTGGCCGCAGTGGAGCCTCGTGTACCGCGTCTCGTCGGCGCACGAAGAGGGCGGCGAGCGCATGTTCGCCGTGTCGACGCGGGAGTTCCTCGGTACGGCCGACGGTCGCGTTCGCGCACTCGTCCTCGACGAGGTCGAATTCGTCAACGGTCGCTTCGAGACGATCCCCGACACGCGACGCGAAATTCCCGCCGATCTCGTATTCCTCGCACTCGGTTTCGTCGGACCGGAAAAGGGTTCGTGGCTCGACACGCTCGGCGTCGAACTCGATGCCCGCGGCAACGTCGCACGCGACGACGATTTCCGCACGAACGTCGACGGTGTCTTCGTCGCCGGTGACATGGGTCGCGGCCAGAGCCTCATCGTGTGGGCGATCGCCGAGGGTCGCGCCGCCGCGGCTGCCGTCGACGAGTGGCTCATGGGAAGTTCGCAGTTGCCGCGCCCCGTTCGCGCGTCCACCCGCGCACTGGCCTGACACTCGTACACTCGTAGCGCAATGCATCGTCGTTGGTTGTTGCTCGCTTCCGTTCTCGTTGCGTCGTGCGGCGTCGACGCGTCCGGCTCGGCGACGACGATCGTTCCCATCGGACCGACCGACTTCGCCACGATTCCGCCGGTCGTCACGACGATCGCCCCGGTCGTCACCACCTTGCCGCCGGGTGCGATCGGAATCGAGCAGATCTATCTCGTGCAGGCGGGGGACTCGCCGATCAAGGTGGCCAATGCCTTCGGCATCACCGTCACCGAACTGCTCGCCTGGAACGGTCTGCTCGATCCGTCGCAGTTCCCGTACCCGGGTCGTCAGTTGAAGATTCCGCCGACGGCACAGGTCACCGTCAACCAAACGCAGCAAACCGTCGTGCCCAATCCGGTCGGGTCACCGGGCTGCGGCAACCGTCCGGCCGGCACGTACGAGGTGCAGGGCGGCGACTCGTTCTATTCGATTCGCACGAAGTTCTGCGTGTCGGCCAATTCGTTGCTCGCCGCCAACTCGTGGTCGAGTGTCGACGTGCTGTTGTTCCCCGGTCAGAAGATCAACATCCCGCCCGCGGGAAGCTGATTCAGATCAGCGCTCGACGCGCCGCGTACGTCGTGTGCGTCGGCCGAGTGCACGAGTGACGAGTTCGTCGATGAGTGCCGGGTACGACAGCCCGCTTGCTGCCCACAACTTGGGATACATCGAGATCGGTGTGAAGCCGGGAATCGTGTTCACCTCGCTGACCAGCAGGCCGCGGCCGT
>JBIIUH010000063.1:0-8979 GCA_044340075.1 Ilumatobacteraceae bacterium | reverse complement strand
GGACACCGCCGCATCCGCATCAACCCCCGCACGGGCCGCAATGTCACCGGTCATGCGCCGACGGTGCCAGGACGGTGGTTGCGACAGAACGCGCTTGATCACACGGTCCGACAGCGTGCGCGCCGCCTCCCACTCGGTACGCCCCGCGAAGCTGCGCCGAACGACGACTCCGCCCGCGCGCACCAGTGCGATCACGACGACGATCACCGCCACGACCACGAAATCGGCCCGCGGCAGCTCCCCCGCCGAGAATCCCGGGACGATGACGTCGTCGATGAGCAGCCGGATCCCGACCGACGACGCGACAGTCCCCAGGGCGAAGGTCATTGCCCCGGCGACGGCGATCGTGAACGACCACGGGTGCAGCGACACCAAACCGACGAGAAGTTCCCGCGCAGTGCGCACGCGGCTCGCGGTATTCACCGCTCTTTTCTACCAAAGTGACGCCGTTGCGAGGGCGCACTACTAGCGTCTGCGCGGATGAAGGTCCTCGGCCGTCTTGCTCTGGGCATCATCATGTCGCTCATCGTCGTGATGTGGGTCTACGGACTGTTCTTTGCCTCGAAGGAATCGGTGAACAAATTCGGCGACGAGGAGTGGGCGGCACGCGCCCAGGCGCGATGCGAGACGACCAAACAGCGGTTGCGCGACCTCGCCGACCTGCGTCGCCTCGACGCAGTCGGCGTCGAAGCGCTGTCGATGCGAGCCGACATCGTCGATCGCGCGACGGACGAACTCACCTCGATGCTCGACGACATCACTCGCACCTATCCCGTCGACGACAAGGGTCGCGCGATCCTTCCCCTCTGGGAGGACGAGTACCGCAGGTACCTCGCCGATCGCCGCGACTACGCCGACGACCTTCGATCCGGCGACAACTCACCGTTCGCCGAATCGACTTTCGAGAACCTTCCGCTCAGCGAACGACTCGGCACGTTCGCCCGCGACAACCGGATGCCCAGCTGCGCACCGCCGATGGATCTCTCCGTCTAACCCGGCGGATGACGACGATCGGCCGTAGCCGTCATTCACCGACGTCGATCCACCCTTCGACGTCATCGAAACGACGGATGACCCGCGCGGGCGCACCGACGGCAACACAGTTGTCGGGGATGACCCCCGTGACGACGCTGTTCGCGCCGACGACGACGTGCTTGCCGATGTCGGCACCCGGCAATACGACGACACCGTGTCCGAGCCAGGAGCCCGCACCGATGCGCACGGGACGCTCGGGTTGTGATTGCCGGGAAATCGGGACGGTGACGTCGCGGTAGCCGTGATTCTGATCGGTGATGTAGACGTGATGCCCCGTCCACACGTCATCCTCGATGTCGATCGACAGGTGTCCGACGATTCCCGAACCACGACCGATGAGACACCGCGACCCGATTCGCACGACCGGGTTCGTGAGACACTCCTGCCCCGGGATCATGCCCGCCGACAATGCGACGTACGGTCCGATCATCGTGTCGCACCCGATGTGAATGAAGCGCTCGTTGTACAAGGTGACGTGCGGGTGGGCGATGAGCGACCCCCGGCCGAAGGCACCGAATTTCGCCGCCCGCCGCGATGATGCGGTGATCGCAGCGGAGAATTGCCGACGTTCGACCCGATCGATGCTGCGATCGCTCCACCATTGCCGCACTCGCTCGAACACGCCAGCGCGCATTCCGCGAAACTACCCCGTGGCTAGCGTGAGACACCGGCGATGAACGGCAAGCGCCCGACGAGCGGTACCGCGAAGTGGATCGACGACGCCGTCACCACGCCGCTGTGGCACGACGATCCCGTCTGGGCGGACATCTCCACCGTTGCCCGTGACGACCGCCCGTCCACCGATCCCGACGTCCTCATCGTCGGTGCGGGCTTCAGCGGCCTGTGGACCGCCCACTGGCTGCGGCGATTGCGACCCGACTGGTCGGTATCGATCGTCGATGCGACTGGCGTCGGCGCCGGGGCAAGCAGTCGCAACGGCGGGTGGTGCAGCGCCGTGATGCCGATGTCGCCGTCGGCCGTGGCGCGAAGACACGGCAAGCAGAGCGCACACAATCTCTACCGCGAGGCGATCGACAACGTCGCCGCCATCGGTGATTTCGTCGCGCAGCATGCCATCGACTGTGATTGGCGCCACGCCGGCACGATCGTGAATGCGACCCATCCGGCGCAGGAATCGTCGCTGCGGGCGGAGTACGACGAATGGGCGAAGCACGGATTCGCGGACGACGTGCACTGGCTCGATGCACCGACACTGCGCAGTGTGATCAACGTTGCACCCACGTTCGGTGGCTACCGGCAGGACTTCTGTGCCTCGCTGCATCCCGTCCGCTTCCTCGCCGGACTCACGAGTGCCGTGCTCTCCTCCGGCACCACGATTCACGCACCGGTGCGCGTGACGTCGATCGATGCCGGACACGTGCGCACCGATGCAGGCGTCATTCGCCCCCGGCACGTCATCCGTGCAACCGAGGCGTTCACGCCCTCGATCAGGCAATACCGGCGCGACGTCTTGCCCGTGTATTCGCTCATGGTCGCCACGGAACCACTTTCACCCGATGTTCTCGCATCGTTGTCGTGGTCGCCGGGAACGACCTTCACCGACGGCGGCCAACTCGTCGTGTATGCACAACTCACCGCGGACGGGCGTCTCGCCTTCGGTGGTCGCGGCGCACATACTCCCTACGCCTCCCGACCGTCCGAAGCGGCATCGCTGCAGGCCGACGTCCACGCACGCCTCGTCGCAACGATGCACGAATTCTTTCCCGCCACGCGCCACGCCCGGATCAGCCACCGCTGGGGTGGTGCGGTTGCGGCGCACCGCTCATGGTGGCCGGCACTCCTCATCGACGAGATGGCGTCGAATCGCGAACACACCACCATGTCGATCGGTGGTTACGTCGGTGACGGTGTCGCCACGTCGCACATGCTCGCGCGACTTGCCGCCGAGCGCCTCGTCGAGCCGACCGCCGCGCGCCACGTCCTGGCACCGGCGTCGGTATGTCGCTGGGAACCCGAGCCGCTGCGTTTCATCGGCGCCAACGCAATGATCGCGATCATCGATCGGATCGACGCACGCGAGGCGCGCCGTGGTCGACGGTCCCGCCTCCTGCGCGCGATCCTCGCCCGCTTCGTCGGCAAATAACCTGAAACCGATGAACGCCGGTCCATCCGCGCCGAACACGGACTCTCTGTACTTCAGGCAGATTCTCCTCGGCCGCGACGTGGCGCAGGACGATCCGTTCGCGCGCCAGATGGTGAACTTCACGTACGCGATCGGTGATCGATCGACGGGTGAATGCCTCCTCGTCGACCCTGCGTACGACGTCGATGCCATCATCGCGCTCGTCGGGGCCGACGGTATGCGCGCAACCGGAGTTCTCGTCACCCACTATCACGCCGACCACGTCGGCGGATCGCTGTTCGGACACACCGTCGAAGGGATCACCGCACTACTCGGCAGCCTCGACGTACCCGTGCACGTCAATGCCCACGAGGCGGAATGGATTCGGCGTTCGACGGGCGTCGGTGCGTCGCATCTCGCGCAGCACGGCTCGGGCGACGTTGTACGCGTCGGAAACATCGATGTCACGCTGCTCCACACACCCGGACACACACCGGGCAGTCAGTGCTTCCTCGTCGACGATCGGCTCGTCGCCGGCGACACCTTGTTCCTCCAGGGTTGCGGTCGCACCGATTTTCCCGGCGGGAACCCGACCGACATGTTCGGATCGTTGCGGCGCCTCGCCGCGTTGCCCGAGCGAACCGAGCTGTACCCGGGGCACCTCTATTCGCCGGCACCGCACGCACCGCTCGCGGACGTGCTGCGCACCAACCATGTGCTGCAGATCGCGGATGAAAGGGAGTGGCTCGGCATCTTCGGGTGACGTTCGATCGGTCGCTGCACGACCGAATCGTCAGCCGGGCAATAGTGCTTCCAACGCCGATGCAAACACCGCGGTGTGCGCGTCGACGTCGGCGTTGCCGTGGAACGGCGTGAAGAGCGCCATGTTGTGGAACGGCGTGAGCAAAATGCCGCGATTCAGCGCCCACAGGTGCATGAATGCATCGAGATCGTGATCGACCGCCGCCGCGGCAGCTGCTCCGGTTCGTGGCGGCGCGCAGAACCAGTATTCGGCGCGACAGCCAAGTCGCTGGACGCTCCATGGCAAACCATGCGCACTGAATGCATCGTGCACACCACGTGCCCACGCTTCTGCAAGACGGTTGCTGTGGCTGAAATCCCCCGGCTGCAGTGCATGTTCCAGGGTCGCACGAACCGCGGCGAGTGACACGGCGTTGCCGGCGAGAGTTCCCCCGACACCGGACACGTCGATTCCCTCGTCGCGCTGCATCGCTTCGATGCGCTCGGCGACAGCGGCCGTCATGCCGTATGCCGCAACGGGCACTCCCGAGCCGATCGTCTTGCCGATGACGAACATGTCCGGACGCAATCCCCACTCCCGTGTGCAACCACCCGGGCCGGCACAAATCGTGTGCGTCTCGTCGACGATGAGGAGAACGTCGTGCCGGTCGAGGACGTCGCGGAGCCGCTCGTGATAACCGGGATCCGGGAGCACGATGCCGATGTTCGTCAGTGCCGGTTCGATGAGCATGCACGCGATGTCACCCTTCGCCACGGCGCGCTCCACTGCGGCGATGTCGTTGAAGGGAACGACCGCGGTCGTGAGTTCGGGGTTCACCTGGGGACCGATTGCACCGGGTCGACTCGCGGTACGGCCGTCGGCGAGTGCGACGACGAGAGTTTCGTCGACCGTGCCGTGATAGCACCAGTCGTGGACCAACACCTTGCGCCTGCCGGTGAGTGCGCGTGCGAATCGCAGTACGAAGCGGTTCGCGTCGGTTGCACTCAGGGCGAACTGCCACTTGGGCAGACCGAACCGGCGCGCCAATTCGTCACCGACGACCGGTGCGTCCCGCGACGGCAGCATCGTCGTTGCACCGCGGGCCAACTGTGCACCGACCGCGGCGAGCACGGCCGGATGCGCATGACCCGTCATCGCACCCGTATCTCCGAGACACAAGTCGACGTACTCGTGTCCGTCGACGTCGACGAACCGTCCGCCGTGAGCCTCGTCGACCGTCAGCGGAAAGGGTCCGGGCCAGCGCCGCATCCACGGCATCGGTACGCCCGCCACCAACGACCCGCTTGCCGACGCGAGTTCCGCGCTGCGGGGGTGCTTGTCGACGAATACCCGGGTCTCGGTCAGGAAGAGTTCGGCCAAACGGTTCCGGTCGATTCCGTTCGTCGTCGCGTGCACGGTTCCAGTCTGGCCCGAGCGCTCGTACTACTGCGTCACCTCAGTGCGACGGGTTTCGTACACTGATCGACGTGACGGGCACGACGGGATCGACCGCCACGATCGGCCGGATCAACGCCGACCGGCTGATGAGTCGGATCATGGAACTCGCCGAAGTCGGCAGGATCGACGGCGGCGGATGCAGCCGCCTCGCCCTCACCGACGACGATCGGGCGGGTCGTGATCTCGTCATCGGTTGGATGCGCGATCTCGGCCTGCGGATCGACACCGATGACGTCGGGAACGTCATCGGTACGTGGGACGTCGGCACCGGGCCGGCAGTGATGACGGGTTCACACATCGACACGGTGCGCACCGGAGGCAAGTACGACGGCAACTTCGGCGTGCTCGCCGGGCTGGAGGTCATCCACACGTGCCGCGATCTCGGGATCACACCGGGTCGTCGGATTTCGGTCGCGTTTTTCACGAACGAAGAAGGTGCGCGCTTCGCCCCCGACATGCTCGGCTCGCTCGTGTACGTCGGCGGAATGTCGGCCGCAGAGGCCCACGACATCGTGGCGATCGACGGTGCACGTCTCGGCGACGAACTGCGACGCATCGATGCCCTCGGCACGACCCCCACCCCGGGAACCACTCCCTTCGCGTTCGTCGAACTTCACATCGAGCAGGGCCCCGTGCTCGAATCACGCTCGACGACGATCGGCGCGGTGACCGGCGTGCAGGGCATCTCGTGGACCGAACTCACGATCACCGGGCAGAGCAACCATGCCGGCACCACCCCCATGGCGCTGCGCCACGACGCGTTGTTCGTCGCGGCCCGAATCGCAGCGTTCCTGCGCGATCTCGCCACGCGCTACGGCGGCAATCAGGTGTGCACGGTGGGAAAACTCGACGTGCACCCCAACCTCGTCAATGTCGTCGCCGCACGAGCGACGATGACCCTCGACGTGCGCAATACCGACGAGGACGTCCTGCGCAAGGCGGAGTCGGAGATCCGGGACTTCTGGCGGGAACTCGCCGCCGCCGAGGGCGTCGACATCACCGAGCGTCGCCTCGCACGTTTCGAGCCGGTCGTTTTCGACGAGCGCGTCGTGTCGATGGTGCGGCACGTGGCGGTCGAACACGGCCACTCCGTCATCGAGCTGCCGAGCGGAGCGGGTCACGATGCCCAAATGCTCGCCCGCGTGAGTCCGACGGCGATGATCTTCGTGCCGAGCCACAAGGGCATCTCCCACAACCCCGCCGAGCACACCGATCGCGCCGACCTCGTCGCCGGTGCGAACGTGCTCTTCGACGTCATGTTGCGGCTCGCGAACATGGTGGACCATTCCGATCTGGACGTGTTCGCATGACACCGGCCGTGTATCCGCCACCGGGTCGGCGCGTCGTTCGTGTCGCTGCGGCACAGCTCGGACCGGTGCAGCGCAGCGACGATCGCGATTCGGTCGTGCGCCGCCTGTGCGCGATGCTCGAGGAATCCGCGATGCGCCGCGCACATCTCGTCGTTTTTCCCGAACTCGCACTCACAACTTTTTTCCCGCGCTGGTACGTCGAGGACCTCAGGGAAGCCGATCACTGGTACGAGACGTCGATGCCGTCGGCGGCAACGCAGCCGCTGTTCGATCGCGCCCGTGAATTGGGCGTGGGTTTCTGTCTCGGCTATGCCGAGCTCACCGCAGACGGTCATCGTTTCAACACGCAGGTGCTCGTCGACCGCACGGGCAACGTGGTTGCGAAGTACCGCAAGGTGCACATCCCCGGTCACGCCGCGCACGAACCCGATCGTCCGTTCCAACATGCAGAGCGGCACTACTTCGAGCCGTCGAACGAAGGTTTCGGTGTCTGGGATGCCTTCAGCGGCCGCATCGGAATGATGATCTGCAACGACCGGCGGTGGCCGGAGACGTACCGCGAGATGGGCTTGCAGGGTGTCGAGCTCGTGTTGTGCGGCTACAACACTCCTCTTCACTACGTACCCGATCCGAGCCAGGACCGCTTGGCGTCGTTCCACAACGCTCTCGTCATGCAGTCGGGTGCGTACCAGAACGGCACGTTCGTCGTCGGTGTGGCGAAGGGTGGACTCGAGGAAGGTGTGGATTCGCTCGGGGATTCGATGATCATCGCCCCGTCGGGCGAGATCCTCGCCCGGGCGAACACCGTCGCCGACGAGGTCGTCGTCGCCGATTGCGATCTTGATTGGTGCTCGAACTACACCGGCACCCTGTTCAATTTCGACCTGTACCGCCGCCCGGAGGTCTACTCCCGGCTGACGAACCAGCGCGGGGTCCACCTCGACTCCTCGGGAAAGCCGTTGCCTTAGCCCCCATCCTTTGACAAACTGTCAAGGTGACGTCGCTTGTAGTCAACGGCACCCCGGTGACCGTGAAGCAGCGCCACCCCCACTTGCTCGCCGCCCTGCGCGAGGAACTCGACGTCCTGTCGCCGAAGGACGGCTGTTCACCGTCAGGTCAGTGCGGCTGCTGCACCGTCATGGTGAACGGCAAGGCGGTTGTCAGTTGCCAGCAGTCCCTCGAACGCCTCGAGGGCGCGAACGTCGTCACACTCGAAGGTTGGAGCGATGCCGACCGCGAACTGTATTCGGCGTGCTTCGCCGCCGCCGGCGGACTGCAGTGCGGCTTTTGCATTCCCGGGATCATCGTTCGCGCCAAGGCACAGATCGACAAGAAGGGTCCGTCGATCACGCGTCAGGATCTCATGCGCCATCTCGGTGCCCACTTGTGCCGCTGCACGGGCTATGTCAAGGTGCTCGATGCACTCGTCAACGCCGCCAAGGGTGAAGCGCCGACGCTTGCCGAAGTCGGGGGCATCGGATCGCGTGCTCCGAAGTACGAAGCGCGTGATCTCGCACTCGGCAGTCGCGGGTACGTCGACGACATCCGCGTCCCCGGCATGCTCCACGCCGCGCTCCACCTCACCCGCCACACCCGGGCGACGATCACGGCGATCGCCGTCGACGCCGCACGCGCGGTACCCGGGGTGCACGCCGTTTTCACGGCCGCAGACGTTCCGGGAGAACTGAAGGTCGGACTCATTTACAAGGACTGGCCGATCCTCATCCCGGTGGGTGGACGAACGTCGTTTGCCGGTGACGTCATCGCCATCGTCGTTGCCGACGACCGCGACACCGCACGTCGTGCCGCCCAGCTCGTCGAGGTGACGTACGACGTGCACACCCCGATCACCGACGTCGACGTGGCCCTCGCAACCGCGGAAGTAGCCGTGTGGGGAACGGAGACGAACGTCCTGTCGACGAGCACGTACGAACGCGGTGACGTCGACGCTGTCCTCGCTGCAAGCGACGTCGTCATAGAGGAAACGTTCCAGACGCAGCGCATCGAGCATGCCTTCCTCGAACCCGAATCGACCGTCGCCGTGCCTTCGGGTTCGGGCGACTCGCGAGCGCTGCACGTGTACTCGGGCGGTCAGGGAGTGTGGGACGACCGAAACGACATCGCGCGCATCCTGTCGCTCGACAACACTCGCGTCACGGTCGAACTGGTGTCGAACGGCGGTGCCTTCGGTGGCAAGGAGGACATGTCGAACCAGGGCCAGACCGCACTTGCGGCGTGGCTGCTCGACCGTCCGGTGAAGTGCACCCTCTCGCGCGAGGAGAGCCTGCTCATCCACGCCAAGCGGCATCCGATCCGCATGCACTACACGCTCGGCGCGACGAACGACGGTG
>JBIIUH010000062.1:0-9482 GCA_044340075.1 Ilumatobacteraceae bacterium | reverse complement strand
TTCCGTCGTCCTTTCAGGACTACGACCCGTATCCGCTCGTCGTCGCCCGAGCCCAGGAATATTGGGCCGTTGATGTCGACGGCAACCGCTACGTCGATTACAACATGGGTTTCGGCGCACTCTTTGCCGGGCACGTTCACCCGGCGGTGCGTCGCGCGGTCGAAGCGCAGCTCGAGGACGGATCGCTCTTCGTCACCCCGTGCCCGACGAACGCCGAGGTCGCCGAGCTCCTCGCCGCGCGCTACGGCTTCCCGCTGTGGCGCTTCACGAACTCCGGCACTGAAGCGACGATGGATGCGTTGCGCGTCGCTCGCTCCTACACCGGGCGCGACAAGATCGTGAAGGTCGAAGGTGGCTATCACGGTCACCACGACGAAGTGATGATCTCGATGAAGCCGTCACTGTCCGAAGCGGGTCCGGCGAACAAGCCGAACTCGGTACCGTCGTCGACGGGCATCACGAAGGGTGTCGTCGAAGACACCATCGTCATTCCGTACAACGACCCCGAGGCGCTCGAGGCTGTGCTGCGCACCGGTGACGTTGCCGCATTCATCGTCGAGCCGGTGATGCAGAACATCGGCATCTGCTTGCCCGATCCCGGTTACCTGCAGGCCGTTCGCGCCATCACAGAGAAATACGGCACGATGCTCGTGTTCGACGAAGTGAAGACGGGCATCACCGCGGGTTGGTCTGGTGCGGCCGGTGCGCTCGGTGTGCAGCCCGATCTCGTTGCGCTCGCGAAATCCATCGGTGGCGGCCTGCCGCTCGGTGCCTTCGGTGGTCGGCAGGAAGTGATGGACGAAATCACGAAGCGCCGTGCGGTGCACCTAGGTACGTACAACGGCAACCCCCTGTGCATGGCGGCGGCGCGCGCCGTTCTCGCCGAGGTGTGCACCCCCGAAACGACGACCGCGGTGATCGAACGCAACGGCCGCCTCGTGGCCGCGTGCCAGGCGATCATCGACGAGCACGGTCTGCCTGCGAACACGGTGCAATTCGGCGCCAAGGGTTGTGTCACGTGGTCGCCGAACCGCATTCGCAACTACCGCGACTACAAGAACACCGACTTGGACCTCGCCTTCGCTCAGTGGATGCACGGAATCAACCGCGGCATTCTCCTGCCGCCCGGCCTCGACGAGCAGTGGCTCATTTCCGTGCTGCACGACGATGCGGCGGCAATGACCTACGTCGAGGTCTTCGCCGAGTTCGCTGCCGAACTCACGGCGTGAGCACGAAGGCGGTGTCGCCGCACCCGAGCCTCGGGAAAATGTTGTTGCGCGGTGTCACCCGGCGCTGCCCGAATTGCGGCAACCGCCGCGCATTCTTCGACGGCTGGTTTCGGCGCCGCGAACGGTGCCACGGGTGCAATCTGCGCTGGGCGCGCAACCTCGAAGGGTTCATGCTCGGCGCGATGGCGATCAACTTCATCCTCACCGGTGGGGCATTGCTCGTCACGATGCTCGTCGGCGTCGTCGCGACGTATCCCGATGTCGCACTCGTACCGGTTCTCGGATCCACCATCGGAATCACTGTTGCGATCGCCGTCCTCGGTTATCCGATCACGTACACGACGTGGCTGGCGATCGACTTGTTCATGCGCCCCATACAAGAAGACGACGGTACGGAACATGCCCGTACCGTCGTCTCCTGATTTCTCGAAATTCGGTATTCACTTCATTCAGCGTTCGTGATCGTCGACGTGAGTCGACTCTCACCAACCTGAATTAGCGGCGCTTGCCCGCCTTCTTCGCCGGCTTCTTGGCCTTGCTCGGCTTGCTCGCCTTCTTGGCGGCAGGCTTCTTCGCGGCCTTCACAGGGGCGGCAGGCTTGCGCACGGTGACGATCTTCGGTGCCGAAGCGACGCCAAGGGCGATGTCCTTGAAGCCTTTCAGCGGCGTGATCTTGGCGACGGTCTTCGCCTTGATCTTGATCTGCTCACCCGTGGCGGGGTTGCGGCCGATACGGGCCGGACGGTGCTTCTTGAAGAACTTGGCAAAGCCGGAGAGGTTGACGATTTCGCCCTTGGCAACGTTGGCCAAGATGACGTCGATCGTTCCTTCTACGACTCGTGCCGCTGTCTTCTTGTCAACGTCGGCGTGGATGGATACTGCATTGATGAGGTCACGTTTCTTCATGCGGACGACCATACAGTGCGCGCACGGGGCGAAACGGTGATACCCCCGAGCACGGGACGTCCATTCACCCCCGAAACACGTCCCAAATCGCTCACCCCGGCCGGGGTGAGCGGCGGGGCGCACGGTCGGATGGAAAAGCCGTGCCGGTCATCGCGTTGCAAAAAAGGTCGAAAATCGGGTCGAATGCTTGACCGAACACCTGTTCGTGGGTACGGTAGGACGGCAATCAGCACACACCCCCTCCGTACAGTCACCGATCTCATCAGCAACACACGCAAAACACCCCACATTCACACCGAATCCAGCACGAAAGGCACACCAATGACCACCGACAAGCAGCCCGCAAAGACCTCTGGCAAAGCCGGCAAGACCCCCGTCGACGCCGACCGCGAGCGGGCCAGCGAGCGGTCCAAGGCACTCGAAGCGGCCCTCGGCCAGATCGACAAGCAGTTCGGCTCCGGCTCGGTCATGCGCATGGGTGAAAAAGAGACGATGTCCATCGAATCGATCGCCACGGGTGCCCTGCCCCTCGACATCGCCCTCGGCGTCGGTGGCGTGCCCCGCGGCCGCGTCGTTGAAATCTTCGGCCCCGAGTCCTCGGGTAAGTCGACCCTCGCCATGCACATCGTCGCCGAAGCGCAACGCAACGGCGGCATCTGTGCCTACGTCGATGCCGAACACGCCATGGACCCGGTGTACGCATCGGCGATCGGCGTCGACACCGACAACCTGCTCATCTCCCAGCCCGACACCGGCGAACAGGCACTCGAAATCGTCGACATGCTCGTGCGATCCGGTGCCCTCGACGTCATCGTCATCGACTCGGTCGCAGCCCTCACGCCGCGCGCCGAAATCGAGGGTGAAATGGGTGACAGCCACGTCGGTTTGCAGGCCAGACTCATGAGTCAGGCCTTGCGCAAGCTCACCGCCAACCTCAACAAGTCGAACACCGTCGCCATCTTCATCAATCAGTTGCGCGAGAAGATCGGCGTCATGTTCGGTTCGCCCGAAACGACCCCCGGCGGTCGTGCGCTGAAGTTCTATTCGTCGGTGCGACTCGACATCCGCCGCATCGAACAGATCAAGGACGGCGCCGAAGTCGTCGGTGCCCGCACCCGCGTGAAGGTCGTGAAGAACAAGGTCGCGCCGCCGTTCAAGCAGGCCGAGTTCGACATCACCTACGGTCGCGGCATCAGCCGCGAAGGCGCGGTGCTCGACCTCGCCGTCGAACTCGGTATTGCAAAGAAGTCGGGTGCGTGGTTCACGTACGACGGTGAGCAACTCGGCCAGGGTCGCGAGAACTCCAAGCAGTTCCTCGCCGACAATCCCGACGTCATGATGCAGATGACCGAGCGGGTGCGCCAGAAGGCGATGGGTGTCGAGGCCGTCGATGCTGCCGAGGCCGATTTCTCTCCGGCCGACGAGAAGCCGATCGACCTCGAATAACGCGTACCAGCCACGCGCCGTCTCGCACGGCGTGGCGCCGAGTGACGTCGATACCCTTGGAGTGTCGTGACTCGTCGCTACGTCGTGCGGACGTTCGGCTGCCAAATGAACGACCACGATTCGCAGCGAATCGCCGGTCTCCTTGAGCAGGACGGACTTGAAGAAGCCTCCGATGAGGCCGATGCTGATGTTGTCGTCCTGAACACCTGCTGCATTCGTGAGAACGCCGACAACAAGCTGTACGGCAGTCTCGGCACATTGAAGGCTTGGAAAGATGAGGCTCCCGGTCGGTCAATTGTCGTTGCCGGCTGTCTCGCACAAAAGGACCGCGACGTCGTGCGCAACAAGGCGCCGTGGGTTGACGTCGTTCTCGGAACGCACAACGTGCACCGCACCGTCGACCTTCTCCATCACGCCGCCGAACACGGCCCGATCACCGAGATCATCGACGAAGCGATCCTCGATGACCACACGCTGTTCCCGTCGGCGCTGCCGGTGAAGCGTGACACCTCGTACAACGCCTGGGTGACGATCCAGATCGGTTGCGACAACACGTGCGCCTACTGCATCGTTCCCGCGGTGCGCGGCAAGGAAGTGAGCCGTCCGTTCGACGACATCGTCGACGAAGTGCGCTCACTCGCTGCCTCGGGCGTCACTGAAATCTTCCTGCTCGGCCAGAACGTCAACTCGTACGGACGCGATCTCAGCCTGGCTCGACGCCGGGCCGGTGATGACGTGCGCGTGCAGCCGCTGTTCTCGGAGTTGCTCCGGGCGGTCGGCGACACACCGGGTGTGCGCCGTGTGCGTTTCATGAGCCCGCACCCGAAAGACATGCGCTCGGACACCTTCGCCGCGATGGCATCGACGGCGGCGGTGTGCGAGCACCTGCACTACCCGCTGCAATCCGGCAGCGACGCCGTGCTCGCTGCAATGCACCGCGGCTACACCGGGGCGCGGTACCTCGAGCGTCTAGCCGAGGCGCGCGCCACGATCGACGACCTCGCCGTCACCACCGACATCATCGTCGGCTTCCCCGGTGAAACGGAGCGCGATTTCTGTGACACGCTCGAGGTTGCCGCCGAAGCCGAATTCGATTCGGCGTATGCATTTATCTTCTCGCCGCGAGAGGGCACAGCGGCGGCCGACATGGTCGAGCGCTTCGTCGATCCGTCGATCGTGGGAGAGCGGTTCGATCGTCTGAAGGCGGTGCTTGATCGCTCGGCGGTGCGCCGACATGCCGCACGCATCGGCCGCATCGAGGAAGTCGTCGTGGAGGGCACGAGCAAGCGCAACCGCGAGCGCCTCACCGGGCGCACGCGGCAGAACAAGCTCGTGCATTTCGATGCGCCATCGCTCTTGCGCCCGGGCACGTATGCAACGGTGCAGATCACCGACGCAGCGCGTTTCCATCTGTCGGGACACCTGCTCGACGCCGGGCCGGCGCCCACCCACAAGGTGCGCCTTGCCGTCACGGCAGCGTAACGTGACCCCCGTTGTCATCCTCGGCCCGACGGCCAGCGGCAAGAGTGACGTCGCCATGCACGTGGCGCGCGAGGGCGGAGCACAGATCGTCGCCGTCGACGCGATGCAGGTGTACCGCGGCATGGACATTGGCACCGCCAAGCCGTCGCGTGCCGATCGCGATGCGGTGGCGCACCACGGCATCGATCTCGTCGATCCGACGGAACGATTCACGGTGACGCAGTACAAGGCTGCCGCAACCGCGGCACTCGACGCCATCGCAGCGGCCGGCGATCGCGCCCTGCTCGTTGCCGGCACGGGGCTGTATCTCACCGCGGTGATCGACGACCTCACACCGCCGGGTGAGTGGCCCGAGGTGCGCGCGCAACTCGCAGCTGAATCCGACGTGGCAGTGCTGTGGGCCCGGCTCGTCGAGAGTGATCCGGTGACGGCGCAACGCACCGACCGCCACAACCGTCGTCGCATCGAGCGGGCCCTCGAGGTGACGATCGGCAGCGGTCGACCCTTCTCGTCGTTCGGTCCGGGCACCGGTGCCTACCCGTCGAACGGCGTCACGCAAATAGGAATCTTGTGGCCGCGTGACGTGCTCGCACGGCGCATCGAGGCCCGCGTGCACGCCATGATCGCTGCCGGCCTGCTCGCCGAGGTGCGCGGCTTGTACGAACGACGGGCATTGTCGCGCGAGGCGCAGCAAGCCCTCGGCTACAAGGAACTCATCGATCACCTCGAAGGACGAACAGGTCTCGACGAGGCGGTCGCCACGATCGTCACGCGCACGCGGCAGTTCGCGGTGCGCCAGGAGCGCTGGTTCCGGCGTGATCCGCGGGTGCAGTGGGTGACGGTCGACGCCGACCCCGTCGCCGAGGTGACACCCGTACTCCGGGCTGTGCTGCAGCACGCCGATCGGCGAGACTGACCCGGTGGCCCGCACGTTCGTCGTCGACAAGTTCGACGCGCTCGGCAACGACTTTCTCGTGCTCGATCTCGACGTGGCGGGACTCGGCGACGACGACCTCGACTGGGCGGCGTGCGCGCGCGCCTGGTGCGCCCGTGGGGGAGCCGTCGGCGCGGACGGTCTCCTGCTCTTGCGACGCCTCGATGCGCGTTCCGCGCGGATGCGGCTCGTGAACAGCGACGGTTCGCACGCGGAAATGAGCGGCAACGGTGCACGATGCTTCGCCCACGCACTACACCGCGGCGATGTTGCGGCGCACGGTGCCACGGCGGGTGACTACCTGTTGCACACCGCCGCGGGCCCGCGCGCGGTGACCGTACGCGCCGGATCACTGCCCGACACCGCCGATGCGAGCGTCGAGATGGGCGCACTGACGACGATCGCCCCGCCCGCGTCGTGGGCGAAGCTCGGCGTGCATCCCGATCGGCCCGTCGAGCACGTGTCGGTCGGCAATCCGCATGCCGTCGTCGGTGTCGAGGCCGTGCACGTCGTCAACCTCGAATCGCTCGGCGCGCTGGTACCCGAGGTGAACCTCGAGATCATCGAGCCCGGCCCCGAGCCCGATGCCATCACGATGCGCGTTCACGAACGCGGCGCGGGAATTACGCAGGCGTGCGGCACCGGTGCGTGTGCATCGGCGTGGGCGGCGGTGCGATGGGGTCTCGTCGCCGGGGGCGGCAACGACGTCGTCGGTGTCACGGTGCACATGCCGGGTGGCGATGCGCGCGTGACGTTGAACTCGCCCCGCAGTGGCGAATGCACGCTCGGCGGCGCGTCGCGCTACGTCGGGCGCTTCGAGGTCGTTGGGTGAACACCCCGTACCAGGAGGCCCTCGGTCGCACGCTCATCGAGCGCACGATCCGGGAAAAGATCATCCTCGTCGGTGTCATCCTCGACGACGACACCGAGGAAGAAGTGAACGAGAGCCTCGACGAGCTCGAACGTCTCGTCGACACCGCCGGTGCCGACGTCGTCGCCCGTGTCACGCAACGTCGCCGCGCGCCGGATCCGGCGTACTATATCGGCAAGGGAAAGGCGCAGGAGCTGCGCGAGTTGTCGCTCGCCGTTGATGCCGACACGGTGGTGTTCGACAACGAGTTGTCGCCGGGGCAGCAGTTCAACCTCGAAAAACTCCTCGGTCGTACCGCGCTCGATCGCACCGCCGTCATTCTCGACATCTTCGCCCAGAACAGCCACACCCTGGAGGGCAAGGCGCAGGTCGAGCTCGCGCTGCTCAACTACCGACTGCCGCGCATCCGCCGTGGTGCCGCAGCTGCGCTCACGCAACAGGGTGCGGGTATCGGCACTCGGGGTCCGGGCGAAACGAAGCTCGAGACCGACCGCCGCCGCATCAACGACCGCATCGCCAAGCTCGAGCGCGAGTTGCGTGAACTGCAGCGCACCCGCGACGTGCAGCGCAAGGGGCGTGCTCGCAGCGGTCTCGCCCACGTCACGATCGTCGGTTACACGAACGCCGGCAAGTCGACCCTGCTCAACCGTCTCACCGCGGCCGGTGTGCTCGTCGAGAATCGCCTGTTCGCCACGCTCGACCCGACGACGCGTCGCCTCGCACTTCCCGGTGGTGAAACGGTGCTCCTCACCGACACCGTCGGGTTCATCCGCCGTCTGCCGCACTCGCTCGTCGAGTCGTTCCGCAGCACGCTCGAAGTGGCGGCGCGCAGCGACCTGCTCATTCATCTCGTCGATGCCGGTGCGGCCGATCCCGAAGGGAACATCGCTGCGGTGCACGAGGTGCTCGCCGAGATCAAGGCCGATTCGGTGCCCGAGCTCATCGTGTTCAACAAGGCCGACACCGCACCCGACGTCGCCGCAGGGCTTGCCGCGAGCCACCCGGGTTCGGTGGCGATCTCGGCGGCGAGCGGCACAGGAATCGACCTGCTCCTGCGCACCATCGGTGACCGCATCCGCAGCTTGGCGAAGGTCGTCGAGGTGTTCATTCCCTACGACCGCGGCGATCTGCTTGCGATGTTGCACCGCGAGGGCGAGATCGTGTCGTCGAGCGAGGAAGCCGCGGGCATTCGCGTGCGGGCCCGACTCAGCGATTCGGCTACGGGGCGGCTGGCAGACTTCGTGGTCGCATCATGACCGCCACGCCGTTCGTTCCGCCGCCGTATCCGTACGACCGACTCGACGCCTTGGCGGCCGTTGCAAAGAAGCACGACGGGGGAGTCATCGACCTGTCGATCGGCACCCCGTGCGATCCGCCACTACCCGCCGTCGTTGCCGCGCTGTCGGCATCGAACGCCGAGCGCGGTTATCCGCCGAGCATCGGCAGCGAACCGTTGCGTGCCGCGGCACGGGCGTGGATGCAGCGCCGCTTCGCCGTCGACGTACCGCTCGCGTCGATTGCGGCCTGTGTCGGTTCGAAGGAGTTCGTCGCAACGACGCCGCACTATCTGCATCTGCGACGCCCCGATCGCAACGTCGTGTTGTATCCGGCCGTTGCCTATCCGACGTACGAAATGGGGGCGATCCTCGCCGGATGTCGACCCGTCGCCGTGCCGATGAATGCATCGGGTGGCATCGATCTCGCGGCGATCGATCCGCGCGATGCGGCCAATGCGCTCATGTTGTGGGTGAATTCACCGAGCAATCCCACCGGAGCTCTCGATGATCTCGGTGCCGCTGCAGCCTGGGGTCGGCAGCACGGGGTGCCGGTGTTCAGCGACGAGTGCTACGTGGAGTTCACGTGGAGTCGACCGGGTGACAGCATCATTCAGCACGGCCTCGACGGTGTCGTTGCGTTGCATTCGTTGTCGAAGCGTTCGAATCTCGCCGGTGTGCGCGTGGCGTTCTATGCCGGCGATGCCGACATCGTCAACTACCTCAAGGAAGTGCGCAAGCACGTCGGCATGATGGTGCCCGGCCCCGCACAGGCCGCCGGAGTCGTCGCATTGAACGACGACGATCACGTGCGGGTACAGCGCGACGTGTATCTGAGACGTCTCGAGCGCACCGCCGACGTGTTGTCGCGCTGGTCGGGTATCGGCATCGATCTGCCGCAGGGTGGCTTCTACTTGTGGTTCGATGCGCGCGACGGCTGGCAGTTCGCCGATCGTCTCGCCCGCGAAGGCGGTGCACTCGTCAGCCCCGGCGATTTCTACGGCGCAGGCGGGGCGAACAACGTCCGTGTCGCCGTGGTGCAGCCCGACGACGCGATCGAACTGCTCGCCCGCCGCCTCGGCTAGGACGAGGTCTCTACAGGCGTTGCGCTGTATTCATGGTCATGCTTGGCTTTACAGCCTGCGCGCTCTATTGATGGTGATGCGCCGTCTTTACAGACGTCGCATCACTGTGACGACCTTGCCGAAGATGGTGACGTCTTTCGGGTCGTAGCGCAGCGGTTCGAGCGCATCGTTCGACGGCACGAGTACGAGGGTGTTGCCGTCGCGGCGGAACGTCTTCACCGTTGCTTCGTCGCCGGGAATTCCGGCAACGACGAT
>JBIIUH010000061.1:0-9485 GCA_044340075.1 Ilumatobacteraceae bacterium | reverse complement strand
AGCGGTACGAACGGTGCGGAATTCGTGCGGAACGCCGGATGGGCGATCGGGGTGCCGGGGGTCGTCATTTCCTACGTCACTGCCGTCGCATACGTACCGGTCATTGCGGTGAACCTGCGCATCGGACGCACGCAGAAACGGGAGCGACTTTCACCGACACGCTGAGACTACGGTTGTGGTCATGCGCATTCCCGACGACCTCCGATACACCGAGGACCACGAGTGGGTGCGCATCTCCGGCAACGTCGCCCGTCTCGGAATCACCGACTATGCCCAGGATGCACTCGGTGACGTCGTCTTCGTCGGTGTTCCCGACGTCGGCGCGACGGTCGCGGCGAAGGCGTCGTTCACCGAAGTGGAGAGCACGAAGAGCGTGTCCGACATCTATGCGCCGGTGAGCGGGGTCATCACCGCGGTGAACGCAGCACTTGCCGAGCGACCCGAGCTCCTCAACCAGGATCCGTACGGCGACGGCTGGATCTGTGAGATCACCTGTGACGGACCATTGCCCGAGCTTCTCGATGCCGCCGGCTACCGGGCATTGGTGGGGGGCTGAGGTCGTGGAGTACGTGTTCTGCAACTCCTGCGGGCACCGCAACCCGCCGCAGTCCGTGTTCTGTTCGGCGTGCGGCACCGTGCTCGATTCGCCGACCCACCGCACGATCGTGCTCCCGAAAACCGATGCCCTGCAGGACGCACCCGGCAGTGAAGACAACGCCGTCGTCGCCGCCAACGAGCTCGCACCCGGTGAGGTGATGCTCGTCGTGCGCCAGGGCGACGACATGGGAACCCGGTTCGCATTGCGTACCGACGAGGTGTCGGTCGGTCGCGTGCCCGACAATGACATCGTCCTCGACGACGTCACGGTGTCGAGGCGTCATGCGCTGCTCGTGCGCAACGGCGACACGTGGTTGGTGCGCGACCTGCGTTCGCTGAACGGCACGTATCTCAACCAGAAGCGCGTCGACGAGGCCGCATTCGCGCACGGTGACGAACTGCAGATCGGCAAGTACCGCCTCGTCGCATTCTTCGGCTGATCGCGATGGCCGCGGCGTACCGTTCGATCGGTGAGGTTCTTGCGATGCTCGTCGAGGAGTTTCCCGACGTCACCATTTCGAAGATCCGCTTCCTCGAGAGTCAGGGTCTGATCGCCCCCGAGCGCACGTCGGCGGGGTACCGCAAGTTCACCGATGCCGAGATCGAGCGGCTGCGCTTCGTCCTGCGCGAACAGCGCGAGAACTACCTGCCGCTGCGGGTCATTCGCGACCGCTTGGAGAACGACGAGAGCGAATCGGTGCTGCGTCCGGACGACACGTCCGATCCGAGCATGCCCCGCGGGCTGCGCGTGCCGTCGCGGTCGCATCCCGCGGCCCGTGCCGCCGACATCGACACGACGGGCTCCTTCGTCCGGCCCGCTGCTCGTGCGGCCGCCGTCACGGTGTCAAACGCTGTGTCCAACACCGTGTCAAACCCCGTGTCAAACCCCGTGTCAAACCCCGTGTCGAATCCGGTATTCGAACCCGTGTCGACGACGAATCCCGTCGCTCGGCGCCTCACGCGCGATGACGTGCAGGCGCAACTCGGCATCGACGCAGCACTCATGGCTGCAATCGAGGCGAGCGGAATCGTGAAAACGATGACGATGGGCGATCTCGTTCTGTACCACCCGCGCGACCTCGACGTCCTGCGCGCCGCCGTCGAGCTCATCAACCTCGGTATCGAGGCGCGTCATCTCAAGGGTTGGCGACTCGCCGCCGAACGCGAGCTCGACGTGTTCGAACAACTTCTCTCGCCGAAGGCGCGACGCGAGGCCAAACACGCCGCGGCGCAGTCACTCATCGGCACGCTCGTCGACGTCGGTGGTCGCTTGCGGACGGGAATACTGCGCAATCGCCTGCACGGTCACGACGAGTAGCTCGGTGGCGGCGGCGTTCGGTGCCGTTGCTACGCTGACGCCATGAGCGCACAGCAGGACGTGCAAATGCAGCTCGAGGGTCTCAAAGTCGAGGTTCCCGCCGACACACCGATGATGATCCTGCGCGAGATCGACGATCCGCACCGGGTCATGGGCATCTACATCGGCATGCCCGAAGCGCGATCGATCGAATACGCGCGCGAGGGGCACGTGCCGGAGCGTCCGCTCACGCACGACCTTCTCGTCAACGTGTTCGAGGACCTCGGCGCGCACGTGTCCCGTGTCGTCATCACCGAGATGCGCGAGCACACGTACTTTGCCGAGTTGCACGTGCTCCTCGGCGGCCAGCAGCACGTCATCTCGTGTCGTCCCTCCGATGCGGTGGCGATCGCGGTGCGTGCCGAAATCCCGATGTTCGCCCGGCGCGATCTCCTCGATGCGGTCGGGGTCGTCATTGAGGAGGACGATTCCGCACAGGACGACGAAATCCTCGACGAGTTCCACCAGTTCCTCGAGAACGTGAACCCCGAGGATTTCCAGGAGCGGTAAGCCCGCGCGCCGGGGTGGGAGTCGGGCTCGTCCCCGTATCCTGAGGAGTCTCATGCGGAGTGAGGGGGCTGGTTCCATGTCGTCGCTGTCGGCTCGTACGTACAGCGGCACCCAGGCGGCGGCGATCGTGGGAATCACGTATCGCCAGCTCGACTACTGGGCCAGGACCGATCTCGTACGCCCGTCGGCCACCGACGCCACCGGCAGCGGTAGCCGACGGGAGTACGTGTATCGGGATCTTCTCGAGTTGAAGGTGATCAAGAACCTCCTCGATGCCGGCATCAAACTCGAAGCAGTGCGCCAAGTGTTCGACTACCTGCGCCGCCACGTGAGTTCGGACATCGCCGCAGCGCACATCGTCATCAGCGGTGCGTCGGTCGTCCTGTGCGACGGCGAGCACCTCACCGACGTCGTGCGCAACGGCCAGGGCGTCCTCAACGTTCTGCCGCTGTCGAACGTGAAGGCGGAACTCGACGACCAGATCGTCGAGTTGAAGCGCGTCGAGCGGATGCGCGCCACCACGGAACAGCGTGACGCGCGTTCGTCGCGTCGCATCGCCGTTCGCTGACGTCACGTGCGAACGTCGCCACTCGATGCGCTGCATCGACGGCTCGGGGCCAAGATGGTCGAATTCGGCGGTTGGGAGATGCCGCTGTCGTATCCCTCGGGTACCGTCGCGGAGCACATGTCGTGCCGCAACGATGCGGTGTGGTTCGACGTGTCGCATCTCGGCACGGTCGTCGTCACCGGCGACGGCGCGTTCGACTCGCTGCAGCGTGCGGCAACCAACGACCTCGCAAAGGTCGCACCGGGACGCGCGCAGTACAGCCACATGTGCAACGACGCCGGGGGCATCGAGGACGACGTCATCATCTGGTGGATCGACCAGTCGGAGTTCCACGTCATGCCGAATGCGTCGAACACGAAACGCATCCTCGACGTCATCGGCGGTCGTGACGTCACCGCCGAACGCGTCGTGGTCGCCGTGCAGGGTCCGCGGGCGAGGCAACGACTCGGCGAAGTGAGTGCCGACGCTGCGGCGGTCGGTCGCTTTCGCGTCGAACGTGTCGACGTCCTCGGCGCGCCGTGCGTCGTTGCCGGGACGGGTTACACGGGCGAGGACGGCGTCGAGATCGCGCTGCCCGTCGAACGTGCCGAGGCGTTCATTGCCGCCATCGCCGCCGCGGGAGTCGTTCCGGCCGGATTGGGAGCCCGTGACACGCTGCGGTTGGAGGCGGCACTGCCGCTACACGGCCACGACATTTCACCGATCATCTCTCCGCTCGAAGCGGGGCTGGCGTGGGTCGTCGGCTGGAACAAACCGCACTTCGTCGGACGCGATGCTCTCATCGGGCAACGCGACGCCGGACCCGAGAGAAGTCTCGTCGGTATCGCCACGGAGACCCGCCGCCCGCCGCGCGACGGCGCCGAGGTCGTGGTGACGAGCGCCGGCTCGACGCACCAGCAGGTGGGTCTCGTCACGAGCGGCAACTACTCACCGGTGCTCGGACATGGCATCGCCCTGGCGATGTGCGCGCAGGGGAGTGTCACCGTCGGCGACGACGTCCGCGTCGTCGTGCGCGGTCAGGAACTGATCGGACGCGTCGTGACGACGCCGTTCGTCAGCCCGCCGAAGCGCCGGTAGCGCCCGTCCCCGATCCTTCGGGTGACGATGATGCTGACGGTGCGGTTGCCGGCGGGGTCGTCGCTGCTGCTGTTGCGGCTGAAGCTGTGGCTGCTGACGGTGTTGCCGTCGGCGCCTTCATGCCGAGCATCGCGAGCATCGGACCGAGTTGATCGGCGACGAGGGCGAGCTTCTTCACGGGCTCCTCGATCTCGTCGAGCAGGGCGGTGACGCGGGTCGAGAGCTGGTGCAGGTTGTCGAGTGTCGCGCCGACGTTGCGCAGGGTCGTCACGAGCGATTCGACCTGGTGGCGTGCCTGTTCCGTCTTGCGGCGTCCCTGGTCGACGACGTCGAGAGTGCGCAGAGCCTGAGCGAGATCGGTGAGCGCGGTGAGCGCATCGTGCGCGAGGCGCTCGGCTGACGAGCGGTCGGTCATGGTTCAACGGTATCGGGAGTCGGCGAATGCTTCGAGCGGTTCGCACGAGCAGACGAGATTTCGATCGCCGTGCGCCGCGTCGATCCGCGAGACGGGCGGGAAGTAGCCCCGCGAACGCAACTCCGGCAGCGGGAACAGTGCGTCGTTGCGGTCGTAGGCGCGTTCCCACGTGCCGACGACGTCTTCGACCGTGTGCGGGGCGTGACGCAACGGGGACTCCTCAATCGTGACGGTTCCCTTCTCGATGGCTGCGATCTCGCCGCGGATGGCGATCATCGCGGCACAGAAGCGATCGAGCTCGCGCAGCGACTCGCTCTCGGTCGGCTCAACCATGAGAGTTCCGGCCACCGGGAACGAAATCGTCGGGGCATGGAAGCCGTAGTCCATGAGACGCTTGGCCACGTCCTCCACGGTGACCCCCGTCGACTTCGTCAACGGACGCAGGTCAAGGATGCACTCGTGGGCGACCCGACCGGAGTCTCCGGTGTACAGCGTCGGGAACTGGTCGGCGAGACGACGCGCGACGTAGTTCGCAGCGAGGATCGCCCGCGACGTTGCGAGCACGAGACCGTCACCTCCCATGAGACGGATGTACGTCCACGAGATCGGCAGGATGCTCGCCGAACCGTGATTCGCGGCGCTGATCGCCCGCCGCGCGAGTGCGCCAACACGCGGATCCTCGGGGAGGAACGGTGCAAGGTGAGCGCGCACGGCGACGGGACCGACTCCGGGACCGCCGCCGCCGTGGGGGATGCAGAACGTCTTGTGTAGGTTGAGATGGCTGACGTCGGCACCGAAGTGTCCCGGTCGCACGAGGCCGACGAGCGCATTGAGGTTCGCGCCGTCGACGTACACCTGCCCGCCGTAGTCGTGGACGATCCCGCACACGTCGGCGATGGCGCTCTCGAACACGCCGTGCGTCGACGGGTACGTCACCATGAGTGCGGCGAGACGGTCGCCGACTTCGGCGCACAACCGCTTCACGTCGTCCACGTCGACGTTGCCGCGGTCGTCGCATTTCACGACGACGACCTCCATGCCCGCCATCACCGCACTGGCGGCGTTCGTGCCGTGTGCGCTCTGGGGGATGAGACACACCGTGCGTGCCTCGTCGCCCCGGCTGTCGTGATATGCGCGAATGGCGAGCAGTCCGGCGAACTCGCCCTGGCTGCCGGCATTCGGCTGCAACGAGACCGCGTCGTACCCGGTGATGTCGCAGAGGAATTGCGACAGCTCGTCGACGAGCATGCGGTAGCCGGCGATGTCGGAGTCGGGCGCGTGGGGATGGATGCGGGCGAACGACGGCCACGTGACGGGAATCATCTCCGTCGTCGAGTTGAGCTTCATCGTGCACGAACCGAGCGGGATCATCGTGCGGTCGAGTGCGAGGTCCTTGTCGGCGAGGCGACGCAGGTAGCGCAGCATCTCCGTTTCGCTGCGGTAGCGGTGAAACACCGACTGGGTGAGGAATTCGTCCGTGCGCAGGTCGTCGTCGGGAATGAGGATCGGGGCCGACAGTGCGTCGATCGCAGCGTGGTCGGTTACCACGCCGAAGGCGCGACACGCCGCGACGACGGTTCGGGGGTCGGACGTTTCGTCGAAACTGAGTCCGATCGTTCGTTCATCGAGCCGACGAAAAAGAAGGTTGTCGGCGAGTGCGCGACTCAGCACGCCGTCGGCATCCACGCCGCGTACCGTCACGGTGTCGAATGCAGCCGAGTTGGTGACGTCGAGGCCCGCTGTCCGCACGACGGACGTGAATGCCGCGGTGAGACCGGCGACGCGCCGGGCGATGCTTTGCAGCCCCTCCGGTCCGTGCCACACCGCATAGAAACCGGCGACGTTGGCCAGCAGGGCCTGTGCGGTACAGATGTTCGACGTCGCCTTCTCGCGACGGATGTGCTGCTCGCGCGTCTGCAATGCGAGTCGCAGTGCCGGGCGTCCGGTGGTGTCGGTGCTGACGCCGACGAGTCGACCCGGCAGCGCACGGGCGAACGACTCGCGCGTTGCGATGTACGCGGCGTGCGGTCCGCCGAAGCCCATCGGTACGCCGAAGCGCTGCGCGCTGCCCACTGCGATGTCGAAACCGATCTGCCCCGCGGGCACGAGCAACGTCGCGGCGAGCGGATCGGTGATGCACACCGACACCGCGCCGGCGGCCCGGGTGGAAGCGACGAGCGTGCGCAGGTCGCGCGACGGTGTGACGGCGCCCGACGAACCCGGCTGGGCGACGACGATGCAGAAGGCATCGACGGTTCCGATCTCGGCGATCGGGCAGGTGTGGACGACGATTCCGATCGGTGCGCACCGCGTGTGCACCACGGCGAGGATCTGCGGATGCACGTCGGCATGCAGCGCCACCGTCATCGACGCGTGCTTCGTGCTGCGCCGGGCGAGCACGATCGCCTCGGCGACGGCGGTGGCTTCGTCGAGCAGCGATGCGTTGGCGAGATCCATGCCCGTCAACTCGGTGACCATCGTCTGGAAATTGAGGAGTGCTTCGAGACGCCCCTGGCTGATCTCGGGTTGGTACGGCGTGTACGCGGTGTACCAGGCGGGATTCTCGATGACGTTGCGCAGGATCACCGGTGGGGTGATCGTGTCGTAGTAACCCGTCCCGATGAGGCTCGTACGCACTGCGTTGCCCCGTGCGATCGCTTCGAGCTCACCGAGAACGTCGACTTCGTCGACCGCGGCGGGAACGTTCAGCGCAGCCGTGCTACGGACGGCGGCGGGAACGACGTCGGCGATGAACGATTCGAGATCCGCGTAGCCGACCGTGGCGAGCATGTGCCGTTCGTCGTCGGCGGTCGTACCGACGTGGCGGGCGACGAAGTCGTCGCGTCGCGGTGCCGCACCGGCATGCGACTCACTCATGCAACGTCACGCCGGTGCGATGACGACCGACCCGTTGTGGCCGCCGAATCCGAAGTTGTTCGAGATCGTCGGGCCGGGCGTCCAGGGCCGTGCAGTACCGGTGACGACGTCGCACGTGATGTCGTCACCGAGAACGGTCGTGTTCGCAGTCGGGGGAATGAGGCGATGCTCGAACGAGAGCAGCACTGCGGCGGCCTCGAGAGCGCCGGCGGCACCGAGCGGGTGACCCGTCACGCCCTTGATCGACGTGACGGGTGGTGTCGAAGTGCCGAAGAGCGCGGAAACGGCGTGCGCTTCTGCGGCGTCGTTGAGCGGCGTCGACGTTCCGTGCGCATTGATCTGGCGGATGTCGCCCGGTGCGAGACCGGCGTCGTCGAGCGCCGCCGACATGCATGCGATCGCGCCAACTCCGCCCGGTGACGGTGCGGTGATGTGGTGCGCGTCGGCGTTGCTGGCAGCGCCGAGAATTTCGCCGATGATGGTCGCGCCGCGAGCAACGGCGAGATCCCACCGCTCGAGGACGAAGACGGCAGCACCCTCACCGAAGACGAACCCGTCACGCGTCGCATCGAACGGCTTGCTCACGCCCGTCGTCGACAGCGCAGTCATGTTCGCAAAGCCGGCGATCGCGGTGATCGTGCCCGCCGATTCGGCACCGCCGGTGACGACGGCATCGCAACGCCCCCAGGCAACGAGTCGCGCTGCGTATCCGATGGCATGGGTGGCCGCGGCGCATGCCGTGCAAATCGTCTCGGCGGGGCCGCGCAGGCCGTATCGCATCGACACGGCCGCACCGCATGCATTGGCCATCATCATCGGTACGAGGAACGGCGACACGCGTCGCTCGCCCTTCTCGACGCGAACGATGACCTGTTCCTCGAGGGTGCGCAGTCCGCCGATGCCCGTGCCGAAGATCGTGCCGACTCGCGCCTTGTCGTAGGGCAGTTCACCGGATTGGGTGAGTGCCTCGTGTGCCGCGGCGAGCGCGAACTGTTCGACGCGATCGGCGCGACGCGCCTCCTTCGGATTGTCGAAGTACGGCGACGGATCCCAGTCGGCGAGTTCGATCGACTTCGCCCCGGTGATGCCGGGACCGAGCAGTCCCTTCCAGAACGCGTCCCTGCCGACACCGCACGGAGCGAGGACCCCGTATCCGGTGACTGCTACGCGGTGACCTGCTCCCTGCATGGCGACGGGGTGCTGCACACCGAGGTGTGCAGTTACTTCACCTTGGAAACGACGAGGTCGTACGCCTGTCCGATGGTCGCGATGCCCTCGAGGTCGCTTTCGGGCACTTCGATGCCGAACTCCTCCTCGAGCGACATGACGAGCTCGACGAGGTCGAGGCTGTCGGCTTCGAGGTCTTCCTTGAAGCGGGCTTCCTTCGTGATCTTGGCGGCATCGACCGACAACACGTCGACTGCGCACTTCGTGAATCGTTCGAACATGTCCTGGCTCACATCAACCTCCTCGGGGTTGCGACGAGTGTAGTTCGCGACTAGTGGCCCATCCCGAGACCGCCGTCGACGGGAATGACCGCACCGGTGATGTAGGCGGCGTCGGGAGAAGCGAGGAACGACACGACCCCCGCGATTTCGTCGACCGTGGCGATGCGTTGCAGCGGCACCGCAGCGGAAAACTGCGCCAGCTTCTCCTCGCCGAGCACTCGCGTCATGTCGGTGTCGACGGGCCCCGGTGCGACGACGTTCACCGTGATCGAGCGCGATCCGAGTTCGCGGGCGAGCGATCGGGCGAGACCGACGAGTCCGGCCTTCGATGCGGCATAGTTCGCCTGCCCGGCCTGACCCGACAAACCGACGACGCTCGACACGAGAACGATCCGGCCGCGTCGCGCCCGCAGCATCTGCTGGGCTGCGCGCTTGCACACCCGATACGCGGCGGTGAGGTTTGCATCGACGACGTCCGTGAAATCACGCTCGCTCATGCGCAGCAGGAGCGTGTCACGGGTGACGCCTGCATTCGACACGAGAACCTCGACGGGTCCGAACTTCGCCTCGACCTCGGAGAACGCCCGGTCGACGTCCTCGGAATTCGTCACGTCGCAGCGCACCGCGAAGACGTCG
>JBIIUH010000059.1:0-9541 GCA_044340075.1 Ilumatobacteraceae bacterium | reverse complement strand
TCGCGGGCCACTTTCCGGGTCGACCGACGCTGCCGGGGGTACTTATGTGCGAGGCGATCGCCCAGGTCGGGGCGTACGCGGTGCTCGCCGGGGGAACGATGCCCGGCAAGCTGCCGCTGTTCGGCGGACTCGATGCGGCCCGGTTCCGTCGCCAGGTGGTGCCGGGAGATGAACTCGAGCTCGTGGTCACCCTGGGCCGCATGAGCGCCCGGGCCGGCAAAGGAAGCGGAGTGGCGAAGGTGAACGGCGAGGTGGCGTGTGAATGCGACCTCATGTTCGTCCTCGTTGATCGATAGAGCATCGACCGATCAGCCGCGACCAGCAATTTCAGGCCGATTTCGTTGGCCGAATTGATCGGACTGTACTTTACATAACGTTGCTTATGGGCGTTCCAGACGGGTGCTCGGCTTCAGGGGTTCGCTGACGACGGGTCGCGCCGCCTCGAGTAACCACCGCAGTGCCGCCCTGTAATCGCGTGTCGTCGGGTCGACGGCCGGATCGAGATCACGTTCGACGTCGTCGATAGCGCACTTCAGGACGAACAATTGGTCGCGCAGCGCGTTGAGCTCGCTACGGGTCATGACGAGCTCGTTCTCGCTGAGCTGCAGTTCGCTGGCGCGTTGCCGTGCAACCCAGTCCCATTGCCGGCAAGCCTGCGAACAGAACCTGCGCGGTCGCCCGACCCCTTCGCGCTGCGGTAACGGGGTGCGGCACCACTCGCACCGCGGTGCCGGTTCCCCGTTCATTGCCGTCGATTTCGTCATGACGAAAAGGCACCGTAATATCGCCGCGGTGTCCGATGCAAGATCATTCCCCACCGCTCCGTCGGCATCGTTCGCGTCGGACAACGTCGCCGGTGCTCATCCGCTAGTCATCGATGCCGTTGCCGCGGCAAATTCGGGTCATGCACTCGCCTACGGCAAGGATCCGTGGACGAGCCGCGCTGCCGCTGCGATGTCGGAGCTGTTCGGCGCCGACGTCGACACTCTGTTCGTCTACGGCGGAACCGGTGCCAACGTGCTCGCCCTCATGTCGATGCTCTCCCCTGCAGAGTCGGTCGTGTGCACGGAGTGGTCGCACATCAACGTCGACGAAACCGGTGCTCCCGAACGACTCCTCGGAGCCAAGCTGCACGGCGTGCCGTCGCCCGATGCCAAGCTGCGGCCCGACGACATCGTGCGGCTCGCCACGCTGCGTGGTTCCGTGCACCATGTGCAGCCGGCCGTCGTGTCACTGACGCAACCGACCGAGCTCGGCACGCTGTACTCGGCCACGGAAATCCGCGAACTATGCGGCGTCGCACACGCGCACGGCATGCTCGTTCATCTCGATGGCGCCCGAATCGCCAATGCCACCGCCGCACTCGGTGGTACGCGCGATGCGCTGCGTTCGTTCACGATCGGTGCCGGTGTCGATGTGGTGTCGTTCGGCGCCACGAAGGCGGGTTTGATGTTCGGCGAGGCCGTTGTGTGGTTGAACCGCGACCTCGCCGCACGTGCCGAGTACCTGCGCAAGCACGTCACCCAATTGCACAGCAAGATGCGCTTCATCTCCGCCCAGTACCTCGCCGTCCTCGAGGACGATCTGTTGTTCCAACTCGGGGCCCGGGCCAATGCCGCGGCGCGCCGCCTGTACGACGCCGTTCGCCACCATGAGCAACTCGACTTGGCCGGACCCCCGGCGGTGAACAGCCTCTTCCCCATCTTGCGCAACCCGGCCCGCCAACGTCTGCAGGACTGGTCGTTCTTTTGGGACTGGGACACGGGTCGCGACCAGGTGCGCTGGATGACCGCCTGGGACGTCACCGATGCCGATGTCGACGCCTTTGCCGCCGGGGTGAACCACGCCCTTGCACAGCGGTCCTGACGCCCCCCTGCCGCCACCCGGCCCTTGACGAACAGTCAAGAGAGCGATATTGACCAGACGGTTAGTTAGTTCCTATGCTCCTCGCGTCGCCTGAGGAACCGTCGCACTGCCGGTGGGGATCGTCAGGTGATGAGACGAAGTACCCCGCATCAACGACAGGAGGATCTCATGGCCACACTCGAGTTTGCCCGGCGTATCGAAACCCAGGATGACTGGATGGACGGCGCTGCATGTCGCGGTCTCACCGACATCTTCTTCCCGCCGCTGGCGGAACGCCCGCAGACGCGCCTGCGACGCGAAGAGGCCGCGCGCAAGGTGTGTCAAGAGTGTCCCGTTCTCGACACCTGCCGCGATTACGCCCGCAAGCACCACGAGTACGGTTTCTGGGGTGGCGAGAGCGAGGAAGAACGTCACCGCGCCGGCTACCGCCTCATTGCACCGATCGGCGTTCGGCTCTAGTTCCCCACTCCCCCCGCAGCACTTGCCGGTCGCGGGCAACCGCGGTGCCCGGGTCGTCGCAGGGCCTGGCGAATCGTCATGACGAAACTCGACGGGACGCCCGAATGGGACGTCATCTCGACGGCGTGGCAGGCGTTCGCTGCACGCACGGGTGACGGCCGCAGGGTCCGCGGCGGCGACGAACTCAGCGCGCACGTTTCGACGAATCGTGTGTACCTCGTCTCGCTCGACGATGGTTCGGCGGTCGTCGCCAAGTGCTCGTCGTACGGGTCGTACTTCCTCTTCGCCGAAGATCACGATCGTCTGGCGCGCTGCGTCACGCACTTGCGCGGTACGCGCTGGGACGGATTCCTCGCCGAGGTCCTCACCCACGAGGGTCGTCCGTACACGTGGTACGACGGCCAGCGCTGGGTGGTGTTCTATTCCGTCATCGAACGGGCGGAGAAGCTCCCCGCGATTCTCGAGCCGACCGACATCGCCGGGCTCGGACGCGAGATCGCCTCGTTTCATCGCGCATGTGCCGACGTCGCACCGTCACTGCCACCCGTGTCGAACTCTGTCAAGGGTGATGCCATTCACCTCTACGACCAGCTGAGCGGTCCGTTTGCACCGCGCAATTTCGATCTCGCCCCGGAACAGATCGGCGTTCTCGCTCGGGCGACGCACGATCTGCTCCTCCATCTCGAACGCGTGCATTACGACGAGTGGGAACGTCTCCCGATCCTCGTCGACTGGAATCTCGGCAACTTCAGCGTCACGCGCACGGACGCCACGGTGCGTCTCTTCTCCCGCTGGGATTACGACTGGTTCCGCATCGAGACCCGACTGTTGGATTTCTACTTCCTGTCGCGCGTCTCGTCCCGCACGGGAGACAAGACGAGCTTCACGTACTCTCCGCACACCCTCGTCGAGCCGCGGTTCGCGGAGTTCATTCGCGCCTACCACGAGGTGTGGCCGCTCACGCGCGACGACGTCGACTTCCTCCCCCACGCGTACACGTTCTTCATCCTCAACTACGTCGTTCGCGAAGGCGCCCGGTTCTTCCGTCACGATCTGTGCACGTCGTTCCGCCGTGACGCGGCCCGCCACTGGCTCCACGCGGCGCGCGAGCTCGATCTCACGCCGTTGTACGACGCGATCGGCCTCAGTCGAGTCGTTTGAGATCGCGCCGGAATCGCGCGGTGCGCCGTACGTAGTTCTGCGCACCGGCGAGGATCTCGGCCGAACGCGCCCGGTCGGGCTTCATCGTGGCGGGACTGCCCACGGCGAGGGCACCGGCCGGTACGAGCATGTCGTTGAGCACGACCGCATTGGCTGCCACGATCGCCCCCGTGCACACCCGGGCGCGGTGCAAGACGATCGCACCCGACGACACCTGGGCACCGTTCTCGATCGTGCAGGCCTCGAGGTGCGCGAGATGGCCGATGATGCAGTCGTCGCCGACACGGGTCGGCACTTCGATGGTCGTGTGCAGCACGGCGCCGTCCTGGATGCTCGTACGGGCACCGACATGGATCTCACCGTCGTCACCGCGCAGCACGGCCGATGGCCACACGCTCGATTCGGCGCCGATGACGACCGCCCCGATGATAACCGCGTCCGGATGGACGAAAGCGGTCGAATCGATCGACGGCGTGAGATCCCCGAGTTGGTAAATGGGCACCCGTCTTTCGTAGCACACGAATCCCGCGATAGCGTGGCCTCTCCATGGCGCGGCGCTTAGACATCGAAATCACCAGCGTCCGCGACGACGACACCTTCACGTGGCGTGCTGCGGGTGCAAAAGCCCCGAAAGGTGTCGGCACCAAGTCGATCCTTCCCGACGGTGCGAAGGTCGGCGACGTGTTGCGTGCCGACGTCGAAGTGACCGTCGACGGCATCGACGTACTCGCGCTCTCGGCGCCGAAGGTGCGCGAGCGGCGTGCCGAGGTTCTGCAGGTCATCGGTTCGGGCAAGGAATTCGTTCCCGTCACGCAGGTGTCCACCGCGCCTCGTCGGTCGCGCGACGATCGCCGTGGTGACCGTCGCGGAGATCGTCGCGGCAAGGATCGCGCATCGCGTGACCGCGGGCCGCGCGAGCGCAGCGCCGACGGTGCCACCAACCGTGCCACCGACGGTCGCGGTCGCAAGGGACCGTTCACTCCCCCTCCGGAGTTGACGAAGCGTCCCGCACCCAAGCGTGTGAAGCCGCGTGACGTCCATCGTCGCGCCTTGCTCGAGTCTCTGAAGCCCGAAGAGCGTCCCATCGCCGAACAGGCGCTGCGCGGCGGGGCCAAAGCTGTCCGTGAAGCGGTGAAGAAGCAGAACCAGGATCTCGCGAAGGCGAATCAACCGCTCATCAACGCCGAGAACCTCGTCAACTTCGCCCTCGGCCTCATCCCCCGTTTGAAGGTCGCCGAGTGGCGCGACATGGCCGATGCGGCGATGAACATCCTCGACGACATCGACCTGCGCGATCTGCGCGCGATCGTCGCAAAAGCGAACGACCCGCAGTTGCTCGTCGACTCGAGCACCGCGGACTTGCGCGAAGCAATGCGTACGGCCCTCGAGCGACGCCAGGAAGCCGAGATCACCCAGTGGCATGCGGCCCTCGACGAGGCAATCGGCGTCGGACGTGTCGTCGCTGCGCTGCGACTCGCCTCGAATCCGCCGAAGGCGGGTATGCCGCCGCAGCCGGAGATGAACGCACGACTCGTCGCCCTCGTTGCCGAGAACCTCGTCCCCGACGCCACGGCGGATCGTTGGATCATCGTGCTCGAGGCACTCGCCTTTTCTCCGGTCCGACTCGCCGTGCGCCCGACCCGCACCCCCGAAAAGGTGAGCAAGGAACTGCTCACCACCGTCGCTCGTCTCGGTCGTGCATTGCCGCAGATCGCCGAACTGTTCGGAATCCCCGTGGCGGCCGATGCACCGATGCCGCGTCCCTTGCGACCGACACGTCGCGACAACAAGAAGCCCGCCCGCACCGGTGATCGCGCCGAGCGTGCGCCGAAGGCGGGAACCGCCAAGCCGGCACCGGTGACGGCCGCACCGACGTCATCCGAAGCCACCGCAGAAACGGCCGCTTCCGCACCCGATGCAACCGTCGATGCGAGTGTTGCATCGTCCGAAGGAAGCCCGGAAGCCGCCGCGAACTAGTCTTCGGCCATGGCCGAAAACTCCAATGCCGACAACGACGTCGTCCTCTACGAGACGCGCGGACAAGTTGCGATCATCACCCTGAACCGCCCCCAGGCACGCAACGCCATCAGCCCCGAAGTGGCCAACGGTGTCGAGGCGGCCATCGACAAGCTCGAGGCCGATCCGAACGTCTGGGTCGGCGTGCTCACCGCCAACAGCGAGGGCCAGGAGAAGCCGGTGTTCTGCGCCGGTGCCGACCTCAAGGCGATCAATGCGGGATTGTCCGACAAGTTGATGACCGCCCGCGGCGGCTTTGCCGGAATCGTGTACCGCGAGCGCAAGAAGCCGATCATCGTCGCCGTCGACGGTCTCGCCACCGCCGGTGGCTGTGAGATCGTCCTGTCGGCCGATCTCGTCGTCATGTCGACGCGTGCATCGTTCGGTCTCGCCGAAGTGAAGCGCAACCTCATCGCCGGTGCCGGCGGTTTGTTCCGACTGCCCCGCGCCATCGGTCGTGCCGCGGCGATGGAGGCGATCCTCACGGGTGATCCGATCCCCGCCCAGCGTGCATACGAACTGGGTCTCGCATCGCGCATCACCGAGCCGGGCAAGGCTCTCGACGTCGCGCTCGAACTTGCGGCGAAGATCTGCACGTCGGCCCCCGTTGCCGTGTGGGAGAGCCGCAAGATCGTTCTCGCCGCCGACTATGCCGACGACGCCACGCTCATCAAGATGACCGACGAGGCGTTCGGTCGCATCCTGAAGACCGAGGACACGAAGGAAGGCCTTGCCGCCTTCATCGAAAAGCGCGCGCCGAAATGGCAGGGCAAGTAGTCGCCGTCACCGCGGCGACGCACCATTGTCAGCCGACCGATTCGTCGTTCACCGAACGTGAGGCGATGATCGCGCGGGCCGTCATCCCGTTGCGTTCGTAGAGATTCTTCGTCTCGCGATCGCCCGGCATCGCCCATCCGTCGACGCGCACGACGCCGTGGGTGCGCGCAGAGTCCAACAGCGCAACGACGAGCGCGTCTCCGGCCCCGTGGCTGCGCGCGGAGGGATCCACGTAGACGCGATCGATGACGAGTGTGTCGTCCTCCTTGCGGGCGGTGAGGACACCGATGACGCAGCCATCGATCTCGGCGACCAACCAGACCCGATCGGGGGAATTCGGCGCGAAGGACGGCACCGCCGTCTCGTTGCGAAGTACGACACCACCGCGGAACGTGGACATCGCCGATTCGGCGGCGGCGCGGAGAGAACCGACCACCGCGGCATCGGAGTCGCGCGCACTCCTAACGACGGGGACGAAGCCGGCAGCACCCGGCACGTTCATGGCGTCAGTGCGACGGAAAGAGCGGGCACAGGTCGTGGTCGACCGGGCACTTCGGTGCACTGCGCCGCACGAGGAGGAAGCACTGCTGGCAGTGTTCCTCGTCGGGACGCCGCGGTTGCAGCATCGGCGTGCCGTCGGTGAAATCCTCCTGCTCGGGGGCCTCGTCCTCGGGTGCGAACTCGTCGCTCGATGCAAGCTTCTCCTGGAGGATCGACGCAAGGTCGGCCTCGACGTCCTCCTTCGACAGCATCTCGTTGTCGTCGACGTCCTCGTCGGACACGCGACGACGGGGGCGTTCCTCTTCCTCTTCGTCGTCGATTCCCAAACGGTCGGGAGCGACGGGAATCTCCACGTCGTCGGCAGTCGCGGCTCCCGCGTCGAGATCGTCACCTTCGAGGTCCACTTCGAGCGCGACCGAATCGTCGTCGAGATCCTCCGGGTCGACCTCGAGGGCGCCGAGGTCCTCCCCCGCGCCGTCGGCCTCGTCCATCGATGCGTCGATCGAATCGTCCGCGCCGTCCATCGTGTCGTCCATCTCGTCACTCATTCGGGCGCGAACCTTAGCCGACGAATGAGCGAAGCGGGCGCACCGGCGATGACGACCCGGGGCGCGTCGTGAACCGGCGCCGCGAAATCCGAGGGACCGGGACTACGTGCGGTCGTGCGAATCGCGTCGCTTCGACTCGATCCTGCGTTCTGCTTCCAGACGCTCGAGCATCGGAGCCTCGGTCGTCAGATGGGTCATCGCATCGGCCACCGCGCGGTGACCCGCCTGAGTGGCGATGAGACGGTGCATTTCGAGCGCAACGCGGCGGTACGAGGGGTGTCCCTGCGGCGCCGAGCGCAGCTCGAGCATGTGCATGGCTTCGCGGGCATTGAACTGCATGACGTACCGCAGTCTGTACGCCATGCTCACCGCGTATGCCGCCTGTTCGGGATAGTCCGGTCGCAGCGCCTCGTACAGGTCACGGGAGCGTTCCATCGCTTCGTCGAAGGCACCGGTCTCCCCCGCCTCGTCGACGATTTCGGGGCGTGCGTAGCCGTGGTCGGGAGTGAGTCGCTGCCACTCGATTGTGAGCAGACGGTGGCGCTGCAGGTCGCGGAACGCGCCGTAATCACCGAGCACGTCGAAGCGGTAGTTCAAACGCTCGAACGCCCGGCCGGGTTTGTGTCGTCGGTTGCCGCGCTCGCCGACGTACGACGCGATGAGTGCGACGCGCTGGGGATGGGACAGATCGCGAACCCTCTCGAGCAACTGCGATTCGGGCAGATGCGACGACGAGTAGCAGATCGCCGCGAGCAACTTGTCCTCACCGTCCGGATCGAAGTCGACGAGCGTCACCTCGGCGGTGTCGCGCGGCTCGACATGTCCGAACAACTCGTCGACGAGCTCCGAGGTCCGCTCGCGGTTCGTCGCGAGGTAGTCGCTCCAGGCGCCACCGCGATCGGGCATGTCGACGCGTCGGAGGAACGTGGGGATGACCTTGCGCAGTTCGGTGAGCATGAGGTCGGCGTAGCGGCGTGCCTCGGGAAGCGGATGGGCGCGCATTCGCAGCAGCAACGCCTCGTACGCCTGACCCGTGCCGTAGATGCCGACGTTGGACAACGATGCCGCCGGAAGGACACCGCGCACCGCGTCGAGCGCCTTTGCGCGCGTCGCCTGGCGGTAGACGAAATCGGAGTCGTTGCCCTGCGGAACCGTCGCCCTGACGTGTTTCGTCAGCGAGTCGACGAGGCCGCTGTAGGAGTCGAAGAGCCGGTCCATGTCACCGACGTAGCGGGTGCCGAACGGACCGTTGAGGATCTCAGGATCGCGGTAGTAGCGGTACCGGCCGCCCAAGCGCGCGTCGTAGGAGATGTAGCGGGTGCTCTGCTCGAGGTAGGACATGAGCCGACCCCACTCGAGGATCTTCGTGAGCACGTTGGAAGCCTGTTCACAGGCGAGGTGCACACCACCCAACTGGGCGACGCTGTCGTCGCCGTACTCGACGAAGATCCGTTCGTACAGCTGCTCGGCACGGGACACTCCGACGGTCGCATCGACCGATTCGTCACCGCGCAAATCGAGATCTTCGACGAATTCGTCGAGGAAGAGTCGTCGCAAGCTCTTCGCGGTGCGGCTGTAGCGGGCGAATAAGGCGCCCTTCACGACCTCGGGGAGGTTGACGAGACCGAAGACCGGCAGATCGAGGTTGGTGAAGTACCGCCGCAGGATGTCGGATTCCTGCGGGGTGAACGACTCCGGAACGTACACCGTCACGCGGCGATACTACGAAACGCCCCGCTTCGGGAGAGGGACTGTCAGAGCACGCCGGCGGGCACGTGACCATCGCCGAACTGGCGCTTCACCGCGTCCCGCAGCCCTGCATCGAGCCACATGTCGATGACCGTCATCGCCATGATCTTCGCTCCGTCGATGACCGCTCGATCGGCCGTCGGCGACGCTGTGTAGCGGGCGAACTCCGGTGAGTGCAGTGACACTCCCGCGGGCGCGACGCGAATCATCGGGTGGATCGACGGCACCAGGTAGCTGACATTGCCCATGTCGGTCGACCCGCCACCCAGTCCGGTCGTTGCGTGCGCGTCGAGGGGTCGTCCGACACTCGTCGAGTTCGCAGCGTACGCCTCGAGCAGCGCCATGTTGTCGACGATGTCGGCGTACGGGTTCGGCTTCCACTGCAACTCGACGTCGCAGCCGGTCGCCGTCGCCGATGAGTGCAGGCAGGCCGATACGCGCTCCTTGAGCGGCTGCAGCGTCTC
>JBIIUH010000057.1:0-9571 GCA_044340075.1 Ilumatobacteraceae bacterium | reverse complement strand
GCGGCTCCATCCCGATGATGCGGCGTTCATGGAGAAGCGGGTGACCGGCGTGGCGCGCATGCGCGGTTGGCTGTCGTTCGTCGACGAGAGGCCGCTCGACGATCTTGCGTTGCTGCTCGCCGTCGACGCGCTGCCTCCCGCCGTGTTCAACCTCGGCGGTGCGGTGCGCTGGGTGCCGACCATTCAGCTGACGACGTACGTGCGCAATCTTCCCGCACCGGGCCCCGTGCTCGTCGTTGCGCACTGCGACCATGTGCAGGGCAACCTCCTCGACGAGAACGTCACCGTGTGGGACTCGCGCGGCACGCTCGTCGCGCAGGCGCGCCAGCTCGCGATGCACCGCGGCTAAGAGCAATCGCAGCTAACGGCAACCGCGGCTGAGCGCGCTCGACTCAGTCGTGTTTCACGTCGAGGGCGAGCTCGTACGCGCGTCGGCGCGCCACGCCGAGTTGCTCGGCAACTTCCGTTGCCGCATCCTTCGTCGACGTGCCGGCAGAGATCTTCTCGCGCAGTGCGCGCACGATGTCGTCGTCGGTGGCGGCGGTCGGTTCGGGTGCGGCGTCGATGACGATGACGTACTCGCCGCGCGGCTCGGATTCGGCAAGTTGCGCCACGACGTCGCCGAGCGCTCCGCGCACGATCTCCTCGTGCAGTTTGGTGAGTTCGCGCGTCACGACGATGCGGCGTTGCGGTCCGCATGCGGCGAGCAAGTCGTCGAGCGTGCGCTGCAGTCGGTGCGGTGCTTCGTAGATCACGGTCGTGCGGCGCTCGTCGCGCACGGCGGCGATGCGCTCGCTGCGTTGTGTACCCGACCGGGGGAGAAAGCCCTCGAAGGCGAAGCGCCGGGTGGGCAGACCGCTCGTCGTGAGTGCCATGACGAGCGCACTCGCACCGGGTGCGGCGGTGACGCGAATCCCTGCGCGCACCGCTTCCGCAACGACGAGTTCACCCGGATCGCTGATGCCGGGCGATCCCGCGTCGGTGACGAGGGCAACGTCGACTCCCGACATGAGCAACTCGACGATCGTGCGCGCCGCGTCGTACTCGGTGTGTTCGTTGACGACGATCATGCGCTCGGGGGAAATCCCGAAGTGCTGCAGCAGGCGACCCGAATGTCTCGTGTCCTCGCAGCACACGACGGGGCAGGCACGCAGCGTGTCGACGGCGCGTGCCGTCATGTCACCGAGGTTGCCGATCGGCGTCGCAACGAGGTGCAGGGTGCCGACGTTCACGTGCGCCGCACGTCGACGACGTCCCCGAGTTGGAGTCCCCAGCGGGCGAACGAACCGGCGCGTGCCTCGACGACGGTGCGTGCGGCGGGGACGGGCAGCGACATTCGCATCGGCTCCAACCGTTGCACCCGCACGAGACGCGAGTCGGCATCGAGGTATCCGACGTCGATCGGGTAGCGCATGCCGACGCTGTGCACCCAACGGCACTTCGGCAGAACGAACGCGAATTCTCCCTCGCGAGTACCGATGAGCCCGCGCATCCGTTGCACTCGCGTTTCGGCCACGGTGGCACTGGCAATCACCCGCGCACCGACGACGAGCCAGGCATCTGCCATGAGCATCACGTTACGGCTCAGACGTTGAAGCGGATCTCCATGACGTCGCCGTCGGCAACGACGTAGTCCTTGCCTTCGACGCGCAGTTTCCCGACTTCCTTCGCCTTGTTCCACGAGCCGAGACGGAGCAACTCGTCGCAGTGGATGACGTCGGCGCGGATGAAGCCGCGCTGCAGATCGGAGTGGATCTTGCCGGCGCATTCCGGCGCCTTCGCGCCCGCCTTGAACGTCCACGCGCGGGATTCCTTCTCACCCGTCGTGAAGAACGTGCGCAGGCCGAGCAGGTGGTACGCGCTGCGAATCATGCGCGGCAGTGCGCCTTCACCGAGGCCGAGTGCCTCGAGCATCTCGGTGCGGTCGGAGCCGGTGAGCTGCGCCGCTTCGGCTTCGATCTGGATGCTCATGCCGAGCACCTCGACTTCGTGCTCGCTCGCCGAACCGGGAGGCGCGAGCTCGGCGGCGACGCGGGCAACTTGCGCGGGGATCGTGTCGAGAGCATCCTCGGCGACGTTGACCACGGCGAGCACGCGACGCGACGTGAGCAGGAAGTGCGGCGCGAGCAACTCACGATCGGCCTCCGACAACCCGGCGCGGTACAGCGGGCGACCCTCGGAGAGTTGGGCAAGTGCGCGTTCGAGCGCGGCGACTTCGTCACCGACCGACTTGTCCATGCGCGCGGCTTTCTGCAGGCGACCGAGGCGTGTCTCGACGGTTTCGAGGTCGGCGAGTGCGAGCTCGAGCTCGACGACGCGCAGGTGTTCGAGCGGATCGCTCGGTCCGGGAATGTCGTCGTTGACGAACGCGCGCAGAACGAACACGATGGCGTCGACCTCGCGGATGTTGGCGAGGAACTTGTTGCCGAGTCCTTCACCCTTGCTCGCACCTTCGACGAGTCCGCCGATGTCGACGACTTCGACCGTTGCAGGGACGACCTTCGCGCTGCCGGACATCGCCGCGAGCGCATCGAGACGCGGGTCGGGCACGCGGGCGACGCCGATGTTCGGGTCCTTCGTCGCGAAGGGATACGGAGCGGCGAGGGCATTCGACCCGGTGAGGGCGTTGTACAGGGACGACTTTCCTGCATTCGGCAGGCCGACGAGTCCGAAACGCTCCATGAGCGCGTTGACGCTACTCGTCGCTGTGCCGCCGATCCCGGGAGCGCGCGCGGCGATGCCGTGCGGAGACCGTGAATGGGGTGCAGCCCGCCCGGTCGGCGCCGGGAGTCGGGCGCTCGGGTGGTGGGCCGCCAGGGTGAATTGTTACTATCTAGATAGGAGAAATTCCGACCCCCGGATTTTCGCCGTCAATTCTCCCAAACCGACGATTTTCAGGAGCGCCAATGTCCACGTTCGACCTTGACCTCACGAAGTACAACCTCGGCTGGAGCGACGACGTCGAGTACGCCTTCACCCCCGAGAAGGGGCTCAACGATCGCGTCGTCGAGCAGATCTCGTGGTGGAAGGGCGAACCGGAGTGGATGCGCCGCTTCCGTCTGCGCTCGCTGCAGATGTTCGACAAGAAGCCGATGCTCGAGTGGTTCGCGGCGAACATGCCCGACATCGACTTCCAGGACATCTACTACTACTTGAAGCCCGCCACCGAGCAGGTCGACGAGTGGGATCAGCTGCCCGAGCAGATGAAGTTGACGTACGAAAAACTCGGCATCCCCGAAGCCGAGCGCAAGTACCTCGCCGGTGTCACCGCGCAGTACGAGAGCGAAGTGGTGTTCCACCGCAACCGCGAGGATCTCGAGCAGCAGGGCATCTTGTTCTGCGACATGGACACCGCACTGCGCGAGTACCCCGACATCGTGAAGAAGTACTTCGGCACCGTCATTCCCCCGGGTGACAACAAGTTCTCCGCGCTCAACTCGGCCGTGTGGTCGGGCGGTTCGTTCATCTACGTGCCGCCGGGCGTCGAGTGCGAAATGCCGCTGCAGGCGTATTTCCGCATCAACAGCGAGAACGCCGGTCAGTTCGAGCGCACGCTCATCATCGCCGACGAGGGCTCGAAGGTGCACTACATCGAAGGCTGCTCGGCCCCCGTTTACACGAACGATTCGTTGCACTCCGCCGTCGTCGAGATCGTCGTGAAGCCCAGTGCGCACGTGACGTACACGACCATCCAGAACTGGTCGCCGAACGTGTACAACCTCGTAACGAAGCGTGCCCGCGTCGAGGCTGAGGGACACATGGAATGGATCGACGGCAACATCGGCTCGAAGCTGACGATGAAGTACCCGAGCGTGTACCTCGTCGGCCCGAAGGCGACGGGCGAAGTGCTGTCGGTGGCCTACGCCGGCGCGCACCAGCACCAGGACGCCGGCGCGAAGATGGTGCACGCCGCACCCGAGACGTCGTCGAAGATCGTGTCGAAGTCGATCAGCAAGGACGGCGGCATCACGACGTACCGCGGTCTCGAGCGCGTCGAGGACGGCGCCACCGGTTGCAAGAGCCACGTGCAGTGCGACGCGCTCATCCTCGACGAGGAGTCCGAGAGCCGCACTTTCCCGTACATGGAGGTGGGCGAGCGCGACGCACGCATCGGCCACGAAGCGACGGTGTCGAAGATCGCCGACGAGCAGTTGTTCTACCTGCGCAGTCGTGGCCTCACCCAGGAACAGGCGATGGGCATGGTCGTCAACGGCTTCATCGAGCCGGTGACGCGCACGTTGCCGATGGAATACGCCGTCGAGTGGAGCCGGCTCATCGAGTTGCAGATGGAGGGCTCGGTCGGCTGATCGGGTTGCCGTCGTCGGGAGACGACGGCCGAATCCGACGGTTACCGTCTGTACGTCATGGCCATGCGCACCGATTGCCGCCACTTCGAAAGCCGCACGTTCGCCAACGGCGATGCGGTCCGATCGTGCAAGCTCGGCCTTGCACCCGAGGCGCCGTGGCGCTGTCCCGAAGCGTGCGACAAGTTCGAGCGTCGGTCGATGGACGTCGGCTGGACGCACGGAGCGATGGTCACTCCCGCGGCGCCGTCGACGCCGAGCAGCCTCGACGACGGAAGCGCCGCCGCAGTCCTCGGAGAAGCGGCGTCGATCATCGATTCGATCGCTGCCGACGTGTTGCGCGATATGGACACGCCGAAGGGCAAGCGTCGCAAGAACAAGAAGCGGAAAGACCGCTGATATGACGCTGCCCGTATTGCCGACGATCGACGAAGAACTGTGGCGCTACAGCCGCATCGGCGAACTGCAGCTCGACCGCTTCGCGGTCGCCGAGGTCGACACGACGACAACCGGAGACGTCGGAGCGGTCACCGCCGACGTGCCGCTGGCGGCGGTGTCGGCCGAAGCACCCGACGTTTTCGAGCAACTCAACGCCGAACATGCGCGGCCGCTCATGGTCGCGACGAAGCGCGGTGAGGTGCGCGGCGAACCCGTCGTGGTGACCCGGTCGGTCGGGCGCAGCGGGATCGTCGCGTATCCGTCGCTCGTCATCGACGCCGCCGAGAACAGCGAGGTCGTCGTCATCGAGCGGTTCGTGTCTGCTGACGGCGTCGCATCGCTCGTCGTTCCGATGGTGAAGATCCGCGCCGCACAATCGGCCCGCGTCACGTACGTGTCGATCAACGAGCTCGGCCGCGACACGTGGATGATCGGCTACCAGCGCGCGGTGGGCGAGCGGGACTCGAACACGTCGCTGTCCACGGTTGCACTCGGCGGCGACTACGCACGCGTGCGCGCCGGAGTGCGACTGGTCGGCACCGGGGCGAGCGCCAGGCAGGTGGCGTTGTATCTCGCCGACGGCTCGCAGATGCACGACTTCCGCACGCTGCAGGATCATGCCGCGCCGCGTACGCACAGCGACCTGCTCTTCAAGGGTGCCGTGAAGGACGTCGCAAAGAGCGTGTACACCGGTCTCATCCACATTCGCGACAACGCCGCGAAGTCCGAGGCGTTCCAGACGAATCGCAACCTCACGCTGTCGCACGGCGCATGGGCCGAGAGCGTGCCGAACCTGAACATCGAGACGAACGACGTGAAGTGCAGCCACGCGAGCACCGTCGGTCCGATCGACGACGACCAGCGGTACTACCTCGAAAGTCGCGGCATTTCACCCGAAGTCGCCGAGCGTCTCGTCGTTTTCGGGTTCTTTGCCGACGTGCTCGATCGTCTGCCCGCTGCCGCCGGTGTCGCCGAGTTGCGTCGCAAGGTGAGTGACAAGTTGATGGGGGTGCAGGCGTGACGAAGAAGATGGTGAAGGTGTGCGAACTCGCCGACATCGGACACGGCGAGGCTCGCCGCGTTGACGTCGACGGAACGATGGTTGCCCTCGTGCGCATCGACGACGCGGTTTACGCAATAGGCAACCGTTGCAGTCATGCCGACGTGTCGCTTGCCGACGGTGACGTGCACTGCGAGACCCGCGAGCTCGAGTGCATCCGCCACGGCAGTGCATTCAGCCTCGAAACGGGCCGGCCGAACACGCTGCCTGCCACGCAGCCGGTGCCGGTGTACGTTGCCGAAGTGCGCGACGGTGCGGTGTGGGTATCGACGGAGCCGCGCACGTGAGCACGCTCGAGATCCGCGGGCTGTGCGCGAAGGTCGAGGGTCGTCAGATCCTCAACGGCATCGATCTCACGATTCGCTCCGGTGAAGTGCATGCCGTGATGGGTCCCAATGGTGCGGGCAAGTCAACGCTTTCAGCCACCCTCATGGGCAAGCCGGGTTACGAAGTGACGGCGGGAACCGTCACTCTCGACGGTGTCGACGTGTTGTCGATGCCGACGTGGAAGCGTGCGCGTGCCGGTCTTCACCTCATCATGCAATACCCGACCGAAGTTCCGGGTGTGTCGATCGAGGAGATGCTGTCCGAAGCGTTGCGCGCCCGAGGTGCATCGGCCGATGACCTGCGTGCTCGGGTGCACGGCGAAGCCGAGCGCATCGGTTTGGACGAGTCACTCATCGCCCGCGCAATCAACGTCGATTTCTCGGGCGGCGAGAAGAAGCGCAATGAGACTCTGCAGATGTCGTTGCTGAAGCCGAAGATCGCCGTGCTCGACGAGTTGGACTCGGGTCTCGACATCGACGCATTGCGCGACTGCGCGCGCCGCGTGGAGGATGCGACCCGCGAAGACGCTCTCGGCGTGCTCGTCATCACCCACTACAGCAAGTTGTTCGAGGAGTTGCACCCCGACTTCGTGCACATTCTCTCGCGCGGCAAGATCGTCGAATCGGGCGGACCCGAGCTCGCCGATCGCCTCGAGCGCGAGGGATATCAGTCATTTGCCTGAAATCGTTCCGGTCGTAGTCTGACGACATGACGACCCCGAACGGCTGGCACCACGCCGATGGTGCGCTCACCCGCAACTTCGAGTTCAAGGATTTCTCCGAAGCGTTCGCATTCATGACTCGAGTCGCATTGCTCGCCGAACAGCACGGCCATCATCCCGACTGGTCGAACTCGTGGAACAAGGTGAAGATCTCGCTGACGTCGCACGACGCCGGTGGCGTGGTCACGCAACGCGATCACGACCTCGCGGCACTCATCAACACCATCACTCAAGCCTGAATCGCCCACAATGACCGAGCCCATGCACCCGAACGTCGTGCGCGTCGTCGAGGCCGGGCGGGCACTCGGTGTTGATGTGCAACCGCGACGGTTTCCGGAAGGGACGAAAACGGCCCAGGATGCGGCCAATGCAATCGGGGTCGGCGTCGGCCAGATCGTGAAGAGCCTGGTCTTCGCCGTCGACGGTGTCGTCCTCATGGCGTACGTGAGCGGAGCGAATCAACTTGATGAGAAGAAGCTTGCTGCTGCAGCCGGCGGAGCCAAGTGCTCACGTGTCGATGCTGATGTCGTGCGGGAAGCAACGGGCTTTCCCATCGGCGGCGTGCCACCTCTGGGTTTGGCAACCAAACTCAGGATCTTCATGGATCCCGACCTTCTCCAGTACGACGAAGTCTGGGCGGCGGCAGGAACATGGAACGACGTGTTTCCGATAAATCCCAGTGACCTCCAACGTGTCACCAATGGAGTCGTCGTGGAGATCAAGCGAGGATGACCAAGGAACAGATCCAAGAAACGCTGGCCGACTACTGGCGCTTCTTCGCAGAAACCGAATGCAAGGGATACTCACCCTTGTACGAGGCCATCACCACGTCATGCGCGAATAGCGGGGACCTGATGGAGTTTCTGGCCTCATTATCTAGTCACGCACACCAGCCGAATCTTCTGCTTGCGGCGATGCACGAGCGTGTAATCCAAGGTCTCGAGCCCACACTCACGCCGTTCTATTCAGGAGCAAGAGCGGGAGATGTTGGGCGCTTGTTCGTGGAATCAGTTCTGGCGTCGCGCGACACACTCGGACAAGTTCTCTCTTCGCGGTTTACGCAAACGAATGAGATCGGGAGAGTGGCAACTCTTGCGCCAGCTATGTCGGTGATTCCAGAGTGCGAGAGCCTCACCTTGATTGATGTGGGAACCAGTGCTGGCCTGACACTTCACCTGGACGATTGCTTCATTGATTATGGCTCCTACGGTTCGCTTGGTCCCATAGATAGCAATGTCAGGGTTCAGGCACAAGTGCTCTCGGGACATCCACCACTGCGAAGAGTTCCGATTGGGCGACGAATCGGACTCGACAGAAACATCCTGGATCCATCCAATCCAGATGATGCTCGCTGGATACTCGCGTGCGTATGGCCAGATACCGGGCGCTTCGAGCGGACACGCGATGCGCTTGCACTCGCCGCGACGTATCCGAGCGAACTCATCGAGGGCGACGCGCTGGAAACGCTTCCTTTGTTGCTTTCTTCGCTTGAGGGGCCGGTTGTGATTACGACTACATGGGTGGTTGCTTACATGAACACGGAGTATCGCACCCACTTTTCTGCCGAATTGAGTGCGGCGAGCCAGAAGCGAGACATCTACTGGATAAGCGCAGAAGCTCCGGGAGTCGTGGCTCATCTTCCCGACGTGGTGTCCCCAAAGGTAGATGGGCCCCCTCCGAGCGTCGTCGGTTTAGTGACGTTCTCGAAGGGTCAGGTTTCGGCTGCCCGAGTTCTGGCTCACGCCCATAGCCATGGAGCATGGATTTGGTGGCACGACCACTCATGACCCAAGATCACTCTTTTTCGTGGATGAATGGTGGCGTGCCTCCCTTTGGTCACAGCACACAACTGCGCGTGTTCGTTGATCCTGACTTGTTGCAATACGACGAGGTGTGGGCTGCTGCGGGAACGTGGAACGACAACTTCGGTGCAGCACCTGCTGACATCGTGCGTGTCGCTGGTGGCGTGGTCACCGACCTGAAGCGCGCCTGATCACTCGTTTGTTTTCTATTTCACACCAAGTTTTGATTTAAGTTCAGCTTCGGTCATTCCCAATTTCTTTGCAGCAGATGCGAAATCAGGTGGCATAGTCAGCCCGAATGCATCTTTCAGTTCTGCTTCCGTGATACCTAATTTCTTTGCAGCAGCAGCAGTATCGATCGCCGGACCCCCTTGCCCGCCGGGGCCTTCATCTACGGCTAGTGGATCCACAGCAGTAACACCCTTGACGCATTTGACAACCATATTTTTCTCAGCAGATTGGGCGTAATAGTGGTAGCCGTCTTTTGCTGTTGTTCGACCATTGCACTCATCAAGCTTGATTGTGCTTTTTGAACTGAGAGGGGCAAATACCGCAACGCCATCCATCGCATAGCCAATAATCTTTGTTTCCGCATCTGGATTATCAATATGTGAGTCATATTCGACACCGTCGCAACCGGTGTACGCATGTAAGTGATATCCGGCAGTCGGATTGAAATGTCCACCGCAATCATCAAATGCAGCGATTGTGTAGGCACCCAAAATTGCATCAACTGGAGCAGATGCAGAGATCACTAAACCATTAATCGTGACGCCCAAATTTCCTCGTGGAGATGATGAAGAGCTTGCCAAAACTGGTTTTACTGGAACAAGTATCGAAGTTGGAACTGGCTTAGTGGTTTCGGTCCACTCCCACGTTCCTTCTACACAGTGATATTTGTATGCCTCTTGAACATCTG
>JBIIUH010000086.1:0-5864 GCA_044340075.1 Ilumatobacteraceae bacterium | reverse complement strand
CGCCGAGTCGATCGTGTTCGGCGGTCTGAACAGCGGCGCTGCCAACGACCTCGAACAGGCAACGTCGATCGCTCGCCGCATGGTGCGCGAATGGGGCATGAGCGACGACATCGGCCCGATGGCGTGGGGCTCGCAGCAGCAGGTCTTCCTCGGTGAGGACCTCATGACGAGTGGTCGCGAATACAGCGACGAGATGGCCCGCCGCATCGACGACGAGGTGTCGAAGATCCTGCGCTCGCAGGAACAGCGTGCGCGGGACGTGCTCACGAAACACCGCACCGGCCTCGACAAGGTGGCCGAGGCGCTCCTCGAACACGAGACGATCGACGGCGCCACCGTCGCCCGCCTCATTCAGGAAGGTCTCGGCACCCCGCACATCCACGAAAAGGCTCCGCGCCCGACCCAGGATCGCGACGACACGATTACTGAGGCTTGAGCGGCTCTGCAGGAGACGCTCAAGCGTTACATCAACACAGCCACCTGAGCTTCTCAGCAGGAGAAGTTCGGGCGTAACGCCAACACAGCCGCCCGAGAGTTGGGGCTACTCGCTCACGTCGGAGTGATCGTGCGCCGCGCATGACGAAGCCGGGAGCTGCGGGTCGCGCACGCGCGCCAATGCGGCCCACAGATCGGTCGCCGACGTCGGTCCGACTCGCCCCCACTGCACCACCCCGTTGCCGTCGGCGATGAGCACCATCGGTACGGCGTCGATGTCGTAGCGGGCGTGAAGTTCGCGGTCGCTCGAGTACTCGACTTCGTGCACCGCAACGTGGCGACTCTCGAGCACCGACACCTTCGCGGCGATGTCGCGACACGTCGAGCACGTTGCCGAGGTGAACGCGACGACGAGCCAGTCACGATCGGGATCGCGAAAATCGACACGGCTGAGTTGCGTCGGGGTGAGATGACGCGGCTGCGTCGGTGCGTCGGCACCGCGACGGCGCCGCCACAACGCGACTCCCGATGCGGCGATGACGACCGCCGCAATGAGTGCGATCCGCCACACCACCGAATCGCTCACGGAACCACCGGCAACAACGGAGCGGCTGCGACGCCTCGCAGGGTTCCGCCGCGGGCGATTGCACGCTCGACGACGACCGGTGCACCGGAGGTGATGCGCAATGCGCGACCGTCGAGATCGGCGGGCAACGTCACGTTCGCCGCCGTCGACGGTGCAATGACGATCGACTCGTAGCCCGCGACGGGAACGTCGCCGGCCGGACCGAGTGCCGCGACGGCCACTGTCGCCGGTTCACCGCCGGGGTTGAAGATGACGAGTCCGGCATCGACCGTCGTCGCTGCTCCGGCAGGTGCGAGCCACTGCGTCGCCGGACGCGTCGCCGGCAGGAGCACGGTCGTCACGGTCGTGCCGTCGATGCGCCGCGTCGTCACGCGCTCGACGACGACGTCACGCGTCGTGTCACCGAGCACGGAGGTCGCACCGAAGATGACGGCGTACGTGCCCGGCTTCAGTGCCGACATCTGCGCGGTCGAATACGTCGTGACGCGCCGCGCCGGTGCGGTGAGCACGACGGGATCGGGGGCTTCGGCGTTGCGCGACGTCGGCGTGATGATGAGCGTCACCTGTGCGTCGTCGTTGCCCGGGTTGTAGAGCACGAATTGCTCGTCGATGCCGTCCCCCTTCTCCCCCGATGCGAAGTACCAACGCGACGACGCGCCCGCTGCGGCGAGCGCCATCGTGTAACCGAGGCGGCCGCGGCCGAGGTAGTGCTGCGAACGTCCGACGACGATGCGACCGACCGTCGCGCGAACGGAGACGGCAAGGATCGTTTCGTTGCGCGCATCGAAGTCGCCGGCATCGAGCACCCGCACCGAACGACCGGGAATGACGAATCCCTTCAGCGCCTGCGGTGAACGCTCACCCGCGGCGGTCGTGAACGCGACGTCGACGATGGCCGGGTCGAGTGCGGGGTTCGTGATGACGACGTCGAAGAGCGAGTCGGCGCCCGAGAACCCGTCGGCGATGAACCACGAGGCGGCCGGGCCGACGGCACATTGCGCGACGGCGTTGCCGGCGCGGTGGAACGTGCGCTGCTCGACGATCGCGTCGCTGCCGTCGATTTCGACGAGCGACGACACGAACCGCGACGACACGTTGCCCCGCGCGTCGAGACGCTGCGTCGAGCGACCCGCGACGGTGAAGCGCTCGCTGCGGGCGGTTCCGTCGACGGAGAAACGGGTGAGCGAACCACCGATCGGATTCTCCGTCGGATTGGTGACGACGATCTCGCCGGTGATCGAACGGTCGCGACCGGGAATTCCCGGACAGAACCATGCGCGCGCAACGGCTCCGCTGCGGTACTCGGGCACGACACCACCGAAGGCAACGCCCGGATCGCCGTCCGATTCGAGTCCCGACTCGGCTGCCGAATCCGACGGCAACGTCGCCGACTGCGTCCCGTCGAGCGTCGTATCGCGCAACACCCACGCCGACGTCGCACCGATCGCGACGACGACGGCCGCCGCGAGGAGGCCGCGCAGTCGCCAGCCGAACGTCGACATCACAGCACCACCCGATCGTCGTCGTCGCCGCGCAGCGCGACGACGGGAAGGATTCGTGCGGCGCGAACGCGGCCGCGGAACCGGGACGGATTGAGGCAGGCGACGAGAACGGCGAGCCACACGGCGAACTGAACGACGAGTGCCGCGCGGTACGTGAACGGAGTGTCGTACGTCAGCGTCGCGGTCCCGGCGAGCGGTGCGTCGAACGCCGTCGACATACCGAACGCGACTCGCGGTGCGACCTCGGCGTCGTCGACGCGCAGCGTCCAACGATCGCTGAACGGCACGGCAACGTGGAACGCACCGGGCGACGTCTCCCCCACGTTGCGCTCGCCGACGCGCATTCCGCTGAACGGAACACGGGTGACGGCGAGATCCGCGGCAAGCAGGAGCTCGTCACCGGCCTGGGCACTGGCGAGCGACGACTTCTCGTCGAGCACCGACACGAGGGCGAGGGCCACCGAATTCTCGAAGATGACGACGTCGGTCGAGGTGTAGATCCGGCGGAAATCGAGCTGGGCACTCAGCGCATCGATCGCGCGCCGGGACTCCAGCTGCGACTGCGCATTCGGCCGCGTGATGCCGTCGCGCAACGGCACGACGACGTACCGCACGGCGAGCGGTGCGAGCAGACGTCCGACGCGCAACGAGCGACCCTCGACGAGCGCACGGACGTCGCGTTCGAGCGCCTCGTCCATGAGCGTGCGTCGCGGCAGGTACTGCGCAGCCGCAGTGAGCGGACCGTCGGCCGCGATACCGAAGGAAAGATGGTCGGTGAGTCGTCGCGATGCGAGCGGCAGGACCCGTGGGTCACCGAGATACACGACGCTGTGGTCACCCTCGGGGGGATCGTGCGGCAACTGTGCGAGCAGGCTCGCGAGCGTCGTGCGCGGCTGATCGAAGCGACCGTCGGCCGCGGTGACGAGAGCCGGTACGACGAGCGGCACGCAGACGACGGCGGCGAGCCAGGCGGCGACGTGGCCGAGGCTGAAGGCACGACGACGCAGTCCCTCGAGACCGCGCGCCGCGGCACCGGCGACGAGCGCGAGCGCGAGCGCGACGGGTACGGCGAGAACGAGCGGTTCGGGAACGGCAATCGGTACGCGTCCCGCCTGGGCAAGGGCCGATACGACGAGGGCGAGAGCACCGACGACGCTCATGCGCGCCACCCACTCGCCGGCGCGGCGATCGACGGTGGCGAGAACGAGCGGCACTGCGGCGTAGGCGACGACGACGAACCACCGCCACAACGTCGAACCCGTCCCGAGAGCGAGGAGATCGAGGAACCCGTGCGAACCCGGCACCGACGGCGTACCGACGAAGAACGACCACGCGTCGCCGGCGACGAACCGTCGCGACCAGGGAAAGTGCATGACGAGGCCGGCAACGACGACGATCGCGACGGAGGCGGCCGGGTGGCCGGCTCGACGAAATGCGCCACCGACGATCGGCCATGACGCCAATGCACCGACGGCAACGACGACGAGAACGACGACGAACGAGGGGGCGAGCAGGATTCCGACTGCGCCGACGAGTGCAATCGATCCGACGAGCTGCGTGCGACGCGCACCGAGCGCACCGTCATCGGCGTCATCGGTGCCGCTCCAGCGCCGTGCGAAGTCGACGATCCACGGAAGCAACGCCCACACGACGAGCGCCTCGGTCCGACCCGCGGCCACCGCCGACGCGGCAACCGGCAGCGCGACGTACGCCAGTGCACCGAACGTGCGTGCACGCAGCGAATCGAAGATTCCGCCGAGTCGCCACATGCCGATCGCACCGAGCGGCAGCGATGCGATGACGATGAGCGACGCAACCGCGTCGATGCGACCGAGCAACGCGCCGGCACCGAGCGCCACCGTCGCGAACCACGAGGGCACCGTTCCGGCATCACCGAAACCGACCGGCGACCATCCGCTCCACACGATGCGTACGACGTCGCTCCACGATTCGCCCGGTGCCACGACGGGAACGAAACGTCCGACGTTGGCAATGCCGTCGAGCACGACGTCACGAACGGCGACGAGCCACACGACGATCGCCGCGACGATCGCGAATCCCGCGGCGCGCGACGAAGGCGGCGCGTCACCCGTCGGTGCGCCCGACTCGGCGACACCCGGATGTTCCGACGTCGATGCTTCACGCAGTGCGCGGCGATGGCGCAGCCAGCCCGCCACTCGCGCACTTCCCCGCACCTGCAACGCCGCAATCTCGCGCGCCCCCACGCGGCGCATCGGTGCAACGACCTTGCGCCGGGAACGAATGAGCGGGATCTCGGCGAGGAGATTCGGAATCGCGCGCAGTGCGGCGATGCCGGCACGCGTCGAGCCGTTGAGTGCGCCGACGACGAGATCGACGATGCCCACCACGACGAATGCGACGAGCGCCCGCACGAGTCGCGAACCGTGCGTCAACGTGACGACGGTGCGCAGCCGGTGCCGCGCCGCGCGGAACTCGGGATGGGAGATCTGCGATCGTTGTGCGAATCCGCCGCGGTGACGCACGACGCTCGCCGGATTGACGATGACCCGTGCACCTGCGAGGTGGACGCGCCAACAAAACTCGACGTCCTCACCGAAGAACGGCACCGACGGGGACAGTCCGCCGAGTTCGCGGAACAAGTCGTTGCGCACGAGGAGGAACGCCGACGGCACCGCGAAGACGTCGCGCACCGCATCGTGCTGTTCCTGGTCGCGCTCCCCCGGATCGACGACATCGACGACCTCACCGACGCGATCGACGAGCAGACCGACGTGTTGCAGCACGCCGGGATCGTTCCATTCGACGAGCTTCGGCCCGACGACGGCGGCATTCGACCGGAACGCCTCTTCGACGAGACGGCGCACGGCGTCGGGCGCCGGGGCCACGTCGTCGTGGACGATGCAGAAGAACCCCGCTTCCCCCTCGACGAGTGCCGGTACCTGGTTGACGAGCGGGGCGAAACCGGGGTTGCCCTCGACGGTGCGCACGGTTGCTCGCGGAAACTTCCCGCGCAACACGTCGTGCACGCCGGCGACGGTCGTCCCCGTGACGAGGAAGAGGTGACGCAGGTTCGGATAGTCCTGATTGGCGAGGGCATCGAGCACTTCGCCGAACCACGGACCGGGCTCGTGCACGACCATCGCCACGACGACGGGCGGAGCCTCACTGTGCCCCACGGGCAATTGCTGGGCGTCGGACACGACGGAGAGAGCCTACCGATGCCATAGCCTCGGGGCGCTTGTCCGACGTCGATCCTGCACCTCTGCGCACGTCGCGTGCCGCTCTGCCGAGTGGAAGCGCGACGATCGGAATCGGTTTGCTCGTCGGCGGTGTTTCGATCTACGCGTTCTTCCGACTCG
>JBIIUH010000108.1:0-3885 GCA_044340075.1 Ilumatobacteraceae bacterium | reverse complement strand
TCAAACCGATCACGTCGCTGTGGTTCGTGCTCTTCGCTCTCGTGCCCGGATTTCTCCTGCCGATCGAACAGGAAATCAGCCGCGCGATCGCACATCGCCGCGCACTCGGTGACGGCATCGGTCCGGTGCTGCGGCGCGTTGCACCGCTCGTCATCGGAATCACCGTCGGTCTGCTCGTCATCGTCGCGCTGCTCGCACGGCCGCTGACGAACGATCTCTTCGAAGGATCGACGGTCGTCACCATCGGTTTGTTCGTCGCCCTGTTGTCGTACGCGCCGTTCTATTTCGCCCGCGGTGTGTGCTCGGGCAAGGGACACTTCCGCACGTACAGCGCGATGATCGCACTCGACGGTGCACTGCGCGTCGCCGGTGCCGCGGTGCTGCTCGTCATCGGTATCTCACGCCCGGGGCCGTACGCGCTCATGGTTGCGATCACGCCGCTGCTCATCGTCGTCGCCGTCGCCGCATCGGGTCGCCTCTCCGCAGGTCCCGGCACCCCGGCGACGTGGAGCGAACTCGCACCGAACCTCGGCTGGCTGCTGCTCGGCTCGCTGTTCGCCGCCGCTCTCGTCAACGCCGGCCCGCTCACCGTCGACATCCTCGGCACCACAGCACCGCCCGACACCGTCACCCGCTTCGGCAACGCCGTGCTCCTCGCCCGCGTCCCGCTGTTCCTCTTCCAGGCGGTGCAGGCAGCGATGCTCCCCCGACTCACGCGACTCGCGACGCTCGGCGATGCCGGCGAGTTCCGCGACGTGCTGCGCCGACTCATCCTTCTCGTCGCCGGAGTCGGCGTCGTCGGTGTCGCGGGTGCGTTCGCCGTCGGTCCGTGGGTGCTCGAGTTGGTGTACGGCGGCGGCATCGACCGGCGCACGCTCACGCTGCTCGCATTGTCGAGTGCGATCTACATGCTCGCCCAGGCGTTCGCCCAATCGGTGCTCGCGCTGTCGGGACACCGGATGGTCGCGCTCGGCTGGACGATGAGCTTCGTCGTCTTCGTCGTCACCGCCGCGTGGTCGAGTGACGACCTCTACTTGCGAGTGGAAATCGCGCTGCTGTCGAGCGCGGCGATGGCCTTCGTGTTCTTCGGCCTGCGACTGCGCGGTTACTTGTTGCGCTTGGCTTCGAGATCGAGGTCGTGACGGACCATCATCTCGACGAGTGACGGGAAGTCGACCTCGCGTCGCCAGCCCAACTTCGTCTGCGCCTTCGTCGGATCGCCGATGAGCAGATCGACCTCGGCGGGACGGAAGAACCGCGGATCCTGTCGCACGTAGGGCCGCCAGTCACCGAGACCGGCGACGTTGAATGCCAACGCGAGGAACTCCTCGATCGAGTGCGTCTCGCCCGTGGCGACGACGTAGTCGTCGGCGACGTCCTGCTGGAGCATGAGCCACATCGCGTTGACGTAGTCGCCCGCGTAACCCCAGTCGCGCTTGGCTTCGAGATTGCCGAGGACGATCTCGTTCTGCAGCCCGAGCTTGATGCGCGCGACGGCATTGGTGATCTTGCGCGTGACGAACTCGAGGCCGCGGCGCGGTCCCTCGTGGTTGAAGAGGATGCCCGAGCAGGCGTACATGCCGTACGACTCGCGATAGTTCACGGTCATGTGGTGCCCGAACACCTTCGCGACGCCGTACGGCGAGCGCGGATGGAACGGGGTGAGTTCGGTCTGCGGAATCTCGCGGACCTTGCCGAACATCTCGGATGAGGACGCCTGGTAGAAGCGGATCGGGTTGTTCGTGGTGCCGCCGACGAGGCGGATCGCCTCGAGCATGCGCAGGACGCCGACGCCGGTGACGTTCGACGTGAGCTCGGCCTGGTTGAAGGACATCGCAACGAACGAAATGGCGCCGAGGTTGTACACCTCGTTCGGCTTCGTGTGGTCGAGCGCCGACACGAGGCTCGAGAAGTCGGTGAGGTCGCCGCTGACGATCTCGACGTACGGGAACTCGGCGCGCAGCTGGGTGATCTTCGGGTTGTTCTGACCCTTGACGAGTCCGAACACCGTGTATCCCTTGCCGTGGAGCAACTCGGCGAGGTGCTGGCCGTCCTGTCCGGTGATACCGGTGATGAGCGCGACGGGCATGACGCATCGATGATAGTCCGACACCCTTGCTCGAACCCGAGATCGTCGCGTGCGGTCGTTCGTACGCTGGTGCGGGTGATCTGCGTTCTGGCCGGAGGCGTGGGAGCGGCACGCTTCGCGCGCGGTCTGCGCGAGGTGCACGCCCCCACCGACGTCACGCTCGTCGTGAACACCGCCGACGACGTCGTCGTGCACGGCCTGCATGTGTCACCCGACGTCGACACCGTGACGTACACGCTCGCCGATGCGATCGATCCGGTTCGTGGCTGGGGGATGCGCGACGAAACGTGGCGCACGATGGAATCGCTGCGCCGCTACGCCGCCGTGAAACCCGAAGCGTCGACGGCCGCGAACACGTGGTTCAATCTCGGCGACGTCGACCTCGCCACGCACCTGTACCGCACCGCGCGACGCGCAGAGGGCGCCGGTGCCGACACCGTCGCGGCCGAGATCGCCCGCGCCTTCGGTATCGCCGAACGCATCGTGCCGATGACGAACGACTCCGTCAACACGCGCGTTCGTCTCGCCGCCGACTGTGCAGCCGGCGCGAAGGGAACCTGGATCGGGTTCCAGGAATATTTCGTGCGCCACCGCCACGACGTCGCACTCGATGCCGTCGACTTCGTCGGTGCCGAAACGGCGCGCACCGACGCACCCGAAATCATCGCCGCGGCCGGCACCATCGTCATCGCCCCGTCGAATCCGCTCGTATCGATCGGACCGATTCGCGCGTTGCCCGGCGTCGATGCCGCGCTCGCCGCGCGACGCGACGACGTCGTCGCCGTCTCCCCCATCGTCGGCGGCAAGGCACTGAAGGGGCCCGCCGATCGCATGTTGCGCGAGCTCGGCGCCGAACCGTCGGTCGTCGGCGTTGCGCGCATGTACGCACCCGTGTGCGGCACGCTCGTCATCGATGACGCCGATGCCGACCTCGCCGACGAGGTCCGCGCCGCCGGCATGCGGTGCGTCGTCACGAACACGGTCATGAGTGACGTCGCCGCTGCGGCACGACTGGCACGCACGACACTCGCCGCGGCAGGTTCCGTTCGGCAGGATGGTGCGTGATGGCACGAATGCAGGTGTGGGGTGTCGAGGGATTCCCCGAGGTGCGCCCCGGCGACAATCTCGGCGAACTCATCGTCGCGGCGTGCGCGAGCGAACCGAACGGCCCGCTCGCGACGGGCGACGTCCTCGTCGTCACGCAGAAGGTCGTGAGCAAGGCGGAGGGCCGTCTCGTTCCCGTCGATCCCGCCGATCCGCTCGACCACAAGCGGCTCGTCGAAGCGGAGGCGAAGCGGATCGTGCGCCGGCGCGGTGACCTCATCATCACCGAGACCGAACACGGCTTCGTGTGCGCGAACAGCGGCGTCGACCTGTCGAACGTCGAGCACGGAACCGCCGCGCTCCTGCCGAAGGATTCCGACCGCTCGGCACGCCGCATCCGCGACATCGTGCGTGCACGCACCGGCTGTGAGGTGGGCGTCGTCGTCAGCGACACGTTCGGACGGGCGTGGCGCAAGGGTCTCACCGACGTCGCCATCGGAGTCGCGGGTATCGCCGGCGTTCTCGACCTGCGCGGCACTCCCGATGCACTCGGACGCACGATGCAGGTCACCGAAGTGGCGATCGCCGACGAACTCGCCAGCGCAGCCGAACTCGTGATGGGAAAGTCGAACGGCGTACCCGTCGGCATCGTTCGTGGCGCCGACCCGTCGTGGTTCCGCGAGGCCGGCATGGACGAAATCGTCCGGCCGCCGATCGAAGACCTGTTCCGGTAGCTCAGTCCCTGCCCAGAA
>JBIIUH010000056.1:0-9848 GCA_044340075.1 Ilumatobacteraceae bacterium | reverse complement strand
GGTGATGACGTCGAGGTTGCGCAGACCGAGGATGTCCATCTTCAGGAGGCCGAGCGATTCGACCCCGTGCATTTCGAACTGGGTGACGATCGGTGCCTCGTCGGGTGACTGTCCCGATTCGGGCTTGCGCTGGATCGGCAGGTACTCGGTGAGCGGGTCCTTCGTGATGACGACCGCCGCGGCATGGATGCCCACGGAGCGCTTCAGTCCCTCGAGTCCGCGCGCGACGTCGACGACTTTGCGCACGTCGTCGTCCTTCGCGTACAGGTCGCGCAACTCACCGGCGGCGCGGTAGCCGTCGCGGTGCTTGTCGCTCTCTTCGAAGCAGTAGCGCAGCGGCGTGTCGCGACCCATGACGACGGGCGGCATGAGCTTGGCGACGCGGTCGCCGACCGCGTACGGGTAGCCGAGCACGCGGGCCGCGTCGCGCACCGCGTTGCGCGCCTTGATCGTGCCGAAGGTGATGATCTGGGCAACGCGATCACGGCCGTACTTCTCCGCCGCGTAGCGGATCATCTCGTCGCGGTAACGGGAGTCGAAGTCCATGTCGATGTCGGGCATCGACACGCGGTCGGGGTTGAGGAAGCGCTCGAACAGCAGGTCGTACTTGATCGGATCGAGATCGGTGATGCGCAACGAATACGCCACCGCGCAACCCGCCGCCGAACCGCGGCCCGGACCGACACGGATGCCGCTCTCGCGGGCATGACGGATGAGGTCCCACACGATGAGGAAGTACGACGCGAAACCCATGTCGCAGATGATCCGCAACTCGTAGGCGAGTCGTTCGACGACGTCCTCGGGCAGCGGTGCGCCCCAGCGCTTCTCGGCACCGCTCCACACGAGGTGCTCGAGGTAGGCGCGATCGTCGGCGAATCCGGCGGGAATCGGGAAGTGCGGCAGCACGATCCGATCGGTGTCGATGTTCACCTTCGCCCGTTCGGCGATCCACAACGTGTTGTCGCACGCTTCGGGCACGTCGGAGAAGAGTTGACGCATCTCGGCGGCGGTCTTCAGGTAGTGCTCCTCGCCCTCGAACTTGAAGCGATTCGGGTCGTGGATGGTGCACCCGGTCTGCACGCACAGCAGCGCATCATGGGCGCGCGCATCGTCGCGGTGCACGTAGTGACTGTCGTTCGTCGCGAGCAACGGCGCACCGATCTTGCGCGCGATGTCGACGAGACCCGCCATGGTGCGGCGCTGCTCGACGAGACCGTGGTCCTGCAGTTCGACGAAGAGATTGTCCTTGCCGAAGATGTCCTGCAACCGCGCGGCGGCGCGCAGCGCATCGGACTCGTTGCCCTTCATCAACGACTGCAGGACGTGCCCACCGAGACATCCCGTCGTTGCAATGAGTCCCTCGTGGTGCCGCTCGAGCAACTCCCAGTCCATGCGCGGTTGGTAGTAGTAGCCCTCGAGGAAGGCGAGGCTCGACAACTTCACGAGGTTTCGGTAACCGACGTCGTTCTCGCACAACAACGTCATGTGGTAGTAGAGCTTGCGTCCCGCCTCGGTGTCACCGCCGCTGTCGTCGACGCGACCGCGCCGCGCAGGTCGCTCGGTGCGCGACTCGTACGCCATGTACGCCTCGGTACCGATGATCGGGGTGACGTTGCGTTCGCGGCACGCCCGGTAGAAGTCGAGCACCCCGTACATGTTCCCGTGGTCGGTGATGCCGACGGCGGGTTGACCGTCCTCAACCGCCTTGTCGACGAGTTCGCCGATGCGCGCCGCACCGTCGAGCATCGAGTACTCGGTGTGGACGTGGAGATGCGCGAACGACGAACTCACTGTCGTGCGCAGTTACAGGTAGGTGCCGGGACGCGGGTCGCGCGTGTCGGGCTGGGGCAGCTGACGCATCTGTTCGAGCTGCTGACGGGCGGCCATCTGCTGGGCGAACAGCGTCGCCTGGATGCCGTGGAACAGACCCTCGAGCCATCCGACGAGCTGCGCCTTGGCAACGCGCAGTTCGGCGTCGGTCGGGGCGTCACCGTCGCGCAAGGGCAGGGCGAGCGAACGCAATTCCTCTTGGAGGTCGGGCGACAGCGCCCCGGTGAGCTCGACGATCGAGCGGTCGTAGATCTCGCCGAGTCGCTCACGGCTCGGGCCGTCGAGTTGCATCTGGCGCACCTCGTCGAGGAGCTGCTTGATCATCGATCCGATGCGCATCACCTTCGCCGGCTGCGAGACCGTCTCTTCGGAGCCGTCGGCGTTGGCATCGGGGGACGCGGGCACCCCGTTCACCAGGTCGAGCAACTCTCCCCGCTCGGCGTTGCCGTTGTCGTCACTCATCATCTCTGCACACCTCGATCCCGGTCCGTCGCGTGCCGAGATACTAGATGTCCGCGCTGCGCGGTTTCGCCCCGCTGCGCCGTGCGTTGTTGCTGCGCGGTTTCACCCCGACGACGTGCAGCGTGCGCGCTACGACCGTTGCGCAAGGACGCTTGTCACACCGTGACGGTGAGCAGCGGTACGTCGATCTCGGCGTCGGTGAGCGCACCGTGGCGGCACTGCAAGTCGAACGCCGAGTGCTCGGCCGGGTCGTTGAAGCTCACGTCGGCATGCGCGATCACCGCAACGTCACCGCAGCGCCGTCGCACGTCGGGTTGCACGCGCCGACCGAACCAACCTCCGTCGAGCAACTCGTCGCGGGTCATCACCCACGCTTCGTCGCCGTGCTTCTCGCGTGCGGCCGCAACGACGTCGTCGACGGCACCGTCGCGCACGTGCAACCAGCGGAAGCGTCCCTCACCCGACTGGTGGCGCACGTTGCGGGTGACCGCGTCGTCGAGGAACTTCGTCGCATCACCCACCTGCACCTGCCCGTGGTCGGACGTGACGACGATCGCCGTACCGGCGGGTACGGCGGCGGCAACGTCGGCGACGAGTCGATCGGCAGCGCGCAACTCGGCGTCGTAGTAGTCACCGAAACCCCGCTCGTGGGCGATCTTGTCGATGCCGTCGTAATAGCAATAGACGAACTTCTCACCACCGCGCACGAGCGCCCCGACTTCGACGGGAATGCTCGATGCCGCGCGCCAGCCGCGATGGCGAACGCCGCGCAGGTGCGCCTCGGTGAACGCCGTTCCCTCGAACTCGGCCTTGCTCACGACGGGCACGCGCGTGCCGAGGAACGACGGACACGGTTGCACGATGTCGGGGGGAACGCGCCGACGGGCGTCGCCGCGATCGTCGGCCCAGCGCAACATCTGCACGACCGACCCGGCGAAGTCGATGCGGTAGCCGATGAGTCCGTGCTCGCCGGGCGTCGCGCCGGTGACGATCGACGTGAGTGCGGTGACCGTCGTCGTCGGACAGACGGTCGTCAACGTGCGCAACTCCATCGAGCCGAGCATGGGAGCGAGCGGGAGACGTGCATCGAGCTGGTGACGACCGAGGCCGTCGAGCACGATGACGACGACGGCTGCGGCGTCGCGTACGCCGGTCGGCATCCATTGCGGCCACTGCGCGTTGGGCCCGGCACCGAGCAACGTCGGCACGACGTTGCTCACGCACGCACCGTCGTAGTCGGGTTTGCGCGGTTCGGTGCCGCGTGCCGGGTTCGTCACGCATTCAGTCAACCGCACGTGCGGGACGCGCGCCGCCATCGTCACCGAACTCATCACCCGCGCCATCGCCGCGGCCTTTCACCGCCGCTTGCCTACGATGGTTTCGTGCGCGTTTCGACACGGGGTGACTATGCGTGTCGCGCCCTGCTGTCCCTGGCCCTCCACACCGACGACGCCGGTCCGACGTCGGTCCGCGACATCGCCCAGCGCACCGGGTTGCCCCAGCCGTATCTCGAACAGATCCTCCTCGCGCTGAAGGGCGCCGGCTTCGTGCGCTCGAAGCGCGGTGTCGGTGGCGGCTACACACTGGCCCGCGCGCCCGAGGACATCCTCATCTCCGACGTGCTCGCCGCCGTCGACGGTCCGATCACCCTCGGCGACTTCGGTCAGCCGCACTCCGACGGAGCATGCGACCACGAGGGACAGTGCGTGTTGCTCGCGATTTGGAATTCCGTCGGCAACCACATGCGCAGCCACCTCGGTCAGTACACGCTCGCGCGGGTCGTTGCCGCGGCGCGCGGCCAGGGCGACTGGCCCTCCTGACTCAGCCGCGCAGTCGGTCGAGCAAGCGAACGAAATCGTCGGCGAGCGGCGCCTGCACCGTGCAGCGCTCCCCCGACGACGGATGATCGAACGCCACTTCGCAGGCGTGCAACATCGGACGATCGGCGCGCAGGGCGGGACGCACGCCGTTGTATCCCGCATCACCGACGACGGGATGCCCGATCGACGACATGTGGACGCGAATCTGGTGCGTGCGGCCGGTTTCGAGGCGGCACTCGACGTGGGCGATCGCCGTGGGTTCGTGGAAGACCTCGAGGACCTCGTAATGGGTGCGCGCGGGGCGGCCGTCGACGACGACGGCCATCTTCGTCGCGTCGCGCTGGTCGCGACCGATCGGCGCATCGACGACGCCGCGTTGCGCGGATGGAATGCCCCATACGAGCGCCCGGTACACACGGGACATCGTGCGACTCGCCAATTGTCCGACGAGTGAGTCGTATGCGCGCTGCGAGCGAGCGACGACGATCGCACCCGACGTACCCGAGTCGAGCCGGTGCACGATGCCCGGTCGCAGCGGATCACCGACGTCGGCGATCTCCGGATACGACGCGAGCAGGTAATTGACGAGAGTCCCCGTCGGGTGGCCGGCACCGGGGTGCACGATGAGCCCGACGGGCTTGTTGATGACGAGCACGTCGGCATCCTCGTGGAGGACGTCGACGGACTGCGATGCATCGGCGAGCGGTCGCTGCGGTCCCGCCACGCGCGTGAGATCGATGCGCAATGTCTGGCCGCGGCGCACGCGTTCCTTGCCCGACGACGCAACGACGTCGTCGATGCGCACGGCGGCGCCCGCGACGAGATCGGCGGCGACGGTGCGACTGACGTCGGCGACGAGGGCGACGACCCGGTCGAGTCGCACGTCGTCGAGCGACGCCGGAATCTCCTCGACGATCGTCGCAATCACGGTGTCATCGGAGACAATGACTTCGTCATCGGGAACAATGACAGCGTCATCGGGAACAATGACGGTGTCATCGGAAACACGGAAATCGTCGGTCATGGTGCGGTCGTGTCCTTCGCATCGGCGGCCGGGGCCGGGCGCTGCGGCACGAATGACAAGACGATGAGTGCGACGGCGCCGCACGTGATCGCCGCATCGGCGATGTTGAAGACCGGCCACCACTGCACGTCGACGAAATCGACGACGGGGCCGCGCATCCAGCCGGAGCCGCGGGTGAGACGGTCGATGATGTTGCCCGTCGCGCCGACGGCGATCGACATCACCGCAACCGCACGCACGTCGGGCGTGGCACGACGCAACCAGCGCACGAGAACGACGACGACGATCGACGCGACGATCCCGATGAGCGGCCCGAATCCTTCGCCGCGGGAGAAGGCCATGCCGCGGTTGTAGACGAGCCGGAACTGCAGTGAACCGACGATCTTGATGACCGAGCCGTCACCGAGACGGTTCACCGCCCACGCTTTCGTCACCTGATCGAGCACGAGCACGACGGCAACCGTCCACCACCATGCTCGCGGCACACCACGACGCGGCGCGGATTGCGGCGCCGACGCCGTGTCAGCCGGGGTCATCGAGATCCGAGACCGCCCGCACGCTCGGTGACGAGTTCGGTCGTCCACGGCAGCGCCTTCAGGCGCTCACGCGGAATCGGCAGCCCCGAGTACGCGGAGTAGCCGTACTCGCCGATCTCCATGCGCTTCAGTGCCGCATCGATCGCTTCGACCTGGGCGAGAGCCTGTGCCGACAGCGTGAGATCGCGCTCGCGCTCGACGACCATGGTGTCGCCTTCGCCGCCCTCCTCGTCGAACTGCACGTCGCCCATTTCCTGGTTGGCGACGATCTCGTTCGCCTCGTCGGTGAGACGGCGCGCCTGACCGACCAACTCGGCACGGCGTTCGCGCAACAGCGTGCGCTGCGACTGGAGGAACTTCAGGTCGAATTCCTTCGTCGGGACGATACCGTCCTCGGCGGGCAGCTTCACGATCGGCGGCTTCACCGGCTTGCGACGGGCCCGCTCCTGCTCCTCGCGGATGCGGGCCTCTTCGGCCTCGCGGATGGCGCGCAAGCGGGCCTTTTCGGCTTCGATGCGCTCGCGCTCCTGCTGCTTCTCGCGACGCTCACGCTCCTGTTCGCGCTTCTTCAGCATGATCGCGTGCTGCTTCGCGGCCTGCTCGAGCCGGCGCTCCTCTTCCTTGCGCGTCTTCTCGGCGAGTCGCTCGGCGGCCTTGCGATCGCGCTCGGCCTTGCGTTCGGCGGCGATCTTCTGGCGGGCCAGTTCGGCTTCGCGCTTGCGCTTGGCCCGCTCCTTCTCCGCGGCGATCTTCGCCGCTTTACGGCGCTTTTCCTCCTCGCGCTTTTCCTTCAACTTCTTGCGCGCCAGTTCGGCCCGCTTGCGCTCGAGACGGCGCTTTTCTTCCAACTTCTTGCGCGCGGCGGCCTTGCGTTGCATCTCGAGCTTGCGCTGCGCCTGCTTCTTGCGCTGCATCTCGGCACGCGCCTTCGCCTTGCGGCGCTTCTCTTCTTCGACGCGACGGCGTTGTGCGGCGCGCTGCATCTCGATCTTCTTGCGCTTTGCGCGCGCGGCCGCTTCGAGCTTCTGCTTCTTCAGGCGTGCAGCGCGCTGAGCGACCTCGAGCTTCTTGCGCTTCTCGCGGGCCGCAGCTTCCTTCTTGCGCTTCTGCTGCATCTTCAACTGCAGTGCCTTGCGCGCGGCGGCCTTCTTGGCGGCAAGCTTCTTTGCCGCGAGTTTCTTGGCGGCGGCCTGTCGTGCAGCCGCCTTCTTTGCCGCCGCGGCCTTCGCCGCTGATTTCTTGTTGGCGGGCCTGCTGGACGACTTCTTGGCCGACTTCTTTGCGCCGGTCTTCTTGGCGCCCGAGCCGGCGCGCTTGGCCGAGGACCCGGACCGGCGCGCTGGCGTCGACCGGCGTGGACGAGCCTTGGATGCTGCCATCGTGGTCTCCCCTTTTCGACGTTCACCACCGTGACCGGGCGTCACGGGACCCCGTCACGGTAGCCGTTCCACCCCCACGAAGACGGCTTCCTCGTCCAGGGTCGTATTCGTCGGGCGCCCGGTGACGAAGACGATGTCGTGCGCAAGGGTCTCTGCGGCGATCATTGCGCGGTGCTCCGTCACGACTTCGTGTACCTCGGCTGGCACGCCGATGCTCACGATGATCCGATCCGACACGTGCAAACCGGCGTCGCGGCGGGCCTGTTGGACGAGGCGGATGAGGTCCCGGGCCGTGCCCTCCCGCTGCAGCTCGGGCGTGACGGTGATGTCGACGACGACGATGCCCGATCCGTCGGCGAGGGTCGCAGCCGCCGATGATGCGTCGGCCGTCGCGACGAGCCGCAGCGCGTACTCCCCATCGTTGAGGGTGATCCCACCGGCAACGACGTTGCCGTCCGCGTCGCGGGTCCACGCCCCCGACTTCACGGCGGCGATCACCTTCTGCGTCGACGAGCCGAGTCGCGGACCGAGCACCGCCGGAGTGACGACGAGTTCGCGGCGCGCGTGCGCGTCGAGATCGTTCGACAGGACGACCTCACGGATGTTCACTTCGTCGGCGATGATTCGCTCGAACGGGCGCAGGATGTCGGCGTTCGGCGCCGCGACGACCACGCGCGAGAGCGGCAAACGCACGCGTCGCGAATGCGCCTTGCGCACCGACAACACCGCCGAGCACACGTCGCGCACGAGATCCATCGCCGCGACGAGATCGTCGTCGGCTCCGACCTCGGCGACGGTCGGCCAGTCACGCAGGTGCACGCTGCGTTCACCTGTGAGACCGCGGTGGATCGCCTCGGTGGTCAGCGGCAGCAACGGTGCCGCCACGCGGCACACGACGTCGAGCACGGTGTGCAGCGTGTTGATCGCCGCCTGATCACCGGCCCAGAAGCGGTCGCGTGAACGGCGGATGTACCAGTTCGTGAGTGCGTCGAGGAAAGTGCGCACCCGTGCCGACGCGTCGAACAGGTCGTTGCGCTCGAATGCCGCCGTCGTGTCGCGCACGAGTTCGTGGGTCTTGGCGAGAACGTAACGATCGAGCACGTCGGTGCTCGACGCATCGACGCGCCCCATGGTGCCGGCGGCGTTGGCGTACAGCGAGAGGAAATACCACGAGTTCCACAAAGGCAGGATGACCTGTCGCACCGTGTCGCGAATGCCGTCCTCGGTGACGGCGAAGTCGGATCCGCGCAGGATCGACGACGACACGAGGTACCAGCGCATCGCATCGGCGCCGTAGATGTCGAACACCTTCATCGGATCCGGATAGTTGCGCAGGCTCTTCGACATCTTCTGGCCGTCGTCGCCGAGCACGATGCCGTGGCTGACGCAGCTGGAGAACGCCGGTCGGTCGAACAGGGCCGTGGCGAGCACGTGCAACGTGTAGAACCAGCCGCGCGTCTGGCCGATGTATTCGACGATGAAGTCGCCCGGGTAATGCGCCTCGAACCATTCGCGGTTCTCGAACGGATAGTGCACCTGGGCGAAAGGCATCGAACCGCTCTCGAACCAGCAGTCGAGCACCTCGGGAACGCGGCGCATCATCGAGCGGCCGGTCGGATCGTCGGGATTCGGGCGCACGAGCGAGTCGATTTCGGGGCGGTGCAATTCGGTCACCGTCGTGCCGAAGTCGCGCTCGAGTTCGGCGATGCTGCCGTACACGTCGATGCGCGGATGGTTCGGGTCGTCGCTGCGCCACACGGGAATCGGCGAACCCCAGAAACGGTTGCGACTGATGGTCCAGTCGCGGGCATTCTCGAGCCACTTGCCGAAGCTGCCGTGCTTGATGTGGTCGGGCACCCACGTGATGCGCTCGTTGAGTTCGAGCATCCGCTCCTTGATCGCCGTCACCTTGACGAACCACGAGCTCACGGCCTTGTAGATGAGCGGCGTGCCGGTGCGCCAGCAGTGCGGGTACGAGTGGTCGTACGTCTCGTGCCGCAGCACGACGCCGCGTTCCTTCAACGCGCGGATGATCGACGGGTTCGCCTCGAACACCTGCTGCCCGACGTAGTCGCGCACCTCGGCGGTGAAGCGACCGCGCGAGTCGACCGGTACGACGAGTTCGATGCCCGCGTCGGCGCACACGCGTTGGTCGTCCTCGCCGAAGCCCGGCGCGAGGTGCACGACACCGGTGCCGTCCTCGACGGTGACGAAGTCGCCGGCGAGTACGCGGAACGCCCCGGCATCGGCGCGATCGGCGAAGTAGTCGAACAACGGCGTGTACCTGCGACCGACGAGATCGGAGCCGCGCAGCGTGCCGACGTGCTCGGCGCCGTCGAGTTCGCGCTCGTACGCGGCGCGTCGCGCCGCGGCGAGCACCCACCGCACACCGTCGCGCTCGTACACGCCGTAGTCGACGTCGGGCGATACGGCGAGGGCGAGGTTCGACGGCAGTGTCCACGGAGTGGTCGTCCAGGCGAGGAGTCGCTCACCCGATTCGAGGAGGAAGCCGACGGTGAGCGCCGGATCCTGCACCTGCTTGTACGTGTCGTCCATGCGGGTCTCGGAGTTCGACAACGGCGTCTCGAGAGCCCACGAGAACGGCAGCACCCGGAACCCCTCGTAGATGAGTCCCTTGTCCCACAGCGTCTTGAACGCCCACATGACGCTTTCCATGTACGGCACGTCGAGCGTCTTGTAGTCGTCGTCGAAGTCGACCCAGCGCGCCTGACGCGTGACGTACCTGCGCCAGTCGCTCGTGTACTGCAGCACCGAGGTGCGGCAGTGGTCGTTGAAC
>JBIIUH010000054.1:0-10018 GCA_044340075.1 Ilumatobacteraceae bacterium | reverse complement strand
GGTCTTGCCGACCTCGCGCTGAAAATGCTGCGGCGTGCGCAAGGTGCGCTCGAGACCGGGGCTCGTCACCTCGAGGGTGTAGCGGCCGGGGAACGGATCGGAATGGTCGAGTTCGCGCGACACGAGGCGGCTGCACAGGGCGATGGCGTCGAGTGCCACCCCGGCGGGACCCCCGGCCGGAGTATCGACGGTGAGACGCAGCACCCCGGACACGTGCTCGAGGTCGTAGATCTCGAGACCGAGGTCGGCGACAATCGGAGCGACGAGGTCGCGTACGCGCCCGAGGGCGCCGTCTGTCGAGCTCATCCCCACCTCCTCATGCGTTGCCGTTGCGATGTTCGAACCGTCCGTGATCTTCTCTGTCGCCCCGTCGGACCGTCCACCGAGTCAAAAAAAGGCGTGGGTCGAGACCCACGCCTTACCGGACATCGATGGATGATCGTGAAAGGACCCTTCAAGCATAGCGACGGGAACTAACCTTCTTTTCGCGTGATCCACCGTTTGTCGACGCTGTTTGTGCGTACGTTGCGCGAGGATCCCGCCGAGGCGGAGGTGCCCAGTCACCGTCTCCTCGTTCGCGCCGGCTACATCCGCCGCGCCGCCCCCGGTGGCTACACCTGGCTCCCGCTCGGTTTGCGCACGTTGCAGCGCATCGAGACCGTCATCCGCGAGGAGATGAACGCCATCGGTGCGCAGGAAGTTCACTTCCCCGCCCTGCTGCCGCGCGAGCCGTACGAGGCGACGGGTCGGTGGAACGACTACGGCCCGAATCTCTTCCGCCTCGTCGACCGCCGCGGCATCGACTACCTGCTCGGGCCGACGCACGAAGAAATGTTCACGCTGCTCGTGAAGGACCTGTACGCGAGTTACAAGGACCTCCCCGTGTCGCTGTACCAGATCCAGACGAAGTTCCGCGACGAGGCACGTCCGCGGGCGGGGTTGTTGCGCGGCCGCGAGTTCGTCATGAAGGACTCGTACAGCTTCGATCTCACCGACGAGGGTCTGCAGCACAGTTACGACCTGCACCGCGAGGCGTACGTGCGTACCTTCGAGCGACTCGGATTGCCGTTCGTCATCGTGCGTGCCATGTCGGGAGCCATGGGTGGATCGTCATCGGAAGAGTTCCTCTTCCCGTGCGAGTCGGGTGAGGACACGTTCGTGCGCTGCTCGTCGTGCGATTACTCGGCGAACACCGAGGCGGTGCGCATCGGCACACCTCCGACGCTCGATGCGTCCGCATTGCCCACGGCCGTCGTGCACGACACTCCCGATACGCCGACCATCCAGACGCTCGTCGACTTGCTCAACGCGCGCGACGACGTTCGCCGCAGCGATCGTCCGTGGAACGCCGGCGACACGCTGAAGAACGTCGTCGTCATGATCGTGCATCCCGACGGACTGCGCGAACCGCTCGCCATCGGCGTGCCCGGTGACCGCGACGTCGACATGAAACGTCTCGAAGCGGCCGTCTCCCCCGCAGAAGTCGATGCGTTCACCGAGGCGGACTTCGCGGCGCACCCCGCACTCGTGAAGGGGTACATCGGGCCCGCCGCGCTCGGCGCATCGTCGCCATCTCGTGTGCGGTACCTGCTCGATCCGCGCGTCGTGTCCGGCACCGCATGGGTGACCGGAGCGAACGCCCCGGGGCGCCACGTCGTCGGTCTCGTGTGCGGCCGTGATTTCGCAGCCGACGGCGTCATCGACGTCGCCGACGTGCGCGACGGTGACGCATGTCCGAACTGTGCGGCCGACCTGCGCATCGAACGCGGCATCGAGATCGGTCACGTCTTCCAGTTGGGTCGCAAGTACGCCGACGTACTCGGGTTGCGCGTGCTCGACGCCGACGGCAAGCAGCGCGTCGTCACGATGGGTTCGTACGGCATCGGCGTGTCGCGCGCCGTGGCCGCCATCGCCGAGGCGATGCACGATTCGCTCGGTCTGCGCTGGCCGCGGTCGGTTGCGCCGATGGACGTGCACGTCGTCATTGCCGGCAAGCCCGGTGATGAGATCACCGCCGCTGCCGAAAAGCTCGCCGCCGACCTGCACGCACGGGGCATCGACGTGCTTCTCGACGACCGCGTCGGTGTCTCCCCCGGTGTGAAGTTCAAGGACGCCGAACTCATCGGCATTCCGAGCATCGTCGTCGTCGGTCGCGGGTTGGCGAACGGCGTCGTCGAGGTGCGCGATCGGCTCGCCGGTACGCAGGGTGAGGTGCCCGTCGAGGGTGTCGTCGACACCGTGATTGCGGCGGTCCGCGGCTCGTGAGCCTGCACCGGCTGCGCGGCGTCGTGCAGCACTACGCCTGGGGTGACACCACGGCGATTCCGCGCTGGATGAACGTGGCACCCGACGGTCGTCCGTGGGCCGAATTGTGGTTCGGCACGCACCACAACGGACACGCCGCGCTCGACTCATCCACCGACGCACACGACGAACCGCTTGCCTCGGTCGCCGGAAGGCTGCCGTACCTCGTGAAAGTGCTCGCTGCCGCACAACCGCTCTCTCTGCAAACGCACCCGAGTGCCGAGCAGGCCGTGGCGGGCTTTGCGCGCGAGAACGCGTCGGGAATCGCGATCACCGATCCCCGACGCATCTACGTCGATGCATCGCCCAAGCCCGAGTTCATCTATGCGCTCACCGCCTTCGAAGCAGTGTGCGGATTCCTCGACGACGACGCCGCGATCACGTCGTGCACCTCCGCCGGTGCGCCGGAACTCGCCGGCCACGTCGAAGAACACGGTCTTGCGAACACCGTGCGCACCATCGTCTCGGGCAGCCACGGGTTCGTGGCGACGAATCCCCCCGCGCACGTGCGGTTCATCGCCGACAGCCACCCCGACGATCCGCGTGCGGTCGTTGCGCTACTGATGCACCACGTTCGCCTAGCGCCCGGCGACACGCTGTTCCTCGAGTCGGGAAACGTGCACGCGTACCTTCGCGGCACGGCGATCGAGGTGATGTCGTCGTCGGACAACGTCGTGCGCGCCGCGTTCACGACGAAGCACGTCGACGCCGACGAGTTCACACGTGTGGCGACGCTCGCACCGACCGCCCCGCTGCGCCCGACACCGCATCGCGATGCCGACGGTGACGTCACCTACCGCCCGGCCGGAGCACCCTTCGTCGTGCGGATCGTGCGGATCGACGGTGAGCGCGACTGCAGCATTCCGACGGGCGGTGCGATCCTGTTGCCCGCGCGGGGCGACGTGACGAGCCTCGGTGCGACCGCAGCCTTCGCCGACGCCGGACGGGTGCAGTTGCACGGCAACGGCGACGTCGTCATGGTGAGCAGTTCGTGAGCAGCACGTGAGTCGAGTTCGCCGACCGATGTTGCGCATCGTCGCTGCACTCGTCGCCGCGACGTGCGTGGCGATCGGCATCGGTCCGGTGAACGCCACCAATGCGCCGCGCACGACACCGACTCCCGCCGCACCCGCAACGCTGCTCGTACTGGGTGACAGCCTCACGTGGGGTGCCAACTTTTTCGCCAAACTTCACGCCCGACTCTCCGCCCAGGGCACGTTCGACATCGTCGTCGTCGACGGATGGTGGTCGCGGCGCATCGGCGGCATCGTGTCGACGAAGTACTCGGGTGTGAACACGCTGCGCGCGCTGCGCAAGGCGGGCGTCAATCCGGCTGCCGTCATCGTCGGTCTGGGCACGAACGACGTGCAGTTTCTCGGCAAGCCCGCGCAGTTCGTGCCGCTCATCGACGAGTTGCTCACGGAAATCGGTCCCGTTCCCGTCGCGTGGCTGAACGTGCACCGCGTCGAAACGACGACGACGACGCGTCGCTCACGGATCTTCAATCGCACGCTCGCCACCGCTGCCGAGCGTTACCCGAACGTGTCGGTCGTCGATTGGGCGTCGGTCGTGGCAACGACGCCCCGTCTCATGGCGTTCGACAAGATTCACCTGCAGCCGAGCGGCTACGAGGCGCGCACGAAAGTCGTGCTCGACACCGCCGATGACCTGTGGAATCGCCATGTGGCGGCCACGACTCCCCCGATGCCGACACCGACACCGGAGACGACGGTTCCCGCTCCGACCACTCCGGTTGCGCCCGACACGAGCACGACGACGGTTCCGGCGAACGGCTGAGAGGTCACCCCCTCGGCGCGATCGGCGACTAGTTGTCGCCCGACACGGTGCGACGAATCTCGACGATCTTCGTCTGCGCATCGTTTGCGTCGTCGCCCTTGGCTTCGAGCAACATCGAGCGGTCACGTTGCGCCTCGCGTTCGGCACGTGCGGTGTCGGCACGGGCGATGGCTGCCTCGACTCCGTGTTCGTGGATGTACGTCGCCCACTCGACGAGCGACTCGACCATTTCCGACTCGGGAACGACGGCGACGTTGCGCCCCTTCACGAACAGGTGCCCGCGCTTGTTTCCGGCGGCGATTCCGAGGTCGGCCTCGCGCGCTTCACCGGGGCCGTTGACGACGCATCCCATGACCGCCACCTGCAGCGGCAACTGCTTGTCGGCGAAGGCATCCTGCGCCCGACGCGCGACGTCGATGACGTCGATCTCGGCACGACCGCAACTCGGGCACGCAATGAGGTCGACGTTCTTGCGTTCGCGCAATCCGAGCGACTCGAGCAACTGGCGACCGGCGCGCGCCTCTTCGACCGGGTCGGCGGTGAGGCTGTAGCGAATCGTGTCGCCGATGCCCTCGAGGAGCAGCGTGGCGATGCCGGCGGTTGCCTTGATGAGACCACCCGGAAGCGGTCCCGCCTCCGTGACACCGAGGTGGAGCGGGTGGTCGGTGACTTCACTGAGCATGCGGTACGCCTCGACCATGAGCGGTACGTTCGACGCTTTCACCGAGATCTTGATCTGGTCGAAGTCGACTTCCTCGAAGTAGCGCATTTCCATCACCGCGGACTCGACCATGGCGGCCGCGGTGAGACCACCGTGCTTTTCGTACAGCGACGGGTCGAGCGATCCGCCGTTCACTCCGATGCGGATCGGAACGCCGCGGTCGCGGGCCTCGCTCGCCACCGCCTTGATGTGCTCAGGCTTGCGGATGTTTCCCGGGTTCAGGCGCAGACCGTGGACGCCGGCTTCGAGTGCCGCGAGGGCCATCTTGTACTGGTGGTGGATGTCGGCGACGATCGGAATCGGCGAACGCGGAACGATCTGTGCGAGACCCACCGCTGCTTCGGGTTCGTTGCACGTACACCGCACGATGTCGCATCCCGCCGCCGCGAGCGCGTAAATCTGTTGCAGGGTGCCCTCGACGTCGGCGGTCTTCGTGATCGTCATCGACTGCACGGTGATCGGTGCATCGCCACCGACGGGCACCTTGCCGACGTGGATCTGGCGCGTGGGGCGACGGGGCAGGCGTGCGGACGTGACGGTCATGATGAATCAGCCCAGCGGCTGCGTGAGATCAAGGTACAACCCTGCCACCAACAAGGTGACGAGCAGCGCGACCACCGCGGTGGCCACCGGTGCGAGCTTCGACACGTCGGCACGGTACGGCCGGCCGCGTCGTGAACGGACCCGTTCGTAGATCGCGATCATCGCGTGCCCGCCGTCGAAGGGCAGCAACGGCACGAGGTTGAACACGCCGACGAACACGTTCACCGCGGCGAGAAGGATGAGCACGCCCTTCCAGCCCTCTTCGCGACCCAATTCACCGCCGAGTTGGCTCGCACCGACGACGGTGCTCGGCCTGGTGAGCGGATCGGCGGTGTCGGCGGTGAGGTTCGTGGCGATGTTCACCGGGTTGACGACGCGCAACACCCCGCCGATCGACGACCATGCGGTGCTCGCGACGTCGCGTACCGCCCACACCGCAGCTTCGGGCGGCGACTGTCGTGTGTAGGCGCGGGAACTGCTGCCGACGCCGAAGAACGCCACGTCACCGGGATCGCGGTCGGGGGTGGTCCACGGTGCGGCACCGAGTGTGACGCTCGCGGCGACGGTTTCTCCGTTGCGATCGATGACGACGTCGACCCGGTCGCCGGGACGGTGCGATCGCACGGCCGCGACGAACTCGTCGGCACTCGAAATCGCAGTGCCGTCGAAAGACACGATGACGTCGCCGTCGCGCACGCCGATCGACTCGGCGGCACTGCCGGGGTACGGATCGCCGACGATGCTCAAGGTGCCGACTTCGCCCCAGCGTCCGGCCGTTGCGTACACACCGGCGAACAGGGCGAGGGCGATGATGGCGTGCATCGCGGAACCTGCGGTGATGACGAGGAGGCGACGGGGAAACGACTTGCTGCGGTAGGCGCGCTGCTCTTCGCCCGGTTCGACGGGGTCGAGGTTGTTCATGCCGATGATCCGCACGTACGCGCCGAGCGGAAGGGCGCGGATGCCGTATTCGACCTCGCCGCGTTGCCAGGTGGCGAGGCGTGGACCGAATCCCATCGAGAACTGCGTCACCTTCATTCCGGTGAGGCGCGCGGTGACGAAATGGCCGACTTCGTGGAGCAAGACGGAGACGAGCAACCCGAGGACGAACACGAGCGTCCACACGTTGTTCATGCCGAGCCACGCGAGCAGGGCAAAGACGACACCGAGGCCGACGATCGTGCGCGAGCGGGGAACGGGCGCATCGGCACCGGTGGCACCCGACGGGTCACCGCCGCCGACGAGTTCGTCGCGTACGCGGGAGTAGAACCAGGTCACGCCGAGATCGTACCCGTGGGTGTCACACGGGTCTCGACGATGCGACGTGCCACTCGTCGCGCCGCGGCATCGGCGGCGAGCACGTCGTCGACCGTGCGCACGGGACTTCCGTCATGATGCTCGAGCGTGGCGTCGTTCACGTCGGCGATCGCGTGCCATGCCAGTTGCCCGGCGAGAAACGCGTCGACGGCAACTTCGTTCGCCGCGCTCAACCACGCGGGCGCTCCTCCCCCTGCGCGACCTGCTTCGTAAGCGAGATCGAGACAACGGAACGTCGTACGGTCGGGCGCCTCGAAGTCGAGTCGCGACAACGTCGTCCAATCGATGCGACCGAACGGCACGGGTGCGCGGTGCGGGTACCCGAGCGCGTACGCAATGGGCAGTCGCATGTCGGGCATCGACAACTGGGCAATGGTCGCGCCGTCGGTGAAGGTGACCATGGAATGAACGATCGATTGCGGGTGCACGACGACCTCGATGCGGTCGAGCGGGATGCCGAACAGCACGTGGGCTTCGATGACCTCGAGACCCTTGTTCATGAGCGTCGACGAATCGACGGTGATCTTCGGCCCCATCGACCAGGTCGGATGCGCGAGCGCCATCGAGACGTCGACGTTGCGCAACTCCGCAGCGGTGCGCCCGCGAAACGGACCACCACTCGCCGTCAGTTGGAGGATGGACACCTCGCGTTGGGCATCGTCCGATGAACGCAGGCACTGGTGCAGCGCGCAGTGCTCGCTGTCGACGGGCACGATGTGCGCACCGGGTACGGCGCGCAACGGTTCGACGACCGGACCCGCGGCGATGAGGCTCTCCTTGTTCGCCAACGCGAGTCGCTTGCCGCGGCGCAGCGTCTCCACGGTGACGGGCAAACCCGCGAATCCGACGACGGCATTGAGCACGACGTCGGCATCGGCAACGACATCGGCAAGGTCGGCGACAACGACGACTCCGGGCAATGCGGCGGCAACCTCACGACGCGCCGCCTCGTCGGTGACGGCAACGACCGTCGGGCGATGGGCGCGGGCCTGCTCGATGAGCAACGTCGCGTTGCGCGCGGCGGCGAGCGCGACGACCTCGTATCGGCCGGGATCGGCGGCGAGTACTTCGAGCGCCTGCGTGCCGATCGATCCCGTCGAACCGGCGATGGCGAGTTTCATGACGCCCGCTGCGGGACTACGACGACCAGGGTGCGAGCACGACGGTGAGGTAGTACACCGACGGCAGCACGAAGAGCAGACCGTCGAAGCGGTCGAGCACTCCCCCGTGACCCTTCAAGAGGGTGCCGAAATCCTTCACGTCGAGGTTTCGCTTGATCATCGACTCGGTGAGGTCGCCGAGCGGTGCCATGACCGCCACCACGAGTGCGAACAGGATCTGTTCGCCGATGCCGTTCCACGTGGTGCTGTTCAATCCGACGAGAACGACGGCGACGAACGTGCCGATGGTTCCGCCGATGAGACCCTCGACGGTCTTGTTCGGGCTGATCCGCTCGCTCAGCGGAGTGCGACCGATGGCTGAGCCGACGAAGTACGCCGCGATGTCGTTCACCGCGACGGCGACGACGGCGAGCAACAACGTGTCGGTGCCGATGTTCGGCAGTGCGGGTGTCAGCGTCGACATCCGCACGATGAGTGCGGCGTACGAACCGAGCACGCCCACGTACACGACACCGAGGAGCAGCACGCCGAGGTTCGCGATCGGATTCGCATCGCCGTCGCGCGCCCCGAGCAGGGTGATCGACCCGGCGATGAGCGTGAAGGTGATGACCAACGGCAGCGCGAGATGTGCCACCCAGTAGGCCGCGAGCGGCGCGGCCACGCACGCGACGACGGCAATCGCCAGCGGCGGAGTGAGGCTGCGCGACGACACGTGGGTGAAGAACTCGAGCGATGCAACGGCGAGAACCACGACGATGAGCGCCATGACGAGCGGCGGACCGACGAGGATCGCGGCGATGAACAGCACGGCGAGTACGCCGCCGACGAGAACGGCGGCGTTCATGTCGCGCGACGAGCTGCGCGGCGCGGGACGCGGTTGCGTTCCCGAATCGCCCCGCGGGGGCCGTGCGCGGCGCACGGGCGCCGGACGCTGACCGCTGCGCGGCACTTCGCGCGACACGTCACGTGACACGTCGCCGCGAACGGTCGGACGGCTCTGTCCGTCGGTGCGCTCACGGGAAGCCGCGCGCGCCTCGCGACGGCGCTCGGTCTCACCCGTCGGATCGCTGCCGATGACGATGCGACCCGTCGGTGCCTGACGGCTGACGGGCGGCGGCGTCGTGACGACGGGTTGGCGACGTGCTCCCCCGGTGAGATCGACACGCGGACGCTGCGCGGGGCGACTGTCGTCGCGGCCGGACGACTCGGACTGCAGCGATCGCGGCACCTCGCCGGTCGGCGCATCGGACCAGTGCGGCAGGCGCTCGGTGTCGCCGTCGGAAATCGTGATGGCCGGGCCGGTGTCGTCGCCGTCGGCGAACTTCACGACCCCGAATTCGTCGCCGAAGTCGAGGGTGTCGTCGCGGCGCACCTCGCCCGTCGTCGCGTCGTCGTACTCGTCGTTGCGATCGCTGGGCATCGCTACACCTCCATGAGTTCGTGTTCTTTGCGCTCGAACGCCTTGTCGATGGCGTCGACGCTGTCCTGGGTCATCTTGTCGAGTTCCTTCTCGGCACGCTCGAGATCATCCTTCGAGATGTCCCCGTCCTTCTCGGCGGTCTCGAGCGCCTTGCGCGCGTCGCGGCGGATGTTGCGCACCGACACGCGGGCGTCCTCGGCCATCGACTTCACGACCTTCACGTATTCCTTGCGCCGCTCCTCGGTGAGCATCGGGAAGCTGAGGCGGATGACCGCACCGTCGTTCGTCGGGGTGATGCCGAGGTCGCTGGCCGACAACGCCTTCTCGATGGCGCCGATGGCTCCACGATCGTGGGGCTTCACGATGAGCATCCGGGCCTCGGGAACCTGGAAAGACGCGAGCTGCTGCATCGGCACCGGCGCGCCGTAGTAGTCGACCATGATTTTTTCGACGAGTCCGGCATTGGCCCGTCCGGTGCGTACGCCGGTGAACTGTCCCTGTACGTGCTCGATGGCCTTGTGCATCTTGTCGAGCGCGTCGAGAAGCGTCTCGTCGATCACGAAACCAGCGTACCGATCTCGTCGCCGGCGAGGAGCGCCTTGACGTTGCCGCGCTGCAACAGGTTGAACACGACGATCGGGAGTTTGTTGTCCATGCAGAACGTGATCGCCGTGGAGTCCATCACCTTGAGTCCCTTGTTGATGACTTCGAGGTGCGTGAGCTTCGCGTAGCGCGTCGCGTTCTTGTCGGTCTTCGGATCGGCGGTGTAGATGCCGTCGACTCCCGAGTGCGTTC
>JBIIUH010000053.1:0-10073 GCA_044340075.1 Ilumatobacteraceae bacterium | reverse complement strand
GCCTTGCTGAAGTTGTTGATCCCGTCACTGCCGCCGAAGAAATGTTTGAACCGCACGGATCGCACCACGAGTCGCACGATCTCGGCAGTGGCAATGGTGACGATCGCGAGATAGTCGGCGCGGAGTCGCAGTGTGGGTATGCCGACGATGAGGCCGAGAACGATGACGTAGATGAGCCCGAAACCGAGGCCCCACCAGAAGGACACGCCGAAATAGTGGGCCGTCATTCCGAGGCCGTATGCACCGCAAGCCATGAATGCGGCCTGACCGAAGTTCAACAAGCCCGTGTAGCCGAATTGCACGTTCAAACCGAGCGCCGCCAGGGCGAAATACGCCGCATCAATACCAACGAGCGCGCGCAACGTGTTTTCGATGATCGACAAGAAGTCCATGTCAACCCACCCTCTGGCGTCGACCGAGGATGCCCTGCGGGCGCACGATGAGCACGATGATGAGAATGATCAGTGCGGGAGCATTCTTCAGTTCGCTCGGCACGACGAGCGTCGACATCTCGACGAGAATTCCGACCACGAATCCGCCGACGAGCGCGCCGTATGCCGAGCCGAGTCCGCCGAGGGTGATCCCCGCGAACATGAGGAATAGCAAGCTCGAACCCATCTGGAAACCAACTTGCTCGTCGAGGCCGCGGAAGATGCCTCCGGTCGCGGCAAGTGCACCGCCGACGAACCACACGAGCCGGATGATGCGCCCCGTGTCGATACCGGTCGACGATGCAAGCGCAACGTTGTCGGAGACCGCTCGTACGGCCTTACCCGTGCGTGACCGCTGGAGGAAGACGGCAACAGCGACGAGAATGACGAGGGACAGCGCACTTGTCGTGAGATCGCGCGGCGTGATTCGAACGGGGCCGAGCACGAGACCTTCCTGAAGGGAAAACGAGCGGAGAGGGCGGGTGCGACCACCGAACTGGAACAGATAGATGTTGCGCAGCATGATCGACAGACCGACGGAGACGACCAGTTGCGATACGAGGCCGATACCCCGCTTGGTCAATCGAGCGAAGATCGCCCAATTGAACAACCAGCCCATCGCACCGCCCACAATGACCGCCAACGGAAATGCAACGAAGAACGGCAAACCCATCGTGACGTTGAAGAGGAAGGCGACCAGTCCCCCGAAGGACACGAGCTCACCGTGAGCGAAGTTGGTGAGACCCGTCGTACCGAAGATGAGCGACAATCCGACCGAGCACATCGCAATGATCAAGCCCAGACGGACACCGTCGATGAAGCGCTGTGCAAGACGCTCAAAGTCGCTGCGAGCGGCATCGGCAGACTGTCCGGTGAAAAAATTCAACGCCTTCACCGGCGTACGGAAAGAGGACGCGGGAAGCTCGATGCGCTCGGTTCCTTCCCTGATCATCGTCGAACCATCGGGCAGGGACGCCAGGTCGAGTGTCACGACGTAATCGGCTCCGGCGGCCACGCGCAACGAGGCCAGACCCTCGGCGGATGTGGTCGCTCGTGTTACTTCCGCCCCGTCTGTGGTAGTGACGATGATCACTGCCCCAGCAACGGGCAACTTCGAAGTCGTGGCGCCCGTCGACGTTTGATCCTGGACGCGAACCACGATCTCGTTCTCTGCGTCGGCGTGCACGATTCCGGACGGCGCGAACCCGAGAATGGCGAGGGCAGCGGCAGCCGTGGCGAACAACCGTCCCGGATGCAACTTCATGGTCCGACTAGTCAAGCACAGGACGCGCCACGGCCCTCAGATGCAGGGCCGCCAGCCACACCGCCACGCTGAGAGCAACGTGGAGCGCAACGAGGGGCACCGGGACCCCCGTGAAGTACTGGAGGTAACCCAGCCCACCTTGCAGGACCGCGACGAACAGGAACGACTCGAAGGCACCGACCACCTGACGCCGTTCGGGACTTGCCGCGTTGCGCAGCCGGAAACCGATGACGACGGCGAGAACCAACGTGCCGAGAACGGTGAGGCTGTGCACTCGTGCCACCGACGTCACGGCGAAATCGAACCGGGGTGCATTCTCGTCCCCCGCATGCGGCCCGGTGCCGGTGACGACCGTTCCTGTCACGAGTGCAGCCGCCATGGCGGCCATCAACCATGAGATGAGTGAGTGTTCGCCGCGGGACACTGCAGCCACGACCGGTTCGGACGAGCCGGCGAGCGCCCGCGCATCGCGCACGAGCCAGTACGCCCAGGTCATCAAGGCGACCGAAAGGAGGTAGTGCCCCATGTTGGCTGCGGGATGGAGGCCGGTGATGACGACAATGCCACCGAGCACGACCTGGCCGATGACCCCCGCGACGAGCAGGAGCGCGTGGCGCACGAGCGGGGATCGCTGGGGGGCCACGCGCAGTGCCCCGAGAGCGGCGGCGATAACACTTGCGGCAACGACGCCGGTGAACAGCCGATTCAGTTGTTCGATCGCTGCATGCGTCGATGACACGTCGATGAACCGGCTCTCGTTGCAGCGCGGCCAGTCGCTGCAACCCAGTCCGGATCCGGTCAGTCGCACGAGCGAACCGGTGATGATGATGACGTACAGCGACGCAAAGGCGATCCATGCGACGACGGCGTATCGGCGGGCGGTCATCGCTCTCGTACGCTAGGCGGACCGCCACGGACGGTACCCTCGCAGCGTGAAGAAATACGCCGTGGAGGCGCGGCGAGTGGAGATTCTCGAGGCCACTTGTGAAGTGGTGATCGAGCGCGGTTTCGCCGGCACACGGATCGCCGACGTCGCGAAGCGTCTCGACGTGTCGAACAGCCTCATTCACTACCACTTCGATTCGAAGGAGGCCCTGCTCGCGGCGGCGTTCGAGTACTACGCCCGCAAGGACCTTTCCGAAATGGAGCGCGACATCGAAATGGGTCAGTCCGCCACTGCGCAATTGTGGCGGCTCATCGAAAGTTACGTGCCCGAAGGCAGCGACGACGTCGAGTGGATGCTGTGGATCGACGCATGGGGTGAAGCTCTGCGAAATCCGTTGATGCGCAACATTTCGCAGCAGCTCGACGAACAGTCGATTGCATTCGTCGAAAAGGTGCTGCGCCGCGGCAATGAACGCGGCGAGTTCAACTGCGAGGATCCCCGACTCTCGGCAACGCGAATCACCGGACTGATCGACGGCTTGGCCATTCAGTTCGCTGCGCACGAAGGCGTCCTGCGACGCAAGGATCTCATCAAGACGCTGCGCAGCCTCGCGGCATTCGAAACCGGACTCGCTCCCGAGGACATTCGCGACGGAAAGCGCCCCGCACGTGCCACTCCACCGGCGCCAACTGCACCGACTGTCGACACGTTGGGCTCGCAACCACTCACCGCGACCGACGACGTGGCGGTGCGAACGCTGCTCGCGCGACTTGCCGACGCCCAGGTGCGCCAAGATGTCGCCGCGTGGCTCACGTGTTTCACCGCGAATGCAGTGGTGGATGGCGGTGACGGCGCGTCGGAATCGGGCCACGAGGCCCTGCGCGGGTTCTTCAGTCGACGGTTTGCCACCGAACGTTGGACGGTGACCGGACTCGACATCGCCGTTTTCGCATACGGATCGACGACGTCGACCGCCAGTGGTCGACTGACCATCACCGAGCGATTCGGTCGACGCAATGGATCAACGGGAAGCCGGGTGGTCGTGCTCCACGACGACTACGAGCGATCCCCCGGTGGATGGCTGATTTCCGGTCGGCGCTACGAAGTTCTCGACTGACGCCCTGACCGGCACCGCCACCGCGTCCTCGACGGAGCGATCCTCCTGGCTATCCGAGATGCTTCCGGCCATCACCGACTGCGCCGCACAACCACTCCCGGTGAATCCATGATTACTTCGGGTGCTTGCACCTCACTTTGCGTGGTCACGTTGCCGATTTGAGTGATTATTTCCTTTAGTTCGGGCGCGAACCGACCGATCTCTGCGGTGGATCTCACCAAGGAGTACGCACATGGTTCTCGCCTCTATCGCCGCAACGGTCGCCCTGTCCATCATGGGTGGCCAGACGCTGCCGGCGTCCACGAACGCCACTGGCCCCGGAAATTCTGGTCGCGTCGTCAGCACTGTCGAAGCTTTCCCCCTCGTCGGCGACAAGGGCGATTCGGTCGTTCGCCTCCAGCAGGCCATCGTCGCCCGCGGCTTCACGCTGCGTGGCGGTGTCGACGGTGTCTTCAGCGATCGCACTGCCGACACCCTCCGCCTCGTGCAGCGTGCCGTCGGATTGCGTCCGACCGGCAAGGTCGACTCGCGCACCGCCCGCTTCCTCGGTCTCATCGGCACCGTACGCCTCGACTCGTCGACACTCCCCAAGGTCGGTGACCGCGGAGATGCCGTGTGGACGGTGCAGCAGGCTCTCATCAATGCCGGCGTCGAGGTGAAGGGTGGCGCCGACGGCGTCTTCGGTTTCGCAACGACCGTTGCGCTGACGACATTTCAGCAGCGTGAGAAGCTCGCCGTGAGCAAGACTCTCGACCCCGCCACTGCTGCCCGCCTCGGCCTCATCCCCCAGTCGGAAGTTCCCGCTCCGGCATCCGCCCCGGTTGCAAAGCCGGTGGTTGCCGTTGCACCCGTCGCCACTCCGGCGCCCGCTGTCACCGGCAACACGCCCGTGGCCGCAACGAGCCCGATGACGATCAACACGCTGCCGAGTCGCGGCGAGCGCAGTGAGAACGTCCGCGCCGTGCAGAACGCACTCATCAGCCAGGGCATCGAAGTGAAGGGTGGCGCCGACGGCATCTTCGGTGTCGCGACATCGATCGCTCTCGGCAACTTCCAGGCTGCCCGCGGTCTCCCGCAGACCCAGGCAATCGATTACCCCACCGCCACTGCACTCGGCATCATCGCGACGAACGAGGCCCTCGGTCTCCCGTCGATCAGCGCCTTCCCGGTGCAGGGTCGTTGCGCCTTCACCGATACGTGGGGCCAGGCCCGCGGATCGCGCAGCCACGAGGGTGTCGACATCATCGCACCGCGCGGCAACCTGATCTACGCCGTCGTCGACGGCGTCATCACGAAGAAGTACACCGATGCGAGCCTCAGCGGCAACGCACTGCGACTCACCACGGGTGACGGCACCTATTTCTTCTATGCGCACCTCGACACGTTCGCACCCGGCATCGACGTCGGCGTTGCGGTCCGTGCCGGCCAGGTCATCGGCACGAACGGTTCGACGGGCAATACCGGCACGCCGCACCTCCACTTCGAAGTTCACCCCCGCGGCGGTGCGGCAATCAACCCGTACCCGATCGTGAAGGCCGTCGATGCCTGCCACGTGACGGAGCCGCGCGGCTGAACCAAAGATCGCTTGGTGTGGGATCCGGAGCACCAAGTATCCGTGACACGCGGGTGGCGCGATGTGAGAACCACGCCATCCGCGTGTCGCGGAGCTAGTACGTACGATTCGTCCGATCTAGTTCGGGCGATCCTTCGGAACTAGTACGTGCGATCCTTCGGATCGATGTGCGCATCATCGGCGAGGCTGAACAGGCTGAAGCCCCACCCATCGCCCATCTTCAGCGCCTTCAGACGACTGATCGACGCGTGTCCGAGAACGAAGCGTTCCCACTCCCACGGAGTCGGCTCCAACCCGAGCAGAACGCAAATGAGCACGCTGTTCGTACCGGCGTGGGCGATGAGTGCAATGCGCTCACCCGGATTCTCGACGTGCCAAATCGGTAGGCCGTCACCGATGCGGTAAATGCCGCGCTGGGCGAAGAAGTTCGTCGCCCCGGTGCGGATGCGATCGACGAAGTCACGCACGGACTCGCCACCTTCCAGGCCCGCCCATCGTTCGGCGGCACGACGCTGCTTCTCTTCCTGATACGCGCGCTGGGCCTTCTCCGCGGGTGAACCCTGCCAGATCGGGCTGCGAATCTCCTCGAGCCACGGCTCGATCACCTCACCGCGGCGTTGTGCATCGAGAATCGGCGCGGCCGTCTGGCGGGCTCGGGTGAGCGGCGACACGTACACGTGGTCGTACGTGTCGGTCTCGAGAACGTCGGCCAAGCGTCGCGCCTGCCGGTGTCCGCGCACGGTGAGCGGCGGATTGTCGACGCTCATACCGTCGCGAACCCACTCGGGCTCGGCATGACGAATGAGTGCGATCTCCACGGCGGCGAAGACTACACCCGCCGCCGACGGTCGCTACAGTGCGGACGGCGACGCTTCACGGTGCGGTGTTCGTGACGGACGTCGATACGGACGCCGACACGGACGCCGACACGGTGGTGGGCACGGTGGTGATGCCGCACGCGGCGAACACGCTCACCGTCCATTCGTGCGTCTCTTCGGGAGTTGCGTCGGCCAAGCGTGCCTCGTCGACTGCGGCTCGCGCACCGACACACGCTGCCTGCTCGATCGTGATCGCAACCCGGTATGCCTCGGCGATGACGAAGCCCACCGCCGACAGAACGTCTTCCGCAGCACCTTGGTCGGGTGCATCCGCGGCAGGTTCCTGACTGAATGACGGAAGCGGCAAGGTTGTCGGCACGACGAAATCGCCGAGTTTCGCCGGATCGACGTCGACGTCGCATTCCCGAGTTGCGAAAGCAGAGAGTTCCTCGCGCGCCGCCACGATGTCGTCATTTCCGAGAGCGGTCCGCGCGGAGGTGACACCATCGTCGCCGGCGGCAACCTGCGGGTCCCAGTCGACCGCCTCGTAGGCGACCGCCACCTGCCCGTACGCCGCGAGGAGGTTGCCGAGGCCACCACGAACGGCGCGTGGCGCCGCCTCACGCAGCAAGGTGAGGCGATCGATGAGGAGCGTTATCGATTCGCGGGCATCGATGACGGAGACGAACGGTTCGTCGATCAATCCGGTGTCGACCCGGCTCAAGGCGGCATCAACACCGGGAAGCGCCCGACAGAAATCCTCGCGCGAGCTGCACGCGGAAGCGCCGGCGATCATTCCGACGACGAGCAACACCCGTGCCAGGTGGCGCTTCGTCATTCGCCGCCCGCCTCGGTTGCACGAACCCACGCCTCGTACATCTCCCGGTACGCGTCGTTCGTCGCGACGAGTTCGCCGTGTGCACCGTCCCCGACGATCCGACCGTCCTCGACGAGGATGACACGATCGGCTCGGGCCGCAGTCGACAGACGGTGCGCGATCGAGATAGTGGTGCGACCCGCGGACAACCGCGCGAGCGCGCGAGACAGTCGCACCTCGGTGATCGCATCGACCGACGACGTTGCCTCATCGAGGATGAGGACGTCCGGATCGACGATCGATGCCCTGACGAGGGCGACGAGTTGCCGTTCGCCGGCCGACAATGCCGCGCCGCGCTGCCCCACGTTCGTGTTCAGTCCGTTCGGCAACGAATCGAGCCACTCCGAACAGTCGAGTCGTTCGAACAGTGCCCGCAGATCGGTATCCGACGCGCGCTCGTCGACGAACCGGAGGTTGTCGGCGATGGACCAGGCGAAGAGGAACGGTTCCTGGGGCACGACAGTGAGACGACGACGCAACTCCTCGTTCTCGACGCGCATGAGATTCACTCCGCCGAGAAGGATGCGGCCGCGCGTCGGATCGATGAGCCGGGCGATCAGCCGCGCCATCGTCGTCTTGCCCGAACCCGATTCGCCGACGAGCGCGACGTTCGTGCCCGACGCAATGGCAAGGGACAAGTTCCGAAGAATGGGTTCTTCTTCGTGCGAATCTTCGCGGGACGGGTAGGCGAAGGTGACGTCCTCGAAACGGATGTCGAGTCGCCCCGACGGCAACGGAATCGGAGACTCCGGCGGCGGTGGTCCGATCGGCGTATCGAGAACCCCGAGGACACGTCGCAGACCCGCGACGGCGGTCTGCGTGTGGTCGATGATCTCCGTGAACTCGGCGATCGGCTCGAGGAACCTGTAAGTGAGGAACAGGAATCCGATGAGCGCTCCCGCGGTGAGACCCGCGTCGGGACCTCTCGCCACGCCCGCACCGACGACCGCGACGACGGCGAGAACCGAAAACACCTCACCCGACGGAAACAGGAAAGCCCCGATGACTCCCGCACGGATCGAGGTGCGTGCACGGCGCTTCGTGCGGCTGCGTACGCGCTGCTCCTGACCCTCCACCGCGTCGTACACCTGCAGTGTTTCGACCCCGGAAACCGCTTCGCTGATCGTCGACAGCATGTCGGCGTTCTCGCGGCGTACCTGGTCGTACGCCCGCACCAGACGTCCTTGCAGGAACCGCAGCACGTACAGCAACGGTGCGACGACCGCGAAAACGACGACGGCGAGGAACCAGTCGTAGGCAACCATCACCCCGGCAACGACGACCATGAGCGACAAATTGAGCAGCCACGACAGCGCCCCCCATGCGAAGAATATCGTGAGGGTCTCGATGTCACTCGTCACGCGCGATACCAGTGCACCGCGCTTCTCTTCGTTGTGGTCGGCGAGGCTCAACCGGTGGATGTGATCGAACAACCGAACACGCAACGCATACAGGCCATCCTCGGCGCGCGAACCGAGCCGGTACACGGCGGTGCGCTGGGACACCGCAGCTATTGCAACGACGACGGCGGCAATTGCGCACAGTCGCGTGATGAGTCCGAGGTTGACGCCATCCGTACCGATCCCGCGATCGATCGACTGCTGAAGAAGGATCGGGATCGTCACACGACCAGCCGCACCGACGACGGCGAGAACGAACGTGAGGAACAAACCTTGTGCGAGTGCGGGGGCCGTGGTGAAACCCTCACGAATGGTGCCCACTGCGCTGCGTCGCACGGTCGACATCCGGTCGCCGCCGGCCGTTGCGACGTCGTCGTGAGCGTCAGCTGCCACGAGTTGCACTTCCTTCGTTTTGGGCGCTCGTGTCCGATCGGTCGGCTTCGAAGGCACCGATGAGCCGTCGGTATTCGCCGGAGGCCTCGAGCAGCGACGTATGCGTGCCGATTGCCACGACTCGTCCACCGTCGAGGTAGATCACCCTGTCGGCGAGGGAAATCGTGGATGGTCGGGATGCCACGATGACGATCGCCGGAGCGTCGTGGCCACCGCGCAGGTTCGCCACCACTCGTGCCTCGGTGTTCGGATCGAGTGCGGATGTCGTGTCGTCGAGCAGGAGGAGCTCGCCATCGTGAATGAGCGCCCGAGCGAGCGCGATGCGCTGGCGCTGACCTCCACTGAGACTCACTCCGCGCTCACCGAGGGGCGCATCGAGTGACGTACCCATCTCCGTGACGAAGTCGTGCGCCTCCGCCCGACGTAATGCCATGTCGATCCGTTCGTCGGAGACGTCCCGACCGAGCGTGAGGTTGTACCGCAACGAATCGGCGAAGAGGAACGCTTCCTGGAACACGAGCGCCGGACGTCGGGCCGCCACGGTCACCACACCCGAATCGGTGGCCACCAACCCGGCGATCGTGTGGAGCAGTGTCGTCTTGCCGCTGGCGACGGGGCCGACGACCGCGACGATCTCCCCGGCGCGCACGTCGAACGACACGTCGCCGAGAACTCGTTGACCGTCGTGCGAGACCGACACTTCCTCGAGACGTACGACGACCCGATCGCCGGCATCGTGGCGAATCGCTGCCATCGGATGGGACACCACGGGTTCGCGGAGGATCTCCTGCACTCGCTTCCAACCCGATGCCGAATGCGGCAGCTCGGAAAAGAGGTAACTGACGATTCGCAACGGGAACGCAATGACGGTGAAGAGGAACACCGACGACGACAACTCGCCGACGGTCATTGCCCCCTCGGACAGCCGCCACGCACCGGTGGCAACGAGCAGAACGTTGACGAACGACGGGACGGCATCGACGATCGCCTCGAACGTCGACCGCAGCGACACCGCCTGCGTCCGCGCACGCTTCAGGCGCTCGGAAATGAGCGACAAACGACGCGTTTCGCGCTCTTCGGCACCGAACGCCTTGACAATGAGCACTGCATCGAACGACTCGTGCACCGCTTCCGACAGCGATCCGAGCTCGTGCTGCGCAGCCGAGTAATGACGATCAACGCGCCGCTGGTAGCGGACGTTGAACAGGAGCAGAACGGGTAGCACGACGAGAGCGATGAGTCCCAACCATCGATCCGTGACGAACAACCAGGACACGGCGAGAACGACGAGCATCAATGCGGAGGTCGCAAAGG
>JBIIUH010000133.1:0-2516 GCA_044340075.1 Ilumatobacteraceae bacterium | reverse complement strand
GTTGATGTTCCTCGGTGCGGCATGGGCAATGTTCCTCGCAAAGTGGTGCGACATCAGGGCGGTCGAGCGGCGTGCGGCGACGGCTCAGCCGCAGACGCGGCGCACGAGCTGATCGAGGCCCGCGACCCGCGAGCCCTTCACGAGCAACGCATCGTCCCCGCGCAGCGAACCGGCGACTGCGACGGCCTCGTCCATCGACACCGTGCGCACGCCGTACTCGGGGGCACTCACGGCGACGCACTCGATGCCGAGTGATTCGGCAAGCTCGGCGATGCGCCGGTGCTCGGCGGCCGAATCGTCGAGTTCCGCCATGACTCCGAGGATGGCGACGCGCCGCTCGGCACGTACTGCCGACAGCGCCCGCAACGCCGCTGCCATCGATGCGGGATTGGCGTTGTACGAATCGTCGATGACGAGTGCACCGTTCGTCGTTCGCCGTCGCTCCATGCGCATCGCCGACATCGTGACGTCGGGCAGCGCACCCGCACCGGCGACCGGGTCGACACCGCAAGCGATGCACACGGCGAGTGCCGCGGCGGCATTGTGTGCCATGTGCGCGCCGGCGACGGGAAGCGACACCGACACCGAGCCGAACTTCCCCTCGTACGTCGCCGTCGGTCGGGCGAGATCGTCGAGGACGACGCTCGTGACGCGCACGTCGGCATCGGCGGCTGCCCCGTAGGTGATCACCCGTGCCGCGGTGACGTCGCGCATCGCGCGAACGCGGACGTCGTCGGCGTTGAGCACCGCCACACCGTGCGCCGGAAGTGCGGCAACGAGCTCACTCTTCGCCCGCGCCACCCCGTCGATCCCGCCGACGCGAGCGGTGTGCGCGGCGGCAACGGCGGTGACGACACCGATCGTCGGTTCGGCGATGCGACAGAGCCTGGCGATTTCCCCCTCGCCGCGCATCCCCATCTCGAGCACCAGCGCCTCGACGTCGTCACTCGCATTGAGAATGGTCACCGGCACTCCGAGGTCGTTGTTCAGCGACTTCGCACTCGCCGTGGTGCGCAGGCTGGCACCGAGTGCCGCGGCGATGAAATCCTTCGTCGACGTCTTGCCCACCGACCCGGTGATGCCGATGGTGCGAGCTCCGCACCGGGCATCGAGCGCACGGCGCGCCCATCCCGCGAGACGACCGAGCGCGACAACGGTGTCGTCGACGACGATCGCCGTTCCGCCCTCGGGCTCGCGCATCGTGAGGTAGGCACCGGCACCTGCCGTACGCGCGGCGGCGATGTACTCGTGACCGTCGCGCTCGGCGACGACGGCGACGAACAACTGTCCCGGTGTGAGCGAGCGCGAATCGAACGACACGCCCGAAAGATGCGCATTTTGTCCGACGAGACGTCCACCGGTTGCGTGCGCAACGTCTGCGGCCATGAAGCGCATCGTGCGACGAAGTGTACGGGAGGACTACCGTTGACACCGGTGACCGCCGACGCACGCAACGAGTTCACCCCGAATCCTGTCAACACAGGCGCCGATTCACGCGCCGTCACCGACGTCATCGTCGTCTTCGGCGGCGAATCGGCCGAACACGATGTGAGCTGCGTGACGGCAGCGCACGTTCTGCGCGCCCTCGACCGCACCAAGTACGACGTCACACTCGTCGGCATTACACGTTCAGGTGATTGGGTGTCGTGCCCCACGCCGAGCTCTGACATCGAGAAGCTCACCGCCGTCGGCACACCGACGTCGCTCGACGCGATCCTCACCGCGACGGAACGGGCCGCGACCGTCGTCATTCCCCTGCTCCACGGCCCGATGGGTGAAGACGGCACGATCCAGGGCGCCCTCGAGATGGCCCATGTCGCCTACGTCGGATCGGGCGTGCTTGCGAGCGCCGTGTCGATGGACAAGTCGCTGACGAAAGCCGTGCTCGACGCGGCGGGCATCGCCCAGCCGCGCTGGATCGCGCTGCGCCACGACGAAGTTGTGGCTGCACGACTCGAGGCGATCGGCAACGACTTCGGCTGGCCGGTGTTCGTGAAGCCGGCGAACATGGGATCGTCGGTCGGCGTACACAAGTGCAACACCGCGAACGACCTCCGCGCCGGTGCCCGCGACGCACTGGGTTTCGACGAATGGATCCTCGTCGAGGAGGCGGTGCGCGGCCGCGAACTCGAGGTCGCCGTGCTCGGCAACGAGTCGCCGCGCGCATCGGTGGTCGGCGAGATCGTGCCGGGTCGCGAGTTCTACGACTACGAGGACAAGTACCACGGCGGTGCGGCGAAGTTGCTCATTCCCGCCCCGCTCGACGCGACGACGGCCGACACCGTGCGTGATGCGGCGTTGCGCGTCTACCGTGCCGTTCGCGCCGAAGGCATGGCGCGCGTCGATTTCTTCTACGAGGAGAACGGCCGCGGCCTGCTGGTCAGCGAGGTGAACACGATTCCCGGCTTCACACCGATCTCGATGTATCCCAAGTTGTGGGCAGCAAGCGGGCTGTCGTACCCGGCACTCATCGACGAACTCGTCACTCTTGCACTCGCCCGACGCACACGACGTAC
>JBIIUH010000132.1:0-2550 GCA_044340075.1 Ilumatobacteraceae bacterium | reverse complement strand
GAATACGAATCCGAACACGAAGCCGAATACGAACCTCGTCATCACGACACGGAATACCGCGTTGCTGCGCGGACGACTCATCGCCATGAGTCGGGCGAAGCGGCGCGGAAAATCGGCGCACGAGATGGTTCTCGACCTCTCACCTGAGGGTGCGCAGCGTCAAAGCACGGTGCGGCTCACGGTGCACCTTGACGTTCGGTCGGTTGTGGTGCCGCGAGCGGGAGATGTCGTCGCAGTTGCCGCCCGCCGATCGCGACGACCGTGGGGAGCCTCGGATCTGCGCGTCGTCAGTTTTCGAGCGTGCGAAACACTATTCCCGTGCGCAGCTTCGGCGTGAAGAACGTCGACTTCGGCGGCATGAGCAGTCGCTCGGCCGCGGTTCGGCGAATCTCGTCGATTCCCGTCGGCCTGATGAGGATCGCAGCATCGGCGTGACCGTGACGCAGGTGTTCGCACACCTCGTCGACGCCGTGTTGGTATGCGACGTCGTGGGCGACCGATCGCAGTGCAACTTCGAGGCGATCGCTGTCGAGGTTGCGGGCCGCACCGAATGCGCCGTCGCGCGGGGTGAGCCACCACGACTCGAGCGAGGGGGCGACGAGGCACAGTGACCCGCGGCGGTCCATTTCGGCGACGACATTGTCATCAATGCGGCCGGCCGCTTCGACATCGAAGTACGTCGCCAGCACCTCGCGCAGGGCATCGACTCCGATCGACTTGTACAGACGGTGAATCGCAGCGATGCTCAACTGGTCCTCGACGAGTTCGGCGACGTACGTGAGCGTCGTTTCGGCATCGGTGCCGTCGCCGCGCGCGCGACGCTCGTCGCGGTAGGTGCGAGCGACGCCGTAGCGATGGTGGCCGTCGGCAATGAGCACCGGGGCGCTCGATACGAGCCGCGCAATCGACCGCACCCTGTCGGGATCGTCGACGCGCTCGATCGTGTGAGTCACTCCGGCAGTGTCGACGAAGGACCCCATCGGTGCGCCTTTCGCGAGCAGCGCATCGCTGAGTTGCTCGCGCAACGACAAGCCCCACACGGGGGAGAGGTTGGCGCGGGTGGCACGCGTGAGATCGAGGCGGTCGGTGGTGGCCTTCGGTGTCGTGCGCTCATGCGGCAGGACCTCGGGCGAACCTTCGTCGACGACTTCGAGTGCCCCGACCACGCCGACGGTACGGCGACGACGTCCCGCTGCATCGACGAAGTCCATGCGGTACAGGGTGAACGACGGCGCGGGGTCGCGCACGAGCACCCCCGCATCCATCCATTCCGAGAAGCGTGTGGCAGCACCCGCGTACGGATCGTCGCCGACGGGAACGTCAATGTGTACGACGTTGTTCGGGTGCGAGCGTGCGAGTCGCTCGCGGTCATCGGCACTGAGCACGTCGTACGGCGGGGCGGTGACGACGTCGAGATCGAGATCGGCGCGGTAGCGCACACCACGGAACGGGAGGAATGCCGGCATACCTACATCGTGCCAGGCATGGCGCGCTGCGTCTCATCGGGACGCGCGCCCGTGTTATGTCGGGACGCGTGCCCGTGTTGTATCGGGGCGCGTGCCCCGGATCGTCGTAGTTGCGCGGTATCCGCTCAACTACCGTGAAGCCCGATGATTGCTCCCGTGCTCTGCGATCTCGACGGAGTCGTGTGGTTGAAGCACGAGCCGCTTCCCGGTGCCGTCGACGCAATCGCCGATCTCCGCGCGCGCGGACATCGCGTGCTCTTCGTCACGAACAACTCGTCGAAAACCCTCGGTGAGCAGGTGTCGATCCTCGAATCCCTCGGGATCCCCGCGCGTGGCGACGTCTGCACCTCGGCGCAGGCGGCCGCCCTCATGTTGCGCAGCGGTGATCGCGTGCTCGTCGCCGGCGGGCCCGGCGTTCGCGAGGCAGTCGAATCGGTCGGTGCGATCGTCGCTGCGACGACCGACGACGATGTCGACGACGAGTCCTTCGCCCGCACGGTCAAGGGTGTCGCCGCCGTCATCGTCGGCTACCACTCGAGTTTCGACTACCGCGGGATGACCCGAGCGGCCGTCACGGTGCGCACGGGAGCGCAACTCATCGGCACGAACGAGGACCCGACGTATCCGACGCCGCGCGGTCCGATCCCCGGCGGAGGCGCGATCCTCGCTGCGATTGCCGTTGCTGCCGGGATCGATCCCGTCGTTGCGGGCAAGCCCCATGCGCCGATGGGTGAGCTCGTGAAGCGCACACTTGGCGTGGAGGATCTGTCGCACGCCTGGATGGTCGGTGACCGCAACACCACCGACGGCGGGTTCGCACGCACGATCGGTTCGCGTTACGCCATGATTCGCTCGGGAACCGAAGAACCCGACCCACAGCGCCCGCCCGACGTCGTGTGTGCATCGCTCGCCGAATTCGCCGAGTTCATGCGCACGACCGCTCGCTGATCGTGCACGTGGGGTCATGACGCGACGCCGTCGCATCGACGAAATCCTCGTCGACCGCGGATTCGCCGACGACCTTGACGACGCCCGCAGCCTCGTCGAGCGACACGTGGTGACGATCGACAACGCTCCGGTGCTC
>JBIIUH010000131.1:0-2601 GCA_044340075.1 Ilumatobacteraceae bacterium | reverse complement strand
ACCTCGATGTCGGCTCATCGCATCCTGGGGCTGAAGCAGGTCCCAAGGGTTGGGCTGTTCGCCCATTAAAGCGGTACGCGAGCTGGGTTCAGAACGTCGTGAGACAGTTCGGTCCCTATCTTCTACAGCCGAAGGAACTTTGAGGAAGTCTGTCTTTAGTACGAGAGGACCGAGACGGACGTAGCTCTGGTGTGCCAGTTGTCCCGCCAGGGGCATGGCTGGTTAGCCACCTACGGAAGGGATAACCGCTGAAAGCATCTAAGTGGGAAACCCGTTCCAAGATGAGAGTTCCCATGCGGTCAACGCAGTAAGGCCCGTGGCGAGACCACCACGTTGATAGGCCGGAAGTGGAAGCAGGGCAACCTGTGGAGCTGACCGGTACTAATCGGCCGAGGGCTTGGATTGTGCTCGTGCTTGCTCTGAAGTCCTCGACGACGCGTCACTCGCGTCGAAGGACGACAAGTTTCTGGTGGCCATAGCGTCGGGGTCACACCCGTTCCCATCCCGAACACGGAAGTTAAGCCCGAACGCGCCGATGGTACTTGGGGGTAGACCCCCTGGGAGAGTAGGTTGCCGCCAGATTTCTCACTCGAAAAACCCCCGCGAAAGCGGGGGTTTTTCTCATTGCCGGACCAATTTTTCGTTGTCGATTTTCGTTGTCGATTTTTGTTGTCGATCTGTACTCCAGGTTCACGATGTCCTGCCCTTGCCGATGGCGGTCGATGGCGGCACACATCCCTGCTGCGCAAGAGCGCACGAAGGGGATGGAGCAATACATGACGGCGGGATCAGGACGGGAATCATCGGTGGTGACATTGGTGAGGGGTCGACTGCTTGCACCCCCGGAGGTGCGAGTGATCGACAGCCGTCGGCGATCGACGACGTTCGACCTCGCGTGCGTTGCAGAAGGTCGGCGGGTTCTCGTGCCGGTCGTGGCCGTCGATGTCGACATTCCTGCTCTGAAGACCGGTGACGACGTCACCGTGCTCGGATACGTTCGTCGACGCTTCTGGCGCACGAACGGTCGAATCCAGGGAGTGACCGAAGTTGTCGCCGATGAGATTGCTGCGACGCGACGTGGCTCGAAAGTTGATTCGCTGCATGCATCGGCGACTCGTCGGTGTCGCAGTGTGCGCACCGTTCGTCTGCCGGATCGGGAGTGACATCCGTTCCGTACTTGACGATGTGCGACGAAGATCGAACATTCTCCACGGAAGTGCTCATTCGCCGTTAGCGTCGTAGGGCCATGCCGCGCCGAGACGAAGACGACGAACGTCGCCCTCCGCGCGGTGCACGTCCTGCCGGTAGGCCGAGTCGCTCAGGGAGCGGCAAGTGGGGTCCCCGTGCCGGAGGTGCGGCCGGTTCGCGCGGGGGATATGCCAAGCGTGATGGTGCGCCCCGTCGTGATGATCGCCCGCGTCGTGATGGTGAGGGTCGTTCGTACGCGAAGCGTGATGATCGCCCCCGTCGTGATGATCGCCCGCGTCGTGATGGTGAGGGTCGCTCGTTTGCGAAGCGTGATGATCGTCCCCGTCGTGATGATCGCCCGCGTCGTGATGGTGAAGGTCGCTCGTACGCGAAGCGTGATGATCGTCCGCGCCGTGATGACCGTCCTCGTCGTGATGATCGCCCGGGCCGTGACGGCGAGCGTCGCTCGTATGCGAAGCGTGATGATCGCCCCCGTCGTGATGACCGTCCCCGTCGTGATGATCGCCCGGGCCGTGACGGCGAGCCGCGCGACGTACCCGCAACCGCGGCTGCGCGCCGCGCAGCAGAAGTTCGTGCCCGTGTCGGTGGCCGCGTATACGGCAAGAAGGGCAAGCCCTACGAGCCGCCCGTCCGTGAGGAGGAGCAGCTCGTCGATCTCGGTCCGGTGCGCGAGCGTCCGAAGCGCGGTGCCGACAAGAGCACCAAGACCGAGCGCGTCGAACGGCCGGCGAAGGATCTCGATCCCGCATTGCAGAAGGCCGTCGTCCGCTGCGTCGGTGAGCGTCGGGCCGCAGCGACCGCCGCGAAGTTGGCCCGCGCCCTCGAGTGCTACGACGCTGAGCGTTGGGGCGAAGCGCGCCGTCTCGTTGCGCCGTTGATCACCGATCTCCGCTCGATCCCCGAAGTGAACGTGCTTGCCGGACGCCTTGCGTACCGACTCGGGCGATGGGATGAAGCCGCCGAATTCCTCGAAGCGGGCCGTGGTGACGATCGCTCCGATGCGACGAATCTCCCGGTGCTGATCGACTGCTATCGCGCGCTGCGAAGGTACGAACGTGTCGAACAATTGTGGGAGGAGCTGCGGCTTCTCTCGCCGAGCCCCGACATCCTCGCCGAGGGTCGCGTGTCGACGGCAATGTCCTATGCCGATCGCGGCGAGCTCATGACGGCGATCCGGATCATGACGCACGGCACCGTTCCCGCCCGGCCACTGCCGTACCACCTTCTCGAGTGGTACGTCCTCGGTGATCTGCACGATCGCGCCGGTGACACCGTGACGGCACAGCGTCTGTTCCAGCGTGTCGCCGCCGTCGATCCCGCCTACTTCGACGTGTCGGACCGCCTCGCCGAACTCGGCGACTGATTACGTGCGGCTGAACTCGGCCGCTAAAC
>JBIIUH010000052.1:0-10654 GCA_044340075.1 Ilumatobacteraceae bacterium | reverse complement strand
CCTGTGCAGCCGCCTCGTGTCGCGCGAACTCGACCATTCCGATCCGTTCCCCGGCCGCTACACCCTCGAGGTGACGAGCCCCGGTCTCGAGCGCACCTTGCGCACGCCGCAGCATTTTCAGCGCGAAGTCGGCAAGACCATCGCGGTGCGCCTGCTCGAGGCGCGCGACGGTCGACGTCGTTTGCAGGGTCCGCTGATCCGGGCCAACGACACGACGTTCGTCGTGTGTCTCGACGACACCGGCACCGAAGAGACGGTGCGTTACTCAGATGTTGAACGGGCCCGCGTCGTGTTCGTGTGGGGTGCGGAAGCATCCCCGGCGAGCGGTCGTTCCACGAGCAAGAAGAACAAGGAGGTCGTGTAAATGAAAAGCGCTGAAATGGCCGAAGCGATCCGCATGATCGCCGCCGACCGCGGCCTGTCGGTCGACGCGTTGCTGCAGGTGCTCGTCGAAGCCCTCGCGACCGCCTACAAGAAGCGTCCCGGCGCCGCCGAGGAAGTCATCGTCGGCATCAACCCCGACACGATGGACATCACCTTCACCGCCTACGACATCGACGAAGAAGGCAACTGGGTGAACGAGCGCGACGACACCCCCGAGCGCGAGGAGCTCGGGCGCATCGCCGCGTCGACTTTCCGCTCGGTGCTCAGCCAGCGCATCCGCGAAGTCGAGCGCGAAGGCAAGTTCGACCGTTACCGCAACAGCGAGGGCACCATGGTCTCGGGGCGCATTCAGCGCACCCAGGATCGCTACACGCTGCTCGACATCAGCGGCGCCGAGGCGCTGCTGCCGCATCTCGAGCAGGTGGCGAGCGAAATGCGCGACGTCAACACCACGTTCAAGGTGTACATCGTCGAAGTACGTCGCACCGACCGCGGTCCGCAGATCGTCGTATCGCGCACGCACCCCGGACTCTTCGAACTCGAGGTGCCGGAGGTCGCCAACCAGGTCGTGCAGATCACCGCGATCGCCCGCGAACCCGGGCAGCGCACGAAGATCGCCGTCGCATCCACCGACCCGAAGATCGACCCGATCGGCGCCTGCGTCGGTGCCCGCGGCGATCGCGTGAAGAAGATCGTCACCGAGTTGCGCGGCGAGAAGATCGACGTCATCAACTACAGCGACGACAAGCGCGAGATGATCATCAACGCGATGTCCCCGGCACGCGTCACCGACGTGCGGATCAGCGACGACGGCACGCAGGCCGATGTCATCGTTCCCGACTTCCAGTTGTCGTTGGCGATCGGTCGCCAGGGCATCAACGCGAAGTTGGCTGCACAGATCGTCGGCATGCGCCTCGACGTGAAGAGCGAGAGCGAAGCCGCCGGAATCGTCGAACCGCAGGTCGACACCGGTGAGGTCGTCGAATCCACGGAGCCGGCAGGGAGCTGACCACGTTGAACAAGAACGTCCGCGTTTCCGTTCTTGCCAAGGAACTTGGCATGACGAACAAAGAGCTGCTCGTGCTGTGCGCCGAGTTGGCCATCGGTGCCACGTCGCCCTCGTCGGGCATGGTCGAGGCACAGGCCGATCGCGTCCGCCGACATGCCCAAGAGCGCGGACTCGTTCGCGAGGCTCCTCCCGAGGAGCCGAAGAAGAAAAAGGCACCGGCGAAGAAGGCTGCCGAGTCGGGCGACGACGCTCCGGCGAAGAAGCCGGTTGCCAAGAAGGCCGCGGCGAAGAAAGTCGCCGCAAAGACGGCTGCGGCAACGAGCGAGCCTGCACCCGCAGTAACGCCGTCGCCGGTCGTCACCGCTCCGGTCGCACCCGCGCCCACCGTCGAACACGCCGCGGCGATCGTCGAGACTCCCGCTGCTGCACCTGCGCAGCCGGCTGCGTCGACTGAATCACCGAGCGTGTCGCAGTCTGCTGCGGCATCTGCACCGACAACGTCTCCGTCCCCCGCCACTCCGCCGCCGTCGACTCCGCGTGTCATCTCGTCGCGTCCCGGCGCGAGCGCCGCTCCCGCGCGACCGTTGCCGCCGCAGCGTCCGCTGCCCGGCGCAACACCCGGCGCAGCGACTCCGCAGCGTCCGTTCACCGCGGGTCGTCCGATTCCGCCGCCGCCCGGTGGAACCGGAGGCAATCGCATTCCGCCGCCGCCGGCACGTCGTCCGGGTGCTGCACCCGGTGCGCGTCCCGGAGGTCCGGGTCGCCCGGGAACGACGGCCCGCATGGGACGCTTCTCGTCATCGGCGCTCGGTCGTTCGACGACGCCGCGCCCGGGAGGCGCAGGCCCGCGACCCGGTGGCACGGGTGCGCGACCGGGAGGTCCTGGTGGTGGTCGTGGTTCGGGTCTCGGTCGTGCCATCGGTGGCCCGCAGGGGCGTGGTCCGGGAGCACGAGGCCCGGGAGGAAATCGCCGTGGTGGTGCGCGCAAGAAGACGCGCGCCCAACGTCAGCGGGAGATGGAGGAGATGCTCCCCGCGATGCCGACGAAGTACGTGCCGAGCACGGCACCGGTACCGGAAGGTCCGATCGTCGTCGAGCGCGGCTCGTCTGCACAGACATTTGCACCGAAGCTGAACCGCGGCGCCGCCGATGTCGTTCGCTTCCTGCTCGAGCACGGCGAAATGGTGACGGCGACGATGTCGCTCGCCGACGAGCAGATGGAGTTGTTCGCGCTCGAAATCGGTGCCGAACTCATCCTCGTCGATCCGGGCCAGCAGGAAGAGATGGAGTTGCAGGCCCTCTTCGACGACTCCGACGACGACGACGAGGCACTCCTCGCGCCGCGTCCGCCGGTCGTCACGATCATGGGTCACGTCGACCACGGCAAGACGACGCTGCTCGACAAGATCCGTTCGGCGAACGTCGTTGCCGGTGAGGCGGGTGGCATCACCCAGCACATTGGCGCGTACCAGGTCACCCAAGACGGCAAGCTCATCACGTTCATCGACACGCCGGGTCACGCCGCATTCACGAAGATGCGCGCCCGCGGTGCGAGCGTCACCGACATCGTCGTGCTCGTCGTCGCGGCCGACGACGGTGTCATGCCGCAGACGATCGAGGCGATCAGCCATGCCCGCGCCGCCGAGGTGCCGATCATCGTCGCGATCAACAAGATCGACAAGGAAAACGCCGACGTGCAGCGCACGATGTCGGGACTGTCCGAACAGGAACTCATTCCCGAGGCGTGGGGCGGCGACACGATCGTCGTCGAAATGGCCGCACAACAGGGACTGGGCATCGAGGATCTGCTCGACCAGCTCAACGTCGTCGCCGAAATCAGCGAACTCACCGCCAACCCGACGGGTCGCGCAAAGGGCATCGTGCTCGAGGCCGAACTCGACATCGGTCGCGGCCCGGTCGCGACGGTGCTCGTCGACAAGGGAACGCTCAACGTCGGCGATCCGATGGTCGCCGGTGCGGCGTGGGGTCGCGTTCGCGCACTCATCAACGACCGCGGCGAGCAGGTGAAGTCGGCGGGTCCGTCGACGCCGGTGCAGGTGCTCGGCCTGTCGGCCGTGCCGAATGCCGGTGACGAGTTCCGCGTCGCCCCCGACGACCGCACCGCACGCACGGTCGCCGAGTCGCGTGAGCAGCGCCAGCGACTGCTCAGCCAGCGCGCCGATGCGCGCGTGCAACGCGGCGTCAAGCTCGAGGACATCTTCAGCCAGATTCAGGCCGGAGAAGTCGCCCGACTCAACCTCATCATCAAGGCCGACGTGCATGGTTCGCTCGAAGCGGTCACCGAGAGCTTGCGCAAGCTCGAGCGCGACGACGTGAAGCCGTCGTTCGTCCACCGCGGCGTCGGTGCCATCACCGAGAACGACATCTCGCTCGCGGCGGCCACCAACGCCACGATCATCGGTTTCAACGTGCGTCCCGACCGCAAGGTGCGCGACGCCGCCGAGGCCGAGACCGTCGAGATTCGTACGTACGAAATCATCTACAAGCTCATCGAGGACATCGACAAGGCGATGAAGGGTCTCCTCGCGCCCGAGTTCGAGGAAGTCGTCACCGGTGAAGCAGAGGTGCGCGAGCTCTTCCGGGCCCCGAAGGTTGGCGCAGTCGCCGGTTGCTTCGTGCGCTCGGGGGTCGTCACGCGCGGCTCGAAGGTGCGCTTCCTGCGCGACGGAGTCATCATCTGGAAGGGTGCGATCAACACGCTGCGCCGCTTCAAGGACGACGTCAAGGAAGTTCGCGAGGGCTTCGAATGCGGTATCTCGCTCACCGATTTCCAGGATTTGAAGCAGGGTGACATCATCGAGACGTACGACCTCAAGGAAATCGAGCGGGTGTAACTCATGGCCGATCTCCACTTCCACTTCGATCCGGTGTGCCCCTGGGCCTACATCACGTCGCGATGGGTGGTCGAGGTACAGCGCCAGCGCGAGTACGACGTGTCGTGGAAGTTCATCTCGTTGCGCATGATCAACGAGGCGCGCGGCTACGACGAGGGTTCGAAGGCGTGGGCCGATGCGCACATGGCGGGCTTGAAAATGCTGCGTGTCGCCAGTGCCGGTCGCACCGCGGCGGGCAACCAGGCGGTGAGTGACGTGTACACGGCGCTCGGCAACGCCATCCATCGTCAGGGTCGTGCCGACGAGTTCTATGCCGACCCGAAGGGTTTCGTGGGCAAGGTGCTCGGCGAGGCGGGCCTCGACCCGGCGTGGGCCAAGGCTGCCGACGATTCGCTGCACGACGAGGTCATCCGCCACGAAACCGACACCGCGCTTGCCGCCACCGGTAAGGACGTCGGTACGCCGATTCTCATCTTCCGTCCGCGGTCGCCCGAGCAGGCGGCTTTCTTCGGTCCCGTCATCTCGTCGATTCCGAAGGGCGAGCAGGCACTCAAGTTGTGGGACGCCGTCGAGACGCTTGCCCTCACGTCGGGCCTCGCCGAACTGAAGCGTTCGTTGCGCGCCGCCCCGAACTTCGATTGAGGTAGCCGCGATGCGCGTGGTGTACTCACCACTGCACGCCATGCACGACCCGTCGGTCGAACTCGAATCGTCGACGGCCCATTCACCCCGTGAGAACGTGCGCCGCGCCGAGATCATCCGCGAGGCACTCGCTGCCGATCCCGCTTTTTCTTTCGTCGCGCCGCGCGAGTTCGGCACCGCGCCGATCACCGCCGTGCACGATGCCGGCCTTGTCGCGTTCCTCGAGTCGGCATGGGAGCGCTACCAACGCGAGGTGGCGGTTGCTCGTGAGGTGGTGCCCGACATCTTCTACCGACCGTCGCTTCGTCGCGATCATCCGCGTGCCCGGCCACCCGAAGCGGTGAACCCCGGTCTCGGCTGGTGGTGCTTCGAGACGACGACGCCCCTGACGCAGGGCACGTACACGGCTGCTCGCGCCGCCGTCGATGCCGCGCTCACGGCAACCGATCTCGTCATCGCAGGGGAGCGCGCGGCCTACGCGATCTGTCGTCCGCCCGGACATCACGCCACGTCGTCGCTGTACGGCGGGTACTGCTTCTTCAACAACGCGGCAATCGCGGCGCGCACACTGCAGGCATCGGGAATGGGCAAGGTGACGGTGCTCGACGTCGACTACCACCACGGCAACGGCACGCAGGAAATCTTCTACGACAGCCCCGACGTGCAGTACGTGTCGCTGCACGGCGATCCCGCTCGCGCGTACCCGTACTACACCGGATTCGCCGACGAAACGGGCAGCGGTTCGGGTCGCGGCACCACGCTCAACGTGCCGCTCGCCGCGCGCACCGACGACGATGCGTACCTGCGCTCACTCGAACGTGCATGTGCCGAGATCGCCGCGTTTGCACCCGACGCACTCGTCGTATCCCTCGGTCTCGACACATTCGTCACCGATCCGATCGCCGATCTCGCCATCACCACCGACGGCTTCGCCGCCTGCGGCGCAGTCGTTGCGCGGCTGGGCCTGCCGACGGTCATCGTGCAGGAGGGCGGCTACGACGTCGACGCCCTCGGACGCAACGTGCACTCGTGGCTGAGCGGCTTCGCGCGCGGGGGCACCGTTTAGTTCGGGCCCTGCTCGCGCAGAAACTGTTCGAACTGGGCGGCGAGTTCGTCGCCCGACGGGATGCGCGCCGGCTCGGTTCCGGCAGCGTGCGCCGCATCGAAAGCAGCCTGCAGTTGCTCGAGCATCGCCTGATGCTCGGGGTTGGCGGCGACGAGTTGATCGAGTCGTTCGCGGTGCCGTGTCGCCTCGGCGTTGAGTGACGACACGTCGATGTGCAGGCCCGACGAATCGGCAAGTGCAGTGAGCAGCGCAGCACTCGCCGCCGGGTACGACATCGTCGTGGCGTAATGCGGAACCTGTGCCCACAGGCCGACGCTGGCGATACCGCGGGCGGCGAGCACGTGTTCGAGCACCGCGGCGACTCCGGCGGGCACGTCGACCGAGCTGCGCAGGTACGGCATGTTCGCGATCCATTCGGCCGACGGCGTCGTCACCGAAATGTTCACGGCACGGGTATGGGGAAGGGCGAAGGGGTACGCGCCGAGGGCGAACATCTGTCGTACGCCCATCTGCGCGGCCAGATCGGCGACGCACGTGGCGAAGGCGTTCCACCGCGAGTCGGGTTCGGTGCCGGTGAGGAGGAGCACGTCGCGACCGTTGACGTCACGCCCGCGCATCATCTCGGGGGCGGCCCACACGAGCCGCGTCGAGACACCGTCGCGCAACTCCATGAGCGGCCGCCGGGCGCGGTAATCGATGAACTCGTCGGAATCGAAGGTGAGCAAGGTGGTGGCACCGGTGACCTCGACGAGGTGGGTCATGGCGTTGGCGGCAGCGCTGCCGGCGTCGATCCAGCCCGTCATCATGACGACGAGCAGCGGCGACTCGAGTGCCGGCAACTCGGAGTACGAGGAATGAAGTTCGTACGGCGCATTCATGTCAAGTGGGGTCAGTGTAGGCGTGCAAGGGTTTGGTCCGCCGCGCGCAGCGCCGCATCCACCTGTGTGACGAACGGCGCGATCTCGTCCTCGCTGCGCGTACCCAGCGCACCACCGACGTACCGTGCGTACACGCCCTCGATGATGCACGCCACCTTCCAATAGGCGAAGGCGACGTAGAAGTCGATCTGTGACACGTCGCGTCCGCTGCGTCGTCCGTATCGCTCGGCGAGATCCCGGCGGTCGAGGAATCCGTCGGCGCGCGACGGTTGCGACTGCCACGGTGACGGTGCATCGCCCGGCCCCGTGTAGTACGCGAGCATGATGCCGACGTCGGCGAGCGGATCGCCGAGCGTGCACAGCTCCCAATCGAGCACGGCAGCAACGTTGCCCGAATCATCGAGAATGCAATTGTCGATGCGGTAGTCGCCGTGCACGATCGCCGCTCCGTGCTGCTGCGGCACGCGTGCCGCAAGACGGGCATGGACGTCGTCGAGCAGCGGCAAATCGCGCGTGCGCTGTTCGGTGATTTGCCCGTACCAACGCTTCAACTGTCGTTCGATGTAACTCTCGCGCTTGGCGAGATCTCCCAAGCCGACCGCATCGATGTCGACGTCGTGCAGGGCCGCAAGAGTGTCGACGAGCGATTCACTCACCCGGCGACGAGCATCGGGTGTGAGCAGCTCGGTGACGGCTGCGGCGTCGCGCACGACGTGGCCGGGCACCGTCGACATGACGAAGAACGGCGCACCGATGACCGACACGTCGGTGCAGGCGGCGAGCATCGCCGGAACCGGCACTGCCGTTGCGGCGAGTGCCGACATGATGCGGTGTTCGCGCAGCACGTCATGGGCACTCGACAGGGTGTGGCTCACCGGAGGGCGACGCAGAACGACCGATCGCCCGACCGCATCGTCGATGCGGTACGTGATGTTCGAGTGTCCGCCGACGAATCGCGTGGCACGCAGAGGGGGAGTGAGCGAAGGTACGTGATGCGCGAGCCACTGCGTCACCCGATCGATGTCGAGTCCCAACAGTTCGTCGGTCACGCACGCAACCTAACCCGTCGACGCCGACGACGTGAGCGGTATCGTGAGGGCGTGAACATGCCGAACGCGAACATGGCAAACGGAAACACGGCGAACGTCGTTTTCGACACCACCGACCAGACCTTCCAGGCCGACGTCATCGAGCGCTCGAAGAGTGTCGTCGTTGTCGTCGACCTGTGGGCGGCGTGGTGCGGGCCCTGCAAGACGCTCGGCCCGATCATCGAAAAGGTCGTTGCCGCGACCGGCGGCAAGGTCGTGCTCGCCAAGGTCGACGTCGATGCGAATCCGGCCATTGCCCGTGCGTTCCAAGTGCAATCGATTCCCGCCGTGTATGCGTTGCGCAACGGACAAGTCGTCGACGGATTCACTGGTGCGCTGCCCGAACACCAGGTGAGCCAGTGGGTGGCGGGGCTGTTGCCGACGACCGAACAAAACGCCGTTGCGGCGTTGCTCGCAGCCGGTGACGAAGCAAGTTTGCGTCAGGCCCTCGAGTTGGAGCCCGGCAACGAAAACGTCGTCGTCGCGCTCGCCGAGTTGCTCATCGCCCGCAAGGACGTGCCCGAGGCTCTGCAGCTCTTGCAGCGCATTCCCGAGACCGATCGCGTGCGCAAACTCGCCGCCGAGGCGCGCCTTGCGTTCGCACCCGTCGACGACTTCGATGCGACCCTCGAGAAGTTGCTCCCTGCGGTGAAAGCCGACGAGGACGCGCGACGCCAGTTCCTCGACATTCTCGAAACCATGGGCCCCGGCGACCCGCGCACCGCGCAATACCGCCGCCGTCTCACCGCGCAGCTCTTCTAGACGCTCACGGGTTGCCGCCGTTGCGGCACCGAAGTGCGGGTGCGGCACACACCAGTGTCGATGACAGTCGACGACGATTTCACGCTGCGCGACACGCTGGCCCGCTGGTGGCGGTGGTTCGGTGGGCGGCGGATCGTCACGGTCGTGCTCGGCGTACCCGGCGCTGCACTGCTCGCGTGGTGGTTGCTGCGCGTTCCGCCGACGGCCGTCGAGGCAACCCTGCCGTTCAGTGATGCCGTCGTGCTGCCAGTGCCGAGCTCAATGCAGTCGTCGCCCGATTCGACATCGCCGGAATCCGACCGATCGTTCCCGCTGACGGGAGTGGTTCAGCCGGTCATCTACGTACACGTCGTCGGTGCCGTCGTCGCACCGGGGGTGTACGCGCTACCCGTCGGATCGCGCGGTGACGACGCGGTCCGCGCCGCCGGAGGCGCGCTCGCGGGCGCCGACCTCGCACGCGTCAACCTTGCAGCACCGCTCACCGACGCGGTGCAGGTGTTCATTCCGCAACGCGGCGAACCGCGCCGTCCACCGGCAACCACGGCCGTGCCGGTCATCCCGAGCGCGGCCCCGGGCGGCGGGCACGAGAGCGTTGCGTCGTCGGGAGTGACAGATGAACCGGCGACGAGCGGTCGCGTGCGACTCAACGTTGCCGGGGTGAAGGAACTCGATGCACTGCCCGGCATCGGTCCGGCGACCGCGGCGGCGATCGTCGATCACCGTCGTCGCAACGGTCCGTTCCGCACGCTCGACGATCTCGACGCGGTGAACGGCATCGGTCCGGCTCGGATCGCCGCGCTGCGTGATCTGGTCGTCGTCGACTGAGGGGGACGTGCGTGTCAGAGGACGCCGAGCGACAGCGCCGCGACGAGCAACGCACCGCCGGCACCGACGACGACACCGATCGCGAGCGGAACGAGCTCGCGGATGAATTCGCGCCAGCCGACGACGGCACCCGAGCATGCGCGCCGCGCCGCCCACCAACCGATTCCGAACCACAGAGCGGCACTCCCGACGATTCCGATGGAGATCGCCGTCAGCGACGAATCGAGCGGCGCACCCGTGACACCGAGCAGCGGCGCAGCGATGACGATGAGCACGAAGCCGAGCGCACCGAGCAATGCCCCGGGCGCGACGAGCAACAGCGCACCGAGCAGACCGATCGCACCGGCAGCGGCAACCGTGTAGACGGGACCGCGACGGCGCACGGTCTCGCGACTTGCGTCGAGGCCGGGGATCGCGATGGGGTCGTCGCTCGTGGCCGCGCTACGAGCGGAGGTGGCGCGATTCTTCGCAGTGGAGCGGGCGGAGTTCACCGTGGCCATCGTAGGCATCGCGCGTGGTTGCGCAGCGTCCTTTTCGTCGGGGCCATCGCTGCCGTCGTCGTCGTGCACGGTGCGGTGCAGTGGTCGCGACTCGACGACGTGCCGACCGGACCGATCGACGACGTCGTGCGTATCGTCGACGATCCGCGGCTCGTTCGCGGTGGGGTGGTCCTCGTCGTCGCCCACGACTCGTGGCGGTACCGGCTCGTCGTGCGATCCGGTGTCCGGGGAGCCGTCGTTGCGCGACGCACGGGCGATCACGTACGTGTCGTCGGTGAGCGGCGTGCCCTGAAGACGTTGCGCGGGCGGGACATTGCCGACCACGTCGCCGGTGAGATCGTGCCACGGGACGTCGTGCCCCTCGAGGTGGCTTCTGCACCGGTGTACCGCATGGTGTCGCGGATTCACACGGTGATCGCCGACGTCACCTCGCGATTGCCCGACACCGATGCGGCGCTTCTGCGCGGGTTGCTCATCGGTGACGACCGCGACCATCCCGACGAGCTCGTACGAGCCTTCCGCGCGGCCGGCATGGGTCATCTCGTCGCGGTATCGGGCCAGAACGTGGCACTCGTACTCGCTTGGGTCGCACCGCTCATCGCCGGTCGACGGCGATCAATGCGTGTCGCAGCGATCGTTCTCGTC
>JBIIUH010000051.1:0-10672 GCA_044340075.1 Ilumatobacteraceae bacterium | reverse complement strand
GACGAGCAGACCGTGTGCGCTGGCGACGAGGGTCCGCGCATCGTCGTCGCTCAGCGTCGTGGGTGGCACCTGGAGAACGAGTCCGCCGGCGCGTTGGATCGCATTGACGTACAAGCGACCGTTGGAGAAGCTCGGTCCGCGTACTCCGTGAGCGTCCGTCGTTCGCTTCGACGGCAGGAGGATGCGCGGACGTGCCATGTCGTGACGGTCGTTCAGCGGGGGACTTTGCCGCTCGCTGCTCGCGAGAGGAAGCCCGGCGCGCCGAGCGTGTAGCCCGAGCCGGCTGCCGTGGCGATGACCTGCTCGAGGTGGTCGTGACCGCGCACTTCGAGCACGATTTGCACACCGGTTTCGCGAACGCCGAGGTCGACGCCTTCGCGCACGTGTTCGACCTCGATGATGTTCGCACCGGCACTGGCGACGATCGTGAGCAGTCGCGACAGTCCGCCCGGCTGGTCGCTGATGCGCGCGAACACGATCGCCCGTCTGCCGAGGTTCGTTTCGTGGCGACGTACGAGACCTGTGAGCAGACCGAGGTCCATGTTCCCACCGGAGAGAACGACCACGGTATGGCCCGATGACGGGGGAGTGACGGCGCCGGTGAGCAGTGCCGACACGCCGACCGCACCGGCACCCTCGACGAGGAGCTTGCCACGCTCGAGGAGGAGCATCATCGCCTCGGCAACCGAGTCCTCGTCGACGACGACGATGTCGTCGACGTAACGGCGGATGAGCGGTTCGGTGACGCGCCCCGGTACCTTCACTGCAATCCCGTCAGCGAGAGTCGCAACGGGACCGTCGGGGACGACGCCGGTGACGTACGGAGCGCACGCCGCCACCTGGACACCGATGACCCGCGTCGACGGGAAGCGTTCCTTCACGACCCTCGCCGTTCCGGCGAGCAGTCCTCCGCCACCGAGCGGCACGATGACCTGACCGAGGTCGTCGACATCGGCGAGCAGTTCCTCGCCGAGAGTCGACTGGCCGCGCACCACCGCTTCGTCGTCGTACGGATGGCAGAAGTTCATACCCGTGTCGGCGGCGCGGGCAAGAGCGCGCTCCACGGCGACATCGAGACTGTCGCCCACCTCGGTAACGGTGGCGCCGTACCCGCGGCATGCCGCCATCTTCACGAGTGACGCACCGCGCGGCACGAAGATTTCGCACGGAACACCGACCGTCTTTGCCGCGTAGGCGAGGGCCTGGGCGTGGTTGCCGGCGCTGCCCGCCACGACCCCGGTTCGGGCTGCTTCACCGAGCGACAGCACCTTGTTCAGTGCTCCGCGAATCTTGAAGGAACCCGTCCGCTGGAGGTTCTCCGCCTTCAGGATGACCGAACCACCCCAGCGCCGCGACAGGTATGCCGACGGCGTCGTCGGCGTGTGCTCGACGACACCCCGGAAGTTGACTCCGGACTGCCGTTGTACTGCGTTACGAGAGAAAGACCCGATTTTCATATTCTACGTCGCCACGTCAAAGCGTCGTGGCCCTGATTTCGCGTGCTCTCAGGATGGTGCGACCACGGTGCGCTGCATCCGCACGCACTGTTGCTGATCGATGAGGCAGCAGCTCGCACGCGACTGTCACTCGAGTTCGCCAACGTTCCCTCCGCGTCGTCACGACTCGCGTTGGCTGAATACGGCGTCACTCACTTCGTCGTGGACACCACGCTCACGGACAACAACTCGTGGGCACCGTGGGCGGAAGAGATCTACCGCAACGATCGATTCATCGTGCTCCAACTCGAGTGAATTGAAGGTAAAACCAACTATCGGGGATACAGCGCGAATCTGTCGCTACGCACAAGTGGAATGCGCTCGCCGGGAATCAGGCCAGAGGCAGAGGTGTCCCGGAGATAGAAGTCCGCAGCGACTCTTGCGCCGCGGGGGTCGAGTGAGTCGGCGATGCGACGGCGGATGTCCACCGGAGGTTCGACGTTCTGCCAGAGAAATCCGTACCCGTTCACCCAGAAGCGACGCTGTGAGTACACCGTCAGGGTCATGGCCTCTCCGCCTCGCTTCCAATTGATCCGGTGCGGACCGTAATCGGCAAGTGCGCAGATCGGCCGTTCGCAGAAGTGGTTCGACATGATGATCGCATCGGCGGGCGTGTTGTTGCGGACGAGCATCGCACCGTCGATGACGTCGCGTCTGCCGAGCATGAACTCCTCGTGACCCGGCTCACGGATTTCGGCGTTGAAATCGTCGTACTTCAGGAACCACCGCTGATTCAAGGGAACGACCGTTGCGGCGACCAGCAGGAGAAGCAGCCAATTTGCCGTCGTCAGCCGACCCGTTCGGCCGATGATTCGGGAAATGATGTACGCGGGTCCGGCGAGAACGACGAGCCACATCGCCGGAGTGTCGACAATGATCCGGAGAAAGACCGCCGTGTACGTGCCTTCGTTAGTCCGCGGGACGGTCATCCACCACCACAGTGCACCAACGAGCGCCACAGTCGGGATCAACCACATCCGCACCGGTCGGCGAAGAGCGACGAATCGCACGAGAACTGTTCCGACGAGGATGCTCGTCACCGCCGACATTGCATGGAGGAAGTACTCCTCCTGTTCAAAGTCGTTGCTCCAGGTGAGTGCAAGAAAGGGAATTGAGCCGAGCACCGCACCGACAGCGATGACGGTGACGGACCCGGTCCGCCCCTCCCGACTTCGTGCGGCGAGAATTACGGCAACGACGTGGACTGCGGCGAAGTGGATGAGAACGATCATTGATGCAATGAGCAGGTGTGTCGGTGTGAGTATCTCGATGTCGCCGAAGAAATCTCGGGCAATACCTATCGTTCCCAGTTCGATGCCTTCGGAGTAGGTGGACCGGAGGTACAACCGTTCGAACACGACGAAGAGCCCGACGCCATGCGCAACACCGAACACAAGCGGTCGCCACCACGAACGCTTATCGCGCCACCATGCGACAATGACGACGCACGTGACGACGGCAACGATGAGGGGTGCATTGCTGCTCTTCGCACCGAACGATCCCGCCGCGAGAAGGGGAGCCAGCCACGAGACGGGCGTGAGTCCGTCATCGAGAAAACGTGCGGCGAGGACGGCGAAACCCAGGAGCCACACATAGGAAAACACCATGCTGAATGACTCGAAGTTGAGGTCGGTGAGCAGCGCAAAAACGACGACGACGAGAGCCACGGACTTGTCGGCGACTCCGGCTCGTCGCGCCAGTTCGATGACGAGAAGGACCACCACGAGAACGACGAATACCGGTGCGATGCGTGTGAGTACGACCCATTCGGGCGCCTCGATGATCCGACGCAGCATCCCCGTCCACGCATACGAGAACCAGTGGTAGTAGACGGGATATCCGGTGACGAAGACCTGATCGCCGGACCCCCAGTGGGCGAGGGAAAACGACAGAGCCTCGAAGAACTGGAAATCCTGGGTCTTGATCCACCACAGCGGGGGCCGCGTGCGCAGGGTGATCGCGGTGACCAACGCTGCGACGGTTGCGGACAGAGCAGCAAGGGTGAGCACGAGTGAAACGCTGCGGCCTCGCAGTGTTGTCCAGCGGTCGAGGACGAAGGCCAGCGGGACGAGGCCGAGAGCGACGGGCAGCGGCCAGTAGCGCTCCTGGACGAGCAGTACCAACGCGAGGATGAGGAGAGCAACCATGCTCGGAGACGACGACTCGCGTCGCACAGGACTCGGAGCCTGCCGCTGCCGCAGGGAGTTCACGACGATGGCAAGCGCAGCGACGGGGAAGACCGTCCATGACACGTCGCGCAGTGGTGTTGTGACGAGGGCCTGATCCCACACGAGAGCGAGCAGTGAGCCGACGGCCGCGCCGACCCCCAACCGCTCGACGATCGTAGCGGTTGATCGGGTGAGTCGATCAAACAGCCACACTCCAACGACGGTGTGCGACGAGATGACGCCGAGTGACGCAGCGATGAGACTCGCCGGGACCTCGCTCGCCGCCATGATGATGACGGCGACGCCCAGCAATGCGACGGTTGCCGATGCGAGGCGCGAGAATGGATCAGCAATGATCCGCGGCACTCTTCCACCGTACCGAACATGCGAACGTTGATCGTCGGCAACGGCGGCGACGCCGATGCGGGTCTCGTCGGTCACCGCTTGGCCGAGCACGGCAGCACATTCGAGCGCGCGGTGCGCGAATATCCGCGCGAGTGGCCGTCGCTCGGTGGAATGGACGTCGTCGTGCTGCTCGGATCCGACTGGTCCGTGTACTGGGACTCGAACGCCCTCGAAGTCGCAGCCGAGGCCGATCTCGTACGAACGGCCCGCGGTCAGGGAGTACCGATCTTCGGTATCTGTTTCGGAGCCCAACTCATTTCACATGCGTTGGGCGGGCTCGTCGAACGCGCCCCGCGCCACGAGATCGGTTGGTACGACGTCGGGCAGATCGCCGATCACGAGGTCCTTACCGGCCCTTGGATGCAGTGGCACTACGACCGCTTCACCGCACCGCAGGGGATGAGCACGTTGGCGATGAACGACGTCGGAGTCCAGGCGATGTACGGCGGTCGCACTCTGGCGACCCAATTCCACCCCGAAGTGACGCCGGCGATCGTGCAGCGCTGGGCGACGGTCGGCGCTCGCGAGCTCGATGCAGTCGGAATCGATCCCAAGCACCTTTGTGAAATCACGACGGAGAAGGTCGTCGAACGGGGGGATGCGACCGCCCGCCTCGTCGACTGGTTTCTGGAAAAAGCCGCCTCGTAGTAGTTTTCTCCCGTCATGGGTACGGTCTCGGACTTCCTTCGCTCGTACCTCACCGTCGCCTGGTTCGGGACGGCCGCGGTCCTCCTCGCCGCATTGCTTCTGTGGGTGTCGTCATTGGTGCGCCCGTCGCGTCCCGGACGGGAAAAGTTGCTCGCGTACGAGAGCGGCGTCGACCCGGTCGGCGAGGGCTGGTCGCAGAGCCAGGTTCGGTACTACATTTTTGCGTTGCTCTTCGTCGTCTTCGACGTCGAAGCGGTGTTCATCTTCCCGTGGGCCACCCAACTCGAGCGATACGGCACTTTCGGTCTCGTCGAAATGGGCATCTTCGTGTTCGTCCTCCTGCTCGGTCTCGTGTACGCGTGGCGCAAGAACGTGCTGCGGTGGGTGTAGGGAAGTAACGCGATGGGTCTCGTCGAACGCGGTCGCATGCCGCGCCCGCTCACGAATCTGTTCAATCTCGGCCGCTCGTACAGCATGTGGGTGTACCAGTGGGGTCTCGCCTGTTGCGCCATCGAGATGGGCGCCGCTTTCGGATCCCCGCGCTACGACGTCATGCGACTCGGTGTCATTCCGCTGCCGGCAAGCCCGCGCCAGGCCGACCTCGTCGTCATCTCGGGCACGGTCACCGACAAGATGGCACCGGCAGTGAAGCGCCTGTACGAGCAGATGCCCGAGCCGAAGTACGTCATCAGCATGGGTTCGTGTGCAAACTGCGGCGGTCCGTACTGGGACTCGTACTCCGTGACGAAAGGTGTCGACCAGATCATTCCCGTCGACGTGTACGTACCCGGCTGTCCGCCCCGTCCCGAAGCCCTGCTCGAGGCGGTCGTTCTGTTGCAGGAACGAATCAAGCGCGAAGACATGGGTGCACGCTGGCGCGGGGAGGGCACACGAGCCCTCGTGAGTTCGACCGCGGAGGAGGCGGACGTTGTCCACGCCCGCTGACGCACCGACTGCACCCGTGAGTGACACGGCACGCGAGAACCTCCTCGCCACCCTTCGTGCGGTGCTCGGTGACCGTCTGCTCGTGGAACACCTCGTTCCCGGTGACGATCTGTGGATCCGCGTGGCCGGGCAATCGTGGCGGGACACCGCGCGACTTCTCCGCGACAACTGCGGTCTGCAGTATTTCTGTTTCCTCTCGGCAATCGACTGGCTACCGTCCCCCTTCGGACGCGGCGAAGACGATCCCACCGAGCCCGCACCCGAGCGTGACACGACGGTGCGGCAGGGCGTCACGGGTGGCTCGACGCGATTCCAGTTGCTCGTGCGGCTCGTCCATCCCGTGACGTTCGTCGGCGTCACCATCAAGGTCGACGTTCCCGACGACTCGCTCACCCTCGACAGCGTGTGCGACGTGTTCGGAGGTGCCAACTGGCACGAGCGCGAAACGAACGAGATGTTCGGCATCGCATTCGCCGGCCATCCCGATATGCGCAAGATGTACCTGCCCATCGACTTCGAAGGTCACCCGCTGCGCAAGGACTTCCCCCTGCTCGCGCGCATGATCAAGCCGTGGCCGGGAATCGTCGACGTCGAACCGCTCCCCGAAGGATTCGGATCGGACGGGGAGGAATCGTGAGCATCACCGACCGCGTGCTCGGGGACCGCGCCCAGTTGGCGTACATCGCCTCTCAGGCTGCCGATGCACGGGTCAACCTCGAACTCGAGACCGAGGGAATGACGCTGAACATCGGGCCGCAGCACCCTGCAACGCACGGAACGCTGCGCATCATCGCCCGTCTCGACGGCGAACAGGTCGTATGGGCCGAGCCGTCGTGTGGCTACATGCACCGCGGCTACGAGAAGCTCACCGAGGTGCGCACCTATCCGCAGGTGACGACCCTCGTCAATCGCATCGACTGGTTGGGCAGCTTCGCCAACGAGGTGCCGTTCATTCTCGCGGCGGAGAAGCTCATGGGTGTCGAAGCGCCGCCGCGCGCGCAGCACATCCGCACCATCTTGTTCGAGTTGTCGCGCATCGCGAACGTGTCGCTGTTCCTCGGCGACCTCGGCGTCCAGCTTGGCGCGATCACCCCCGTGTTCATGGCGTTCCGCGACCGTGAGTACGTGCTCAACCTCATCGAGGGCGCAACCGGCGGACGATTCCACCCCAACTTCGACCGCATCGGTGGCCTGAAAGACGATCTGCCCGCCGGCTGGATCGAAGAGACCCGCTCGGTGATGAAGAAGCTGCGCGGATTCTGCAACGAGATCGAGGACCTCCTCTTCGGCAACGAGATCTTCCAGTCCCGCACGCGCGGTATCGGCATCATTCCTCGCGACGTCGCCCTGCAGTATGGCTTGTCCGGCGCGAACCTTCGCGCGAGCGGCGTCGACTGGGACCTGCGTCGCGATCAGACCCTGCCGTTGGCGTGGAACAAGGTCGACTGGAAGGTGTGGACGCATTCCGACGGCGACAGCTTCGCCCGCTGTTGGGTGCGGCTGCAGGAGACCCGCGAGGCGACGCTCATCGTCGATCGACTGCTCGACACACTGCCGAGCGGACCGATCATGGCGAAGGTTCCGAAGATCATCAAGGTGCCCGAGGGTGAAGCGTGGGTATCCACCGAGAACCCGCTCGGTGAAATGGGCTACTACGTCGTATCGCGCGGCGAACTCGGACCGTTCCGAGTGAAGATCCGTTCGGCGAGCTTCAACAACATCTCGATCACACCGTGGGTGTTGCGCGGTGTGTACGTGCCCGACATCGTCACGATCCTCGCGTCTCTCTATTTCATTCTCGGGGACATCGACCGCTGATGCTCTCCACGCTTGCCGTCGAAATCCCCTACTGGGGACAGTCGCTCCTGCGCGTCCTCGGCGGCATCGTCGCCGTTCTGCTCCCTGCCGGAACGATCGTGTACGTCTTCCTCTTCAAGATGATGTCGTTCATGCAGAGTCGTCTCGGTCCGATGGAAGCCGGTCCGTACGGATCGCTGCAGCTCATCGCCGAAGTCGGCAAGTGGCTGCAGAAAGAGGACATCCGCCCGCAGAACGCCGATCACCGCATCTTCAAGATCGCACCGATCGTCGTTCTCGTGTCGACGTTCCTCCTCGTCGCGGTCGTGCCGTTCGGTCCCGACGCATGGTTCACGAACTTCGAGGCGGGAATCTTCTACGCGCTCGCGGTTTCGTCGGTGTCGGTGCTCGGAATTCTCATGGCCGGATGGTCGAGTGCGAACAAGTACTCGTTGCTCGGCGGTCTGCGCGCGGCGGGTCAGCTCATCGCCTACGAGTTGCCGATGGTTCTCGCCGTCGTCGGCGTCGTCATCCAGGCGGGCACGATGAACCTGCAGCAGATCGTGGTTGCCCAGAACGCGGGTTCGATCTTCGGGTTCGACGGGCTCGGCAATCCCTACGTGCTCACCCAGTTCGCCGGATTCGTCGTGTTCATGATCGCGGTCCAGGCCGAACTCACCCAGGCGCCGTTTGACATGCCGATCGCCGAGAGCGAGCTCGTGTCCGGGTACATGACGGAGTACTCGGGCTTCCGCTTCCTCATCTTCTTCATCGGCGAGTTCGCCACCGCAGGAGTCTTCGCGATGATCGCGTCGGTGCTGTTCCTGGGCGGTTGGGGCGTTCCGTTCGCCTGGTTCGGCTGGACGTCGATCGACGACGTCGCGAACTGGATGAACGTCGCCGGACCCGTGATCATGCTCACGAAGATGATGCTCCTCGTGTTCATCATCATGTGGGTCAGGTTCTCGTATCCGCGGTTCCGCGAGGACCAGTTGCAGCGCTTCGCATGGAAGGTGCTCATCCCGATCGCGCTCGCGAACATCATGGTGACGGCAATTCTCAAGGTGGTGATGTAAGTGGCGAAAGTTCCCGGTCTGGTGAAGGGTCTCGGTGTCACCCTCGGCACGATGCTGCGCACGGTGAAAGAGGGCGCGAACACCGTTCAGTACCCGCACGAGAAGGAAGCGCCACCCGTGCGTGCCCGCGGCGTCATCGCGTTGCACGAGGGCAACTGCACGTCGTGCATGTTGTGCGCCCGGTCGTGTCCCGACTGGTGCATCTACATCGAGGGCCATAAGGAACTCGCCCCTCCGCGTCGTGAAGGTGGCAAGCCGCGACAGGTGAACAAACTCGATCGATTCGACATCGACTACGCCCTGTGCATGTACTGCGGCATCTGCGTCGAGGTGTGTCCGTTCGATGCACTCTTCTGGAGTCCCGAATACGAGTACTCCGAGCCCCGCATCGCCGATCTCCTCCACGACAAGCGCAAGCTCGGCGAATGGATGGAAACCGTTCCCGAGGCACCCGACCTGGAGTCGGGCGCGGACAAGAAGAAAAAGTAGCGATGGTCGCCCAGAACGTCGGTTTTGCCGTCATCGCTCTCGTCATGGTGATCGCGGCGTTGCGCGTCGTCACGACGAACAACGTGGTGCACGCGGCACTGTGGCTCGTCGTCGTGCTCAGCGGGGCGGCAGCCCTGTACGTGCTGCTGGCGGCGGAGTTCCTCGCCGTCACCCAGGTGCTCGTCTACGTCGGCGCCGTCATGGTGCTCTTCCTCTTCGGAACGATGCTCACACGGGCGCGAATCGGCGCCGAGAAGGATCTCAACAACCGGCGCGCATGGGTCGGTATCCCGGTGTCGCTCGCAGTGTTCGTCACGATGACGATCGCGCTGCTCGGTTCGTTCGGCGACGAGGAACTCCCCGCTGACGCGAAGTTGGTGGATGTGCAGCAAATCTCGGATCAGATCTTCGGCCCGTACCTGCTTCCCTTCTGGGCCTTGTCATTCGTTCTGCTCGCAGCGGTGATCGGGGCCATCGTCCTGGCCCGCAAGGAGTGACGATGCTCGTCAACCAGTTCCTCGTTCTCGGAGCGGTGCTCTTTTGCATCGGTGTCTACGGCGTCATTGCGCGCAAGAACGCCGTTCTCGTGCTCATGTCGATCGAGCTCATTCTCAACTCGGTGAACATCAACCTCCTCGCCTTCGCCCTGCGCAACGGTTCCGCGGACGGGCACACGTTCGCCCTCTACGTCATTGCCGTCGCCGCCGCCGAGGTCGGTGTCGGTCTCGGTCTCGTGCTGCTCGTGTACCGCAACCGCCGGTCGATCGCCCTCGATGAGCTGAGCGAGTTGAGGGGATGACGATGACTTCAACGTTCGCTGCCGACACTTTCTCCGCACTCACCGGCGGCTGGTTCCTCGACAACGCATGGCTGCTGCCGGTCGTACCGACGATCGGATTCTTCGTCATCATCCTCTTCGGGCGTCGTTTGCCCGGAAAGGGCAGCGAAATCGGGATCCTCTCGATGGTGGCGAGTCTCGCGCTCGCCCTCGGCGCCGCAGTCCAGTGGATTACCCGCGTCAACGGTGCCGCCGAGGAGCAGTTCGTCGAGCCGGTCGTGCGCACGTGGACGTGGTGGCAGGCAGGAGGCTTCGAATTCACGATCGGTCAGCACGTCGACGGGTTGTCGGTCGTCGTCCTCGTCGTCGTCGCGTTCATCTCGACGCTCGTCCAGTTGTACTCGGTGGAGTACCTGCGCGGCGATCGGCGCTACACGCACTTCTTCGCCGCGCTCACCCTGTTCTCTGCGGGCATGCTCGCCATGGTCGTCGCCGAGGACATGATCCTCTTCCTGCTCGGCTGGGAAATCATGGGTCTGTGCTCGTTCATGCTCATCGGCCACTGGTGGGAAGAGACGCCGAATAGTCGGGCCGCGCTGAAGGCGTTCTTCACCGTGCGCACCGGTGACGTCGGTCTGCTCGTCGGCATCGCGATCCTCTTCTTCTCCGCCGATTCGTGGACCCGCGAGAACCTCGGTGTGTCCGGTTTCTCCATCCGCGGAATCTCGGCGTGGGCGCTGTCGGGTGAGCCGAATGCCGCTGCGATCACGGTTGCCGCGGTCGCTCTGTTCATCGGCGCGATCGGAAAGAGCGGCCAGTTCCCGCTGCACACCTGGCTACCCGATGCGATGGCCGGCCGGACGCCGGTTA
>JBIIUH010000130.1:0-2656 GCA_044340075.1 Ilumatobacteraceae bacterium | reverse complement strand
GAACGAGTCGAGGCGATTCTCGACCGTTTCGAGGAAGACGATGTCGAGGGAGATGTCGACGAAGAGGAATTCGACGTCGACGACTGGAGCGACGACGAGCGACGTGAATTCGCCGCCATCCTCGTGGCCCGCGGCATCGTCCACCGCTTCGACGACGACGCACTCATCGTCGGTGTCGACGACGCCGACACCGTCGAGGAACTGCTCGATCAGTTCGACTGACCCGCCGGGGCATCGATAGCGTCCCCCGAGTGAACGCTGCCGACGCACCGTTGGCCGAAGTCGAGGTGTACCACTCGCGCGTGAGCGCCCCGACGCGGCGTCTCGCCCTCGGACACCTCCACCTGCCCGTCGAACCGGCTCCCGGACTCGGCGGCATCCTGCTCGGTGGCATCGTGGCGACTCACCTCGGCGAACTCGACGAGGACATCGTGCCCGACATCCATCGACTGCTCACCCAGGTCGAGCGCAACGAGCGCGTCGTGCAGCCGCGCCTGCGCCACCGCTACCAGGTCGATCGGCACGGACTGTCGCGCAGCGTGCATCGACTCGTCGCCGATTCGGGGTCGATGCGCTACGACTTCGACGTGAAGGGTTCGGCGCTGCAACAGGTGCTCGGTGCGCTGTACTGCCTCGAGCGACTCGACGTTCCGACACGTCAGGCGCTCGCACCGGTGGTGCGCCGCGCGATGCGCTGGCGCGGCCCGTTCGATGCGCAGTTCCTCGCATACCTCGCCGGCAGCGCGGCGACGTCGCTCTCCGCACTCGGTGATCCGCGGGCGTGGGCGCTCGAGATCCTCGGTTTCCCCCCGGGAACGGTGAGCCCGTCACGGCGCGAAGTGCAGCGTCGGTACCGCGACGGGTTGCGCAACGTTCATCCCGACCACGGCGGAAAGGCGAGCGAAGCCAGCGGGGCGATCGAACGCCTCGGCGAAGCCCGCCGCGTCCTGCTCGAGACGTAGTTCCGGTCGCGGTCAGCCTGTCACGAGTTCGATCTTCCGTGACGGTGCGCGGCGTCGTTCTCTTCCCCGGATCGGGGAGCTCGGCGGATCATCCGTCGCTGCTCGCACTCGAGCGGACGCTCAGTGACGAACTGACCGGAGTAACGGTGCGTCGTCGCGACTTTCCGTACCGTCTGGCGGGCAGGAAGTTCCCCGACAAGGCAGACGTTCTCGTCGCGTGCGTGCGCGCCGACGTCGCCGATCTCGCGCGCAGTATCGGCTGCGACGTGACCGAGATCGTCATCGGCGGTCGTTCGATGGGCGGTCGCATGTGCACGCTCGCTGCGGCGGGTTTCTCCGGTGCGCGCAACGAGAGCGAGCCGACGCAACCGCCGTTGCGCGTCGCCGGAGTGATGGCGATTTCCTATCCGCTGCACCCACCGGGGAAGCCCGACGTCCTGCGGGTGGCCCACTTTCCCCGGCTGGCGACACCGACTCTGTTCGTCTCGGGGACCCGGGACGAATTCGCGACACCGGACGAACTCACGACGTGGACCGCGCAGATTCCGGGCGTCGTGGATCATCGATGGATCGACGGGGCCCGTCACGACCTGCGCAAACGTGACGACGAGGTGGCGCGGCTGTGTGCCGGGTGGGTGGCGGGCCTGCGTCACTAGCGTCACTGCGGTGCGCGGGGCGGGAACACTCATCAACGTCGGCCTCATCGTCGGGGGCAGCGTTCTCGGTTTGGGGATCGGCCACCGGATTCCGGAGCGCGCGCGAACGACGCTGCTCCAGGTGCTCTCCTTCGTCACCATCGTCATCGGCGTCTCCGATGCGATGGACACCCGCAACATCGTGTTCCCGCTCGTCGGCATGGCACTCGGCGCGCTCGTCGGAGAAGCGCTCGGACTCGAGGAACGTGTCGCTGCGCTCGGAGCGTGGTTGGAGCGCAAGGTTCCGGCGCGCGACCCTGCCGGTCGGTCGGCCGACAGCACCGCACGCTTCGTCACCGGGTTCGTCACCGCGTCGGCGCTCTACTGCATCGGACCGATGACGATTCTCGGTGCGTTGCAGGACGCGACCGGGGAGACGCCGCAGATCTACATCATCAAGGGACTGCTCGACGGATTCGTGTCGATCATGTTCGCCGCCACCTGGGGGATCGGCGTTGCATTCAGCGCGATCGCGGTGCTCATCGTGCAGGGCGGACTCACGGTGCTCGGCAGCGGCATCGACGCCGTGCTCGACGACAGGATGCGCATCGAGCTGTTCGCCGCGGGCGGCCTCGCGCTCATCGGGATCGGCCTGAACACCGCGGGAATCACGAAGGTGCGACTCGTGTCGCTCCTGCCGGGACTCGTGCTCACGCCCGTGCTCGTCGCCGTCTTCGCCCGCTGAGGGCGTCGTTCGCTACGGTACGAGCGTGCTGCTCGCGACGTGGAACGTCAATTCGTTGAAGGCCCGTTTCGCGCGCGTCAGCGAATGGATCGCCGACGTCCGGCCGGACGTGCTCATGATGCAGGAAACGAAGATGGCGGACGCGGCGTTCCCGACGGATGCATTCGCCGCCGCCGGGTACGAGTCGGTGCACTTCGGTGAGGGGCGCTGGAACGGGGTCGCGATCCTGTCGCGCGTCGGGCTCGAGGCGCCGCGGGCGAACTTCGTCGTCGGTGAACCCGACACGCAGGCCCGCGTCGTATCGGCCGTGTGCG
>JBIIUH010000116.1:0-3505 GCA_044340075.1 Ilumatobacteraceae bacterium | reverse complement strand
ATCGCACGGCTGATGGCACGCACCGGCGACGTGTTGCGCACCCAGGCGTTCGTGTTGTCGACGGTGCTCGCCGTGTTGTGCATTGCGGCGATGATCCTCGTGGAGCGCGGCGATGCTGCACGTTGAGTCGCTGCGCACCCGCCACGACGGTCGCGACCTGTTCACGAACCTCACGCTGCACATCGCGACGGGCGAGCGCGTTGCGCTGCTCGGCCCGAGCGGCAGCGGGAAGACGACGCTTCTGCGGATCATCGCCGGGCTCGAAGCGGCGGAAGCCGGACGCGTCGTCATCAATGAACGCGACGTCACGAACGTCGCGCCCCATGTGCGCGGGGTCGGCATGGTGTTCCAGGACAACCAGCTCTTCCCCCACCTCGACGTGGCCGCGAATGTCGGGTACGGCGAGGCGGTGCATCGCCTGTCGCGGCACGAACGCGACCGGGTCGTTGCCGACATGCTCGAACTCGTCGGCTTGCAGGGATTCGCCGGGCGCGACGTCACCACCTTGTCGGGCGGCGAGGCGAAGCGCGTCGCACTCGCCCGCACACTCGCTCCCCGGCCCGCAGTATTGCTGCTCGACGAACCGTTGACCGGACTCGACGTTGCCTTGCACGACCGCCTGCTCGCCGACGTCCGCTCGGTGCTCGCCGCGCGCAGAACGACGACGCTGCTCGTCACCCACGACCCCGCCGAGGCCGCAGCGGTCGCCGATCGAGTCGTGCTGCTTGCCGATATCGCGAACGTCGCGCGATCGTAGGCGGGTCGCACGACCATCGACGCGCGCGTCGGATCACGCACTCGTCGCTAGCGTCGCGGGGCGATGAATGCGCCCGTGAGTAGACCCGTTCCGGCACCCCGCGTCGTCGACATCACCTCGCTCGACACCCACGAGGTGCGCATGGCGGTGCTGCGCAAGGGCACCCCGTCGCGTGATCCGCGTTACGCGCAGGACGATCTCCCCGACACGCGCCATCTCGGCGCGCGCATCACCGATGCAACCGGTGACCGCCTCGTCGCCACCTCGACATGGTTGCCCGCACCGTGGCCGCACGACGATGCCGCTCCGGCGATGCAGTTGCGCGGCATGGCGGTGCTCGACGACGTGCAGGGTCTCGGTGTCGGACGTCTCCTGCTCGCCGCCGGTATCGATCGCGCCCGGACCGCCGGCGCGCGGTACGTGTGGGCGCGGGCGCGCGACTCGGCGATCGGCTTCTACGAGCGTGCGGGTTTCACCGTCGTCGGTGACGTTTTCGTCGACGACGCAACGGGGCTCGACCACCATCTGGTGGTGCTCGAACTGCAGGGCTGACTAGTCGGCGACGCTCATCGTCGTGCGGTACGACAGCTGAGCACCACCCTGCGCCTCTGCATTGATGGTGACATCCCAGTCGCCGGGTGCGCCCAACTCGAGGTCTATATGGAAATGGTTGAGGCCATCGTCAACGAGCACCACCTCGATCGGTGCGACACCCGACGTCTCGTTCACGAGCGTCGCACGCACGTTGACCACCTTCTCGAGGCGTCCCCCGGGAGGTGCGAACTCCATGTGCAAAGTCGTCGCTCCGACCTTCGCCGGATCGAGCGTGACGTCGACGATGACGTCGTTGCTCACGAGCGCGACGTTCGCGGCGCTCGACCCACCGTGATCGTGCAGACCGCTCGACGCGGTGTCGTCGGCGCCGCAGGCTGAAAAGACCGGAAAGACGACGAGCGCAATGACGGCGAAAACGGCGCGACGCACGTCTTCAGTCTGCCGTCAGTGAGTGGTACGGCGCGGTACGACGACCACTGTGCCGTCGTCCTGATGCTGCACGTGCACCGACACCCCGTAGAACTCGGCGAGCGTCTCGCTGCGCAGAACCTCGCGCGCGGTCCCCGACGACACGACGACTCCCTGGTGCATGAGCACGAGACGGTGCGCGTACACACCGGCAAGCGTGAGATCGTGCATCGCCGAAACCACGACGAGACCCCGTTCGCGGCGCAGTCGATCGACGAGTTCGAGTGCCTGTTGTTGGTGCCCGATGTCGAGCGCGCTCGTCGGCTCGTCGAGCAGCAGAACCGGTGCCTGTTGCGCCAGGGCACGGGCGATGACGAGGCGCTGCCGCTCGCCACCCGACAACGTCGACAAACGGCGTCGGGCGAACACCGAGAGGTCGAGGTCAGCGAGCGTCTCGGCGACGATCTCGTGGTCGTGGCTCGTTTCGCGCCCGAACGTCGATACGTAGGGGTTGCGGCCGAGCAACACGTAATCGGTCACCGTCATGTCGTCGGGCAGCACCGGCGACTGCGGCACGTACGCGACGCAACGGGCCCTCTCGCGGGCACTCATCTCGCCGAGCACACGGCCGTCGACGTCGACGACTCCCTCGTGCGGCACGATGCCGACGATCGACTTCAGGAGTGACGACTTGCCCGCGCCGTTCGGTCCGATGATGCACAACCACTCCCCCGACGACACGGACACGTCGACGGCAACGACAGCCGGGCAGCCGTCGTACGTCACGCGCACCGAGCGCAGCGTCATCTTCATCGCGGCACCTCCCGCGTGCGCAACAGGGCGAGGAAGAACGGTGCACCGAAGAACGCGGTCACGACGCCGATCGGCGTCTCGGCCGGATCGGTGAGAACGCGCCCGGGAATGTCGGCGGCGATGAGAAAGGCCGCACCGAGCAACATCGACAACGGAAGGACACGGCGGTACGTGCTGCCGGCGAGCAGACGAATCGCGTGCGGCACGATGATGCCGACGAAACCGATGAGCCCGCTCACCGATACCGCCGCCGACGTACCGAGCGTGGCGGCGAGCACGATGATGAGTCGCGTGCGCTTCACGTTGGTGCCGAGTGCCGTCGCCTCTTCATCCCCCACGCGCATGACGTCGAGCACGCGGCGGTACGCGATGAGCACGATCATGCTCACGATGACGTACGGCGCGATGAGGCGAACGTCGCCCCACGTCGCACTCGACAGTCGTCCGAGAATCCACGAATACACCTGACGCACGACGTCGGTGTTGCGCTGCAGCACGAACGTTTGCACCGCAGTGGCGAGCGCCGTCACTGCGACGCCGGCGAGTACGAGCGTTGTCGCCGAACGTTGCGAGCCGAACGCCGTGCCGACGAGATACGTGAGCAGCACCGCGACGGTGCCACCGACGAACGCCGCAAGCGGCACGGGATCGATCGGCAGGTTGGCGAGCATTGCGGGATTGGCGACGAACACGACGGTCGCACCGAGCCCTGCACCGGCAGCGACGCCGAGCAGGTACGGATCGACGAGCGGATTGCGGAACACGCCCTGGTAACTCGCACCGGCCATCGAGAGCATCGCCCCGACGAGCGCGGCGAGCACGACCCGCGGGGCGCGAATCTGCCACACGATGCTCCACTCGCGCTCGGTGATGCCCGCATCGATCGTGACGAACGGCAGGCGGTCGAGCAGTGCGAGCGGAACCCTCCACCATGTCGGACCCGCCGGGCCGACGACGGTTCCCGCGACGAGT
>JBIIUH010000073.1:0-7459 GCA_044340075.1 Ilumatobacteraceae bacterium | reverse complement strand
GTGGTGGCGCGCGGCGTCGCCGTGCCCGTCTGCGTGCTCACGCGCCGAGTGCCGCCGTCACCGCATCCGCCACGGTGCGCACGAGGTCGACGAGACGCGGACCCCAGCGCGAGGCGATGTCGTCGTTCAATTCGACGACGTTGCCGTTCTTCACCGCGGCAAGGTCGGCCCAGCCGTCACGCGCAGCCACCGTTGCGGCCGTCTGCTCGCAGCACAGCGTGTCGGCGAGCATGATGATGTCCGGGTTCTTCTCGACGATCACCTCGGCCGACAGCTGCGGGTAGTCGTTGCCTTCCTGCACACCGTCGGCGATGTTCGTGAGGCCGAACAGCGACATCACGCCACCGACGAACGTGTTCGACGTGACGGAGTACAGCGTGGGGTCGAGTTCGTAGTAGTACGACAGCTCCGCAGCGGCCGGATCGACCGACGCGACAATCGCGTCGATGTCCGTACGCATCTGTGCGGCGAGATCCTGCGCGGCGGCGAGGTTGCCGGTCAGCGCACCAATCTGCTCGAGCTGCTCGTAGGCACCCTCGAGGTCGGCGACGGCACCGGCGAAGAACACCGGGATGTCGAGTGCGTTCAATTGCTCGACGAGGTTGCCCGGGTCGTACGTGGCGATGACGAGGTCGGGTTCGAGCCCGGCAATCGCCTCGACGTTGGGTTCGAAGCTGTCGACCTTCTCGAGCTCGGCGGCTTCGGCCGGGAAGTTCGAGTAGTTGTCGACGGCGATCACCTGGTCACCGGCACCGACGGCAAAGAGCATCTCCGTCGCGGTCGGCGACAGCGACACGATCCGCTCGGGGCGCACCTCGAGCGTGAGATCACCGACGGTCACCGGGAAATCAGCGACGACCTCCGTGCTTTCCGTCGACGTGTCGTCGGCGGCCGTGTCGGTCGAGGACGTACCGCATGCGGCAAGTCCGAGGAACAGGAACGAAAAAAGGCCGGCAATGCCGACCTTGCGCAGGGATTTCATCTTGGTGATGTCTCCTTGTCCTTCGCGCGAGGACGATTGAAGTGGGCGTGCACCCCAGGCGACCGGACTCGCGAGGTTCGAACGAATTCGAACTTCGCATCACCGTTGCGGGACAGTGCCGGAATCTCACCGGACTTCGCTGAGGTACTCGCACCGCACCTATTGGCGCGGCAACGTCACCGTAGCAGGTCAGCCGACGAGGGCGGCGAGTCGCGTCATTCCCTCGCGCAGATCGTCGTCGCCGAGCGCGAACGAGAAGCGCGCGTACCGCGGCGCACCGAACGCCTCACCCGGCACGAAGGCGACCTTCGCCTTGTCGAGCACGAGGTCGGCGAGTTCGAGCGACGTTGCCGCGGTCGAACCGCCGAGGTTGCGACCGAGCAAACCCGACACGTTCGGGAAACAGTAGAACGCACCCTGCGGCGGCATGCACGTGATGCCCGGGATCGCGGTGAGCATCTGGTGCATCAGCTTTCCGCGACGTTCGAACGCCGTGCGCATGCGCACGACGTCCTCGAGTCCACCGCTGACGGCAGCGAGTGCGGCGTACTGTGCGACGTTCGAGACGTTGCTCGTCGTGTGGCTCTGGAAATTGATCGCCGCTTTCATGACGTCGCTCGGTCCGATCATCCAGCCCACGCGCCAGCCGGTCATCGCGTACGTCTTGGCGACGCCGTTGACGATGAGGCAGCGATCGGCGAGCTCGGGAACGAGCGTGACGATCGAGTGGAACTCGTGCCCGCCGTACGTGAGGTGCTCGTAGATCTCGTCGGTGACGACCCAGATGCCGTTCTCCACGGCCCACTTGCCGATTGCGATGGTTTCCTCGCGCGAGTACACGGCACCGCTCGGATTGTCCGGCGACACGAACAGCAGAACCTTTGTTCGCGGAGTGCGTGCCTGCTCGAGCTGCTCGACCGTCACCTTGAACTCGGTCTCTTCGGTCGTTTCCACGACTTTCGGCACTCCTCCGGCGAGCGCGATCGCCTCGGGATACGTCGTCCAGTACGGGGCGGGACAGATGACTTCGTCGCCCGGGTCGCACAATGCGGCGAAGGCGACGAACACCGCGTACTTGCCGCCGACGGTAACGAGCACGTCGCTCGCCTTGGCATCGAAACCCGAATCTCGCTTCGTCTTCACGGCGATCGCCTCGCGCAACGCGGGCAAACCGGCTGCCGGCGTGTAACGGTGACTCTTCGGATCGCGTGCCGCGCGCACCGCCGCCTCGACGATGTGCTCGGGGGTCGGGAAATCGGGTTCGCCCGCCCCGAATCCGATGACGTGCTCACCCTGGGCCTGCAGTGCTTTCGCCTTTGCGTCCACCTTCAGCGTCGCCGATTCCTGAATGGCGGCGAGTCGCGCCGAGACACGTGACTTTTCGTTTCGACCGGTGGTGTTTGCAGACATCCCTGCCATGCTTACACAGTGAACAACGACGCCGCGACCTCGATAAAGATTCCCGCCGACCTGCTCCCCCGTGACGGACGTTTCGGATGCGGTCCGTCGAAGGTGCGTTCGGAACAGATCGATGCGCTCGCCTCGCGGGGCCGCCAACTGCTCGGCACCTCGCACCGCCAGGCACCCGTGAAATCGCTCGTTGGTTCGGTGCGCGACGGGCTCACCGACCTGTTCACGCTCCCCGACGGCTGGGAGGTCGTGCTCGGCAACGGCGGCAGCACCGTGTTCTGGGACGTCGCCAGCTTCGGTCTCATCGAGAAGCGCAGCCAGCACCTCGTGTTCGGCGAGTTCTCGCAGAAGTTCGCCGACGTCACCACCGCTGCGCCGCACCTCAACGACCCCGAGGTGATCGCGAGCGAGCCGGGTACCCATCCGCAGGCCCGCCGCGGTGCCGTCGATGCGTACTGTCTCACCCACAACGAAACGTCGACCGGCGTCGCGATGCAGCTCACTCGGCCCGTGCACGACGACGATTCGCTCGTTCTCGTCGATGCGACGTCGGCGGCCGGCGGCATCGCCTGGTCGCCGGAAGAAGTCGACGTGTACTACTTCGCCCCACAGAAATCCTTCGCCTCCGACGGCGGGCTGTGGCTCGCATGCTGCTCACCGCGCGCAATCGAGCGCATCGAGCGCATTGCGGCGTCGAAGCGCTGGACGCCCGCGTCGCTCGACCTGAAGATCGCCCTCGACAACTCGCGCGCCAACCAGACCTACAACACGCCCGCGATTGCCACGTTGCTGCTGCTCGACGAGCAGGTGCGGTGGATGAACGACAACGGCGGTCTCTCGTGGTGCACGAAGCGCACCGCCACATCGGCGAATGCGTTGTACTCGTGGGCCGAGAAGTCGTCGTACGCCGCGCCGTTCGTCGCCGATCCGGCGCAGCGCTCGCAGGTCGTCGGCACGATCGATCTCGAGGGCGTGTCGGCCAACGACGTGAACGCCGCTTTGCGTGCCAACGGCGTCGTCGACACCGACGGCTACCGCAAGTTGGGACGCAACCAGCTGCGCGTCGGCATGTTCCCCGCGGTCGATCCCGCCGACGTCACGGCCCTCACGGCCTGCGTCGACTGGGTCGTCGAACGACTCGCCACCTCGTAGCGTCGGCGCATGGCCCTCGTGCCGCGCATCGATGACGTTCTCGACAGCCACGTCGTCGACCTTCCCCCGTTGCGCAACCCGATCGCGCTCGTTGCCTTCGAAGGATGGTTCGACGCCGCGCAAGTGGCGACCACTGCGGTGTCGTGGTGCCTGTCGGATCGCACGCCGCTCACCGTCGCATCGATCGACTCCGATCCGTTCTTCGATTTCACGCAACGGCGCCCCGAGATTTTCCTTGACGCCGACGAAGTGCGTCACATCCGCTGGCCGGTGAACGACATCGTCGTGGTGCGCGACCCGGCCGCATCGCGTGACGTCGTCGCACTGTGCGGCGTCGAGCCGCACATGTACTGGCCCACGTTCGTCGAGTGCATCGCGCAGACCCTGCGCCAGCTCAACTGCACCACCGTCGTCACCGTCGGCGCCGCCCTCGACGCCACGCCCCACACCCGCACCCCGCTCGTCACCGGCAGTTCGCTGAACCCGCAACATTCGCGCACGTTCGGCCTCGACCGCCCGAGTTACCAGGGACCGACCGGCGTTATCGGCGTGTTGCACGAGCGGCTCGAGCGCGACGGAATCGACACCATTTCACTGCGCGTCGGCGTGCCGCACTACCTGGCCGAATCCGAGCATCCGAAATCGACGGCGGCGATGCTGCGCTTCCTCGAGCGTGTCATCGGTATGCCCACCAACCACGCCGATCTGTACGAAGAGATTCAGCGTTGGACCGACCTGCACGACTCGGCCATCGAAGACGACGACGAGGTACGCGCCTATGTCAGCGGCCTCGAAGCCGAGTACGACCGCCTGCACGATGCCGAGGTGCCGTCGGGCGAGGACTTGAGCGACGAGATCGAGCGCTACCTGCGCGACCGCGACGACGATCCGCCTCAGTGACCATTCTCGGCTGCACGGCCGGGGACCTCACGTCACCAAAAGTTCATCTCCGAACTCTCTCAATATTTCTTGAGAGATGTTAGGGTGCCTTCGTGACCTCGATCAAGCGCCGTGCCGAATGGTTCGCCGCGCTCGGCGACCCCTCGCGGCTCGCCATCGTCGACGAACTCGTCGCCTCCGACCGCACCCCCGGCGAACTGATGCAGATCACCGGGTTGTCGTCACCGCTGCTCACCCACCATCTCGACATCCTCGAGGCGGCAGGGGTCGTCGTGCGCACCGTGTCGCACCACGACCGTCGCAAGCGCTTCCTGCGCCTCGTTCCGGCCGGCATCCCCCTTGCCACACCGGCACCGTTTCCCACCGGTCCGGTGTTGTTCGTGTGCACGGCCAACTCGGCACGTTCACAACTCGCCGCCGCATTGTGGACGCATCTCACCGGTTCGCCCGCCGACAGTGCCGGAACCGAACCGGCCGAGCGTGTCCACCCGATAGCCGTGCGTGCCGCCGGCACGTTCGGCGCGGACATCGCCGACAATCCGCCGCGAGTCGTGCGCGCGGGTGAGCTGCGTCGCGGAACCGTGATCACCGTGTGCGACCAGGCGCACGACGAACTCGCCGTGTCGTCACGGCGCTGGCACTGGTCGATCCCCGATCCCGCCGTCGACGGCAAGACGCGCGCATTCGACGCCGTCGTGCGCGAATTGCGCACCCGCATCGCACCGTTCGCCGCCGAACCTGCCAAGTCGTAATACCCCGAACCCAACCCCACAACGGAGCAACCACCATGAGCATGATCCAGCCGAACGAGGAAAACGAAATTCTCGAGAATTCGGTGTCCCAACTTGCGCGCAAGTACGCCGGCAAGTTCGACGAATCGGAGATTCGCCCGATCGTCAGGGAATCGTTCGACAGCTTCTCCGACGCCAAGGTGCGCACTTTCGTTCCGGTCTTCACCACGCGTTATGCCGACGATCGCCTGCGTGCACTCGCCAAGGTCCGCGGATTCATCACCGATGCACCTCCGTCGGTGCTGTTCGTGTGCGTACACAACGCCGGTCGCTCACAAATGGCCGCCGGCTGGCTGCGTCACCTCTCGAAGGGTCGCGTCGAGGTGTACTCGGGCGGCTCGCTGCCGGGCAAGGATCTCAACGCCGCCGCAGTGGCCGCGATGCAGGAAGTCGGCATCGACATCGCGAGCGAATTCCCGAAGCCGTTCGCCGTCGAAATCGTGCAGGCGGCCGATGTCGTCATCACGATGGGCTGCGGCGACACCTGCCCGATCTTCCCCGGCAAGCGCTACGAGGATTGGGCTCTCAACGACCCGGCCGGCCTCGGTGTCGAGGCGGTGCGCCCGATTCGTGATGCCATTCGCCGTCGCGTCGAGGACCTGCTGCAAGACCTCGGCGTCAGCACCAAGTGATGCAACAACACGTGACGCAACATCACATGACTCAACAACCGGTGACACCTCCTCTGTCACGGCGGCTCGTCGCCGAGGGCCTCGGCACGGGGCTGCTCATCATTGCCGTCGTCGGCTCGGGAATCATGGCCACCCGCCTCACCGACGATGTGGCCGTGCAGTTGCTCGCGAATGCCGGCGCAACGGTGGGTGCGCTCATCGCGCTCATCCTCATGTTCGGCCCGATTTCGGGTGCGCACTTCAACCCGGTCGTCACGGCGATGTCGTGCATCCTCGACAAACGACCGTGGCGCGAACTCGTCCCCTACTTCGTTGCACAGACGATCGGCGGAATTCTCGGTGCGGGTATCGCCAACGCGATGTTCGACATCGCAGTATTCGGTCCGTCGACGAAAGTGCGTACGGGTTCACCGATCTGGCTCGGTGAGGTGGTGGCCACGTTCGGTTTGCTGTGCGTCATCTTCCTCATCGCCAAGCATCGTCCCGAGTCGGTGCCGATGGCCGTCGGCGTGTGGATCGGCGGTGCGTACTGGTTCACATCGAGCACATCGCTCGCCAACCCGGCCGTGTCCATCGCGCGTGCCTTCAGCGACTCCTTCGCCGGTATCGCACCGGAATCGGTGCCGATGTTCATCGTCGCCCAACTCGTCGGCTTTGCCGTCGCAATTCCCGTTCTCTCCCTCTTGCGACGCTCGTAAACGCCTATCGGGTGATCCACGCACACGCGTCAACTGCGCGGAGGCGCATCCATGGCACGGAGAATGACTGCGTAAATACGTAGAAGGGCCCCGGGGTTTCCCCCGGGGCCCTTCCCTTACTCAGTGGGAATGAATCAGCCGTTGCCGCACTTCTTGGCGAGCGGAACTGCCTTGTCCTTGAAGCCTCCGAGCAGCGGCGTGTAACCGAGTGCCTCGGCATTCTTCGGACCGAAGTCGTTGAGCACCCACTCGAAGAACTGGGCGACGACTTTGTTCTGCGCGTCGTTGCTCGTCTGGCACAGACCGTAGGTCACGGCGCCGATGGGGTACGCCGTGCGGTTGGTGGTCTGGTTCCAGTCAAAGGTGACGAAGCCGCGTGCATCCTGGGTACCACCCGACAGATGTGAGTTGTACCCGGCCGACGTCGGTGCGACGTACTTGCCGGCTGCGTTACGCACAAGTGCGGCACGCATGCCCTTGGCGGCGCGGGTCGCATCGGTGATGTAGGCAACTTCGGTGTACGTAATGGCACCGTTGGTGTCGGCCGTGTAGTTCGACAGGTTGTTCGACTGCGGCTGACCGACGAAACGTGAACCGAAGCGGCTGATTCCACCGGGAACGCAGTTCTGGAATGCATCGTTGACGTTCCAGGCGGGGTTCACGAAGCCCTTCATGTACTGGCAGAAGTTGTTCGTGGTACCCGAGGTATCTGCTCGGTAAACGACGATGATCGGCCTGTTCGGAAGCTTGACGTCAACCTTCTTGAAGGTTGCGACGTCTTTCCCGCCGACGCGAATCACATACTCGTGCTTCAACTGCACCGGTGAAGTCATCGAAACTTCACCCTTTGCGCCGACCGTGAGGCTCTTCAACACCTTCTTGTTCGTGGTGTCC
>JBIIUH010000047.1:0-11180 GCA_044340075.1 Ilumatobacteraceae bacterium | reverse complement strand
TCGGCGACGTCGTTCGTGTGGTGGGAGAGGGGTAGACCGCTCGAGCGCACGGTGAACGCGGGGAACTCGTCACACTCGAAACCGATGACCGGCACACCGAGCATCTCGAGATGTTCCAACGTGCGCGGCAGATCGAGGAACGCCTTCGCGCCGGCCGACACCGTGACGACGGGATGGCGTGCGATCGCACCGAGATCGGCGCTGATGTCACCGGTCTGTTCCGCACCGCGGTGCACGCCGCCGATTCCGCCGGTGGCGAACACCTTCACTCCCGCGCGAGCCGAGAGCGACACCGATGCCGACACGGTCGTTGCACCGACGGGCCACCGTTGTCCGACGGCGACGGAGAGATCGCGTTCGGCCGCTTTGCGTGCCGGACCGAGGATGAGCGGGTGCTCGGCATCGGCCAAGCCAACACGCTCAATGCCGTCGATGACGGCGGTGATCGCTGCGGTTGCACCGTGATCACGGATCGCCGCCAGGCAGCCGTGCAGAGCCTCGGCGTTCGACGGAGACGGCAGGCCGAGATGGGAAAAGATCGTCGATTCGAGGGCGACGACGGCGCGACCGGCGCCGAGTGCGTCGGCGACGCGGGGATCAATGCGCAACGTCATGTCGGGCCTTTCTCATGCCGCCAGTGTGGCACCCGCACTGCGCAGGGTGCGGGCGGCAAGCGCATGGGCGGCGGCAACACTCGCGTCGATCGATGCACCCGATGCCGCGGCAACGAGGAAACCGGCGGCGAATGCATCGCCCGCGCCGGTCGTGTCGACGACGTCGTCAACGGGCGGAACGGGGTGCTGCGACGTGGTCCAACCCGATCCACCGCGCCGGGTCACCTCGGTGGGCCCGGCACCGTGCTTCGTCACGATCGTGGCCCACGGTGCAATGCGCATGAGAGCGTCGAGTCCACCGGCAGCGTCGCGTTCCTCGGCGTTGCACAACACCCACCACGGGCGGATCGTCGCAATGATCTCGGCCACGGCGTCGGCACCGATGTCGACGATGCTCGTCACCGACGACAAGTCGAGCGACACGGCAACGCTGCGCTCATGGGCGCGACTTGCTGCGTCGACGCACGCCACCGCAATCGCACCGTGCGTGAGCGAATACAACGGAAGATGCAACACCGCTGATCCGTCGATCGCCGCATCGGGAACGTGTGCGAGCTGCGGTGCTGCACCGCGATCGGAGAGCATCGTGCGCTCACCGTGCTCGTCGACGACGACGACGATCGTTCCCGTCGACCCTTCGCGTTCGAGGAACGTCTCGACTCCGGCGCGATGCAACGTGGCGACGAGTCGTTCACCGGTGTCGTCGTCACCGATGCGGCCGACGAAGCGCGAACGTCCGGCGACTGCGGCAGCGAAGTACGAAACGTTCGCCGCACTTCCGCCGCGACGACGCGTCACGGTCGACACCGTGTCGGTGCCGAGATTGACCGGACCGTTGAGATGTACGACGACGTCTTCGACGACGTCACCGACCGCGCACAGCACGGCGGCAGGAGTTACACCGAGAGGAGGTCGCGTGCGCCGGTGTCGCTCGACGGATGGCGCAACTTGCTCATCGCACGCGCCTCGATCTGACGGATGCGCTCACGGGTGAGGTTGAACGCTTCGCCGACTTCTTCGAGCGTGCGGGGCTCGCCGCGATCGAGACCGAATCGCAGCGCGAGAATTTCGCGCTCACGCTGGTCGAGCGGTGCGAGCAAGCGGCCGATCTCTTCGGGCAGCAGCGCGGTGGCGGCCACTTCGAAGGGTGACTCGACCGAGCGGTCTTCGACGACGTCGCCGAGTTCGGCATCGCCGTCTTCACGCAGCGGCTCGCTGAGTGACAGCGGCTCGGACGCGAAGCGCAACGCTTCGGTCACCTTGTCTTCCGGCATCTCGACTTCGCGCGCCAACTCGGCGAGCGTGGCGGGACGACCGAACTTCAGCTCGAGGCGCGAGCGGGCCTTCTGCAATCGGGCGAGGGTGTCGCCGGCATGGACGGGGAGACGGATGGTGCGGCCGGTGTTCGCGATGCCGCGGGTGATCGCCTGGCGGATCCACCAGGTGGCGTACGTGGAGAACTTGAAACCCTTGCGCCAGTCGAACTTCTCGACGGCGTGCATGAGGCCGAGGTTGCCTTCCTGGATGAGGTCGAGCAGGGGCAGACCCGACGCCTGGTACTTCTTTGCGATCGACACGACGAGACGCAGGTTCGATTGCACGAATTGACGTTCGGCACGTGCACCGTCGCGTGACAGTTTTCTCAGTTCGCGGCGTTGGGCGGCGGTGACTTCGCCTTCCTTCTCCAACTTCTTGTCGGCTTCCTTGCCGTCTTCGATCGCCTTGGCGAGTCGGACTTCGTCGTCCTTGGTGAGCAGTGCGTATTGGCCGATGTCGGTGAGATAGAGACGGACGAGATCTTCTTCGTCCCTATCGATGCGATCCTTGGCCATTACGTACCCCGCTTATCCCCTGAGTAATGAACAACGCACCCGGTCGGGGTGCGTTGGGGGATAACGATACCGATAGAGACGGATTCCACAACCCCGATTGGCGGCGATTTTTCGCCGAACTTTTCGCCGATTTTTCCCGGCGTACGTTGCGAAACTCCGTTGCAACAATTTCGTCATATCAGACGGAAAAGTTGCGCAAACTTTCCTTTTTCTTCCCTACGCTTGGGTCATGTCGAACCCCGTACTCAACGAAACGACCCTTGCCCGCGTGCGCGAGCGTCACGCGGGAGAATCCGGCTGGGGGATGCCAACATCCGCACCGGCCCAGACAGGAACATCATCGGGAGCATGGGCGCCGCCGATCAACGACGGTCCCGTTTCGAAGCACCACGCCGGCGTGATGACTGCAGGTGGTACTTCCACCGCCGGTCTCGTTCTGTTCGCACTGCTCCTCGTTGCTGCAGTCGTCGGCTGGACCTCGGTGAACGAGCCGCAGCCGGGTGCACTGCAGGTGCCGGCATGGCCGATGATTGCCGCCATCGGCGGTTTCATCCTCGCCCTCGTCATGTCGTTCAAGCCGCTCACCGCGCGGTTCCTGGCGCCGGTGTACGCACTCGCCCAGGGCGCCTTCTTGGGGGCCATTTCCCGCGTCTTTGACGCCCAATACAGCGGCATCGTGCTGCAGGCCGTTGGCATCACGCTCGGCGTCTTCCTCGTCATGCTCACGCTGTACCGCACCCGCGTCTTGCGAGTCACCAACCGCTACCGGCGCATCGTCGTCGGCGCGACGCTCGGCGTCATGGTGTTCTACCTCGCGTCGTTCGTCATCGGTCTGTTTGGTGTGAACATCTCGTTCATCAACTCGGGCAGCGGTCTCGGCATCCTCTTCAGCCTGTTCGTCGCCGGTCTCGCGGCGGCCAATCTCGCCCTCGACTTCGAGTTCATCGAGCGCGGCGAGCAAGAAGGCCTGCCACGCGCGATGGAATGGTTCGCCGCCTTCGGGTTGCTCGTCACCATTGTGTGGCTGTACCTCGAGGTGCTGCGACTCCTCGCCAAGTTGCGCGACCGCTAGACCTCGCGGGTGGCTGCTCACCTGTCGGGAGAGTGGCTCCGGGATCATCCCGACGGCAAGCGCCGTTGCTGGTGGTGCGGTGATGATCCGCTCTACGTCGCATATCACGACGATGAGTGGGGCAAGCCCGTGTACGACGATCGGCGGCTGTTCGAGAAGATCTGTCTCGAGGGTTTTCAGTCGGGCCTGAGTTGGCTCACGATCCTGCGCAAGCGCGAGAACTTTCGCCGCGCATTCGCCGACTTCGACATCGAACGCATTTCGCGATTCGACGAATCCGACGTGACGCGACTCCTGGCGGACGCGGGCATCGTTCGTCACCGCGGCAAGATCGAGTCGACGATCAACAATGCACGCCGCTGCCGTGAACTCGTCGCGAGCCACGGCTCGTTGTCACGGTTCGTGTGGGAGTTCCGCCCGAGTCAGCCGGAGGGTGATCGTTCTAATCCGCCGGGCATTCCGTCCCAGACCCCGTCGTCAGTTCGTCTTTCAAAGGCGTTGAAGAAGTCCGGCTGGACGTTCGTCGGTCCGACGACGATGTACGCGTTCATGCAGTCCGTCGGCGTGGTCGACGATCACCTCGAGGGTTGCTGGTCACGCCACGCGACCGGCGGGGCATCGAATTAGCTGCGAGGCGCCGACTAGTTCAGGCGTTCGAGCATGAGCTCGATCTCGGCGAGATCGCGTTCGATCTTCGCCAGATCGGGTTCGTGCGAAGCATCCTGCGCCGGAGCCGGGACGTTGCCCGCGTGCGATTCGGCGTTGCTCATCGGCACATAACGTACAGCACGACGTTGCACCGACGACGACACGCATGACGCGCCGCTAGCGTCGGTGCGCATGCCGAGCACATTTCCTCCTTTCGACGGTTCCGCACCCAAGCAGCAGCGCTTCGCCGAGCCGCCCGAGATGGGAATCGATCCGACCAAGCGTTACAGCGCCACAATGAGCACCTCGCTCGGCGAACTCGTCATCGCACTCGACCCGGTCGCCGCGCCGCGCACCGTGAACAACTTCGTGTTCCTCGCGCTCAACCACTATTACGACGGCGTCATCTTCCATCGCATCATCAAGAACTTCGTTTGCCAGGGTGGCGACCCCGAGGGCAGCGGTCGCGGCGGCCCCGGTTACCGCTTCGGTGACGAGTTGCCCAAGCCCGGTCAGTACAAGATCGGTTCGCTCGCCATGGCGAACGCCGGTCCGAACACGAACGGCAGTCAGTTCTTCATCATCAGCGGCCCCGACGGTTGCCGTCTGCCTCCCCAGTACTCGCTGTTCGGCCAGGTCGTGAAGGGCCTCGAGATCGTCGAGACGATGCAGAACGTCGCCACTGATCGCAACGATCGCCCGACGACCGACGTCGTCATCAACTCGGTCACCATCACCGTCGCCGACTAGTTCGCCCGTGAGTCGCGGTCGTACGTCGCGCCGCGACGACACCGCTGCACAGCTGTCGATTTCCGAGGCACGTCGCCTCGCATTGTCGGCACAAGGCTTCCTCACCGCACACCGTGGTGGCGATGCCGCACGACTGAAGAGCGTGTTCGACGCCGTCGGTGTCGTGCAGATCGATTCGGTGAACGTGCTCGCACGCAGCCAGGAGTTGCCGTTGTTCGCCCGCATCGGCGCGCACGATCGCAGCGTCATCGGCACGGCAGTCGATCGCGGCGAGGTGTTCGAGTACTGGGCGCACGAGGCCTCGCTCGTGCCCGTCGATGTACATCCGTACCTGCGCTGGCGCATGGCCCGACCGTGGTTGCGCGGCTTCTACGAATCGAACCGGCGGATCGTTGAGAATCTCTACGCCAAGGTGCGTGACGGCGGCCCTGTGAAGGCCGCAGACGTGTCGATGCGTCGCGGACCGAAGGGCACCTGGTGGGACTGGGACGATGCCAAGCGCGCACTCGAATACCTCTTCTATGCGGGTCGATTGACGACGCGGCGGCGCGATGCCGACTTCGCCCGTGTGTACGACCTGCCCGAACGCGTGATCCCGAAGTCGGTGTTGCGCCTGAAGACACCGACCGAACACGACGCACGCCGCGAGCTGCTGTTGCGCGCGGCAAAGTCACTCGGCATCGCGACCCACGTCGACCTTGCCGACTACTACCGCCAGGTGCCGCGCGACTGCGCCGCGGCACTCCGTTCGCTCGTCGACGACGGCTCGTTGCGCGAGGTGCGTGTGGAGGACTGGGCGAAACCCGCATACACGTTGCCGAAGGCCCGCGTCCCCGCACGCGCCGATGCGGTTGCGTTGTTGTCGCCGTTCGATTCGCTCGTGTGGCACCGCGAGCGAACCGAGCGTCTGTTCGACTTTCACTATCGCATCGAGTTGTACACGCCGCGTGCGAAGCGCACGTACGGCTACTACGTGTTGCCCGTGCTCGTCGGTGACTCGCTCGTCGGTCGTCTCGACCTGCAACGCAATACCGCGTCGGGCACGCTGCAGGTGCACGGCGCATACCGCGAGCCCGGCACGAAGCTCGCCGACATTACGGCACCGGTCGCGGGGGAGTTGCACGCGATGGCGCAATGGTTGGGTCTCGATTCGGTGGCGGTGGCACGCCGCGGCAACTGGTCGAGTGCACTCGCCGCCGAGGTGAAACGACGCTCTCGGTAGCCTGACGGTCGTGACTCCGTTCATCGCCGTTGCCGGTCGCAACGGAGCACCGAGCCGCGTGTCGCGCGACGCCGTGAGTTTCGCCGGCAAGCGCTATCTCAACTCGATCTTGCGCGCCGGGGGAGAACCCGTCGTCATCACGCCGCAAACGTTTCACGACGACGGTGCACTGCGGCTCATGGAGCGCTTCGATGCACTCGTGCTCATGGGCGGCGCCGACGTCGACCCTGCTCTCTATGGTCAGACTGCGTCACCGCAGGTGTACGGCGTGTCGCCCGAGCAGGATCATTTCGAGTCGTCGCTGTTCTTCGCCGCCATCGAGCTCGGCCTGCCGGTGCTCGCGGTGTGCCGCGGGATGCAGTTGTCCAACGTGCTCCTCGGCGGATCGCTCGTTCAGCACCTCGCCGACCTGCCGAATGCCGGTGATCTGTTGCAGCACGCACCGGGCGAATTCCCCGTCGGTGCCGAGTTCGTCACCCACGACGTGACGCTCGATACGGGTTCGTTCCTCGCCGAGTCGATGGGATCAACGACGATCAGCGGTGCATCGTTCCACCACCAGGTGGTCGACAAACTGGGCGACGGCTTCCGCGTCGTCGGTCGTGCAGAAGACGGCCTCGTCGAGGCGATCGAACACGAACGTCATCGCATCATCGGTGTGCAGTGGCATCCCGAGGACACCTCGGCGCACGACCCGCAGCAGCAGGCGCTTTACGCCGGCTTCGTGGGCATGGCCCAGCGCACGACGCGCGTCACCGCCTGACCCAGGCCGCGCAACGCCGTCCGCTCGGTGAGCGGGAACCACGGCAGACGCAACAAGGGGCGTGACCACAGCGGCAATGTCGACACCGTCGCCGCGGCGAGCAGACCGTATGCGGCGCGCGATCGCGCATCGAGCGGAGGAGTGACGAGCAGGTACTTCGCACCGTCGCGCGACTCGGGAGTCGAACGCAACTCGGGGATGTAGCTGCGTAGACGGTTCGTGAGACCGGCACGTGTGATCGGCGGATCGATGACGCCGAATTTGCGCGCGATTACCGCCATGTCGGCGACGTACTCGTCGCATTCCTCGTCGGTGAGCGGCTTCTCGCCGAACATCTGGTGCGCGGTGAGGAAACTGTCGACTTCGGCGACGTGCACCCACTCGAGCAGGTGCGGATCGCGCGCGGAATACTCGCGGCCGTCGCTCGCCACACCGGTGACGCGTTCGTGCACTTTGTTCACGCGGTCGACTGCGCGTTGCGCTTCTTCGATCGGGCCGAAGGTCGTCGAGGCGAGAAAATCGGTGGTGCGCTGCAGACGTCCCCACGGATCGTTGCGGTAGTCGGAATGCTGTGCGACCCCCGCCATGGCGAGCGGGTGGAGCGACTGGATGAGCAGTGCACGCAAACCACCGATGAACATCGATGCGTCGGCGTGCACGCGCTGGATGGGGCGATCTGGGCCGAACCAGCGCGGCGCATCGGAATCGATCCAGCGCTGCATGCGTTCCTCGGCGTCGGGTCCCGCGACACGATCGCGCAAGGTGTCACCGAGTGACGTGCGCACACCGGCGAGGCTGCGATCAAGCGACGATCGTGCACCCGTCACCGCATCGCGCAACGTGACACGTGCGCGTTCGATCGCTTCTTCCATCTGCGGGCGCTCGAACTTCACCATTTCATCGTGCCAGCGAGAGGGTCGTTCCATCCAACTTTCCGCACCGTTACCCTGAAATATGTGACACAAGTCGGCCCGAACGAGGGTTCACACGAGGATTCACTCGGGGGTTCATCACGCACATCGATGCCCGGTTGGGTGGTGCGCGCCATCGTCGTGTTCTGGCTGGGGTACCTCGGGACGTTCGTCGTGCGCGACCTGTTCAACCGCCTGTCGGGGTTCCTCGTCCTCGTGCTCATTTCGCTGTTCCTCGCCATCGCCATCGAGCCGGCAGCCGACCGCCTGGCGCGGCGGGGTATGCGCCGCGGGTCGGCCACGGGCCTCGTGTTGCTCGCCGTGCTCGTCATCGTCGGTGCGTTCGTCGGCATCATCGGTGCCCTCGTCGCCGACCAGGCCAACGACCTCGTGAACAATCGCGATCGTTACATCACCGATGTTTCGGGATTCATCAACGACACATTCGGTACGTCGATCGATGCACCGGCGATCATCGAATCGCTCGACGACCCCGACGGTCCGATCCAGTCGTTCTTCAACAGCCAGCGCAGCAACGCGGTGCGCTTGTCGGTATCGGCATTCGGGTCGCTGCTGCAGGTGTTCTCCATCCTGTTGTTCACCTTCTATCTCGCCGCCGACGGGCCGCGCCTGCGGCGCACCATCTGCAGTTGGCTCACACCGAGCCGCCAGCGCGTCGTCCTGCGTACGTGGGATCTCGCGGTGAAAAAGACCGGCGGCTATCTGTACTCGCGAGCCATCCTCGCCGTCATTTCTGCGCTCGCACACTGGGTCGCCTTCCAGCTCATCGGGACTCCCGCGCCGATTCCGCTCGCCATCTGGGTGGGTGTCGTGTCGCAATTCGTTCCCGTCGTCGGCACGTACATCGCTGGTGTACTTCCGCTGCTGCTCACCATCGTCGACAGCCCGATTCGCGCCGGAATCGTCGTTGCCGTCATCGTCGTGTACCAGCAGATCGAAAACTTCGTCGTTGCCCCGCGCGTCACCGCGCACACACTCGAAATCCATCCGGCGATCGCCTTCGGTGCCGTGATTGCGGGTGCCGCATTGCTCGGTCCGCTCGGTGCCGTGCTCGGTTTGCCCGTCGCAGCGATGTTCCAGGGAATTCTCGGTTCGGTCGGCACTCGTTACGACGTGGTCGACGGAATCGGCGACGAACCCGACGAGAATGGAATGCGATAACCATGCGTCGAGTCGTTGCCGTTGCCGCCGCATGTGCAACGGTTGCCATGTTCGCCCCCGTCGCGCAGGCTGCGCGCGTCCCCGCAGATGATTCGTCGGCGTCAACCACCACAGTCGTGCCCGTGCCGTCGAGTTACACGGCACCCGACGCGCCGTCGAGCGTCGCACCGGTCGTCACGCCCGAAATCCGGCCGCTCAACGAGCGCATCACCTACACGCGCGCAGTGCCGCCGCAGTTGCCGCGTCGTTCGGGCACCGGTCGCCGCGTCGTCTACAGCAATCGTTTGCAGTGGGTGTGGGTCATCGACAAGAACGACAACGTCATCCGTTCGATGCCGGTATCGGGTCGAAAGGGTGTTCCCGAAATCGGACGTTACGCCGTGACATCGCAGTCACCGTGGTCGTTCAGCCTCGACTTCGAAGACGTGACGTTCCGGTGGATGACGCGCTTCGCGTTCGGCCCTGAAGGCGGCAACGTCGGCTTCCACAACATTCCGTTGGAGAAGGGCAAGCCGATGCAAACCGAGGGCGAACTCGGGCGCTTCAAGGGGTCGGGATGCGTGCGCATGACGACCGACGACGCGAAGTTCATCTACCGCTGGGCCACCCCCGGCACTGCAGTAATCGTGACGCCGTAACGCGGAACGCATTGACACGTGACGCCGTAAGGCGGCACGCATGATCACGTCACGCCTTAGGCGGCGAAGCGACTCATTTCCTTGCGGAAGAGATCGAGGCCGAGGTTGCCCAATCCGAGTGCGTAGCTGTGCCACGCCTTGAGATCGAACGACGTACCGAGGCGCGCCTTCGTCTCGTCGCGCAGCTTCAGCCATTCGCGCTCACCCAACTTGTACGAGATGGCCTGTGCCGGCCAGCCGAGGTAGCGGTCGATCTCCGAACGGTTGAACGCATCGTCACTCGACGACCGCGCCGACAGAAACTCGAGCGCGAGCTCGGGGGTCCAGCGTTCGCCGGGGTGCCACGGCCAGTCCTTCGGAATCGTCTTGTCGCAGTGCAATCCGATGTCGATGACGACACGCGCCGCACGGAAGGCCTGCGCGTACAGATAACCCAATCGGTATTCGGGGCGTGTGAGAAAGCCGAATTCGTCCATCAACCGCTCGGCGTACAGGGCCCAACCTTCGCCGTGTCCGCTGACGAATTCGTTGCGCTGGAATCGGGACAACTTGTCGTGGTTCATCACCGCGACGCCGATCTGCAGGTGGTGCCCCGGAACTCCCTCGTGGTACGCGGTCGTCGGCTCGCTCCACTTCGGGAACACCGTGCGACCGTTCGCCGGGTACCACGTGCTGCCCGGACGCGTGAGGTCCTCGCTCGGCGGCATGTAGTACATCGCAGCCGCGCCACCCGGGGGAGAGATCTTCGCTTCGACGGTGCGGATCTGCTCGGGAATCTCGAAGTGGCCGTTCGAAATGAGGAAGTCCATGGCATCGTCCATGAGCTCTTGCAGCCAGGCGCGCAGGTTCTCTTCGCCGACGATCGAATGCGACGGGTCGGTGTCGAGGAAGTGTCGCACTTCGGCGAGTGATGCGCCGGGCATGATCTCGTTCGCCACGCGGGCGATCTCGGCATCGAGTCGCGCCACCTCGCCGAAGCCCCATGCGTACGCCTCGTCGGCGTCGATGTCCATGCCGAGGTAACGGCGGCGGGCGAGAGCATGACGCTCTTCACCGACGCCGTTGCGCGGGTCGGCCTTCGGTGCGTACTCGTTGCGCAGGAACGCGGCGCACTCGGCGAGCGATGCGGTGGCGGCACGGGCGGCTTCACGCAACTCGGCAGTCGGTGCACCCTTGGTGTCGGTCGAGCGTTCGGCGAGTGCGGTGAAGAACCCGGGTTCGGCGTCGGTGCCGACCCATGCGTCGAGCATGTCGGCGACGGCGTGCACCTGGCGCAACGGCGCGACGACACCGCGCTGCATACCGAGTCGCCACGACTCGCACATGCCGTTGAACGCCTTGGGCACGTTCGCCATGCGTTGCGCGATGGTCGACCACTGCTCGGGCGTATCGGTGGGCATGAGGTCGAAGATGGCGCGCGCGTAATCGACGTCGCCGGCGATGACACGGATCGAACGCAGGTGCTCGCCCGCGGCGAACTCGGCCTCGGCAAGTTCGAGCGAGTCGCGCATGACGCCGGCGGCCAAACGATCGGCGTCGTTCGTGGGC
>JBIIUH010000046.1:0-11312 GCA_044340075.1 Ilumatobacteraceae bacterium | reverse complement strand
CCGTTCGCCGCACATTCACTGCTCGACAAGAAGATTGCCGTCGTCGGTTGTTCGCCGGGCACGCGCGGAGGCAAGGCGTCGGTCGAGTACTTGCGGTCGGTGGTGCCGCAGTTGAAGGCGCACCTCGTCGGACCCGAAGTGCTCATACCCGCGGTGAACACTTTCGTCGACGGCAACGGCGTCGTCGACGCGTCGGTGCGCGATCGATTGCGCGACGTTCTTGCCGCGTTCGTCGGCTGATTTCTGTCGCTCACACCACCTGAAAGGTAGTGACGGCGGGGCCTGCTACGAGAGTTTGCTGCTGATGAGTCGGAGGAACTCGCTGCGTGTCACGTCGTGCTGGAACGCACCGTCGAAAGCCGACGTCGTGGTGACCGAGTTCTGCTTCTCGACGCCGCGCATCATCATGCACAGATGCTTGGCCTCAACGACGACGGCAACGCCGAGCGGGTCGAGAGCGGTGCGGATGGCGTCACGAATTTGGTGAGTGAGTCGTTCCTGCACCTGCAGGCGGCGTGCACATGCGTCGACGACGCGCGCCATCTTCGACAAACCGGTGATGTAGCCGTTCGGAATGTAGGCGACGTGTGCCTTGCCGAAGAACGGAATCATGTGGTGCTCGCACATGCTGTACATCTCGATGTCCTTGACGACGACCATCTCGGCAACCTGCTCCTCGAATCGGGCGCTCTGCAGGATGGCGACGGGGTCGATGTCCATGCCTTGAGTGAGAAATTGCATGGCCTTCGCAACTCGCTCGGGGGTCTTCAGCAGGCCTTCGCGGTCGGGATCTTCGCCGATGAGGCCGAGAATGTTGCGGTACGCAGATGCGAGACCCTCGGTCGTGTGCGGGTCGTATTGGTGGACGAGTTTGTACGACATTGTTGCCTTTCGTGGGTTTATGCGCCGCTCGTGGCGGGGTAGTGGACGAAGTTGCGCGGCGTCTCGCCGAGCGTGAGGTACAGGTCGAGATGATCGGCAAGATGCGGTCGAATCAGGTTGTAGATCACGATGGCGATGTTCTCGGCTGTCGGATTGACGTTGCGGAACTCGGGAACGTCGACGTTGAGGTTCTTGTGGTCGAGTCGGTCGAGAACCTCGCGCTTCACGATCGTGCTCAGCTCACCGAGGTCGATGACGTAGCCGGTGACCGGGTCGAGCGGTCCGGTGACGCGCACGATGAGTTCGTAGTTGTGGCCGTGGAAAGAGGGATTGTTGCACTTGCCGTAAATCCGGGTGTTGTCGGCATCGCTGAGCGCCGGATTGTGGATGCGGTGTGCCGCATTGAAGTGCTCGTGCCGGGTGACGGCAACACGGGGCGCCCCCGTTGACGATGACATCGAGCCTCAGACTACGAGACGATCTTTACGCCGCCACCGGGATGTGTGGTGATCCAGCGTTGTACGTCGTGTACGGCAGCGGGGGCGGGTACGGCAAGAACCCAGCCCGTGACCGAATCGTGACGTCCATCAATGGCATCGAGGATGACGCGCGCAACGTCGTGGGGCAGCAATGCCGATGCCTTGCCGTCGACGGGCGGTAGCGAATCCGGCAGCAGGCGTCGGTGCAGGGGGGTGTCGACGACGCCGGGAGCGATCGTGAACGCCCGCACATGGGCATCGGCGCCCTCGGCGGCGGCTACGACGGTGAGCAGGTGCAGCCCCGCTTTGCTCGCTGCGTAGGCAAAGAAGCCGGGAAACGGATCGAGTTGTGCGAGCGACGACACGTTGATGATGCAGCCCGCACCTTGTTGCACGAACGTTGGCCACAGAGCGTGAATGGCCGCGGCCGGTGCCGTGAGATTGAGGTCGAGCGTCTGCGCGAATCGTTCCGGTGTCGTGTCGGTGATGGTCGTGATCTCGGCAGTGCCCGCGTTGTTCACGAGTACGTCGATGCGACCGTATCTCGATGCCACGTTCTGCAGGGATGCGACGAGTAGTGAGTGGTCGGTGACGTCGAGAACGACGGGCTCGAACCGCTCGCCCAGCGATGTACGCATGCCGCGCAGTGCAATGTCGGAGCGGGCGATCCCGACGACGGTGTCGCCGCGCGCGACGAGTGCCTCGCACACGGCCGCGCCGATACCCGACGATGCTCCGGTGACGACGGCGATCATGTGCAGCTACTCCCCGGTCCCGTCGCCGGCTTCATAGAACGAGTGTTCCACTCCCACGCGACGCTCGCGGCGATGTGCGTAGGTCGCCGCGGTGACGGTGACGATCGCAATCGCAACGAGAACGATGCTCATTGCCATCGCGTCGACGTCGTTCTCCCGGAGCAAGGTGCGTGCATTCGTCAGTACGACGACACCGCCGATGAGCGCACCGAACGGTGCGTGCGGCAGCCGGCCGGCGAGATAGGCCGCAAACGGCGCCATGAGCACACCGCCGAGGAGCAGTCCGGCAACCACCTCCCAATCGACTCCGGCCGTTGCCGCCCCGACGAGGAAGCCCGTACTCGCGGCCACGGCAACGAGAAACTCGGCCGCGCTCACCGTGCCGATGACCGTGCGCGGATGAGTGTTCGTCATCGTGAGCAAGGTGGGTGTGGTGATCGGACCCCAGCCACCACCACCCGATGCGTCGACGAATCCCGCCACCGCTCCGAGCGGTACGAGTGCAGTCGACCGGGGGCGTCGTGCAACTGCTCCGATGGTGCGCAGACCCAGACCGAAGCGCAGCAGGAGGATGATCCCGAGGATGATGAGCAGCGCCGACATCCACGTGCGTGCTCCTGCCAGTGAGAACTGCGACAAGAGCGTTGCACCGACAAATGCCCCGACGGCGCCGGGCGCGCCGATGCGCAGTGCAATACCCCAATCGACGTTGCGGGCACGCCAATGCGATGCACCCGAGGCGAACGTCGTACCCAATTCGGCGAAGTGGACGGCGGCTGATGCGGCAACCGGAGTTGAACCCACTGCAACGAGAAGGCTGCTCGATGTGATGCCGAAAGCCATACCGAGAGTGCCGTCGATGAGTTGTGCGACCGCGCCGATGAGCAGGAAGACAACGATCGCCACGACCGTTCACGGTAATCTCGGTGCGACCGGGAGGGTGACATGCACGCAGGACAACTCGAACGAATGCGCACGGGCAAGGGATTCATCGCCGCGCTCGACCAGAGCGGCGGGAGCACGCCCAAGGCACTGAAGTTGTACGGCATTGCCGACGGCTCGTGGAAATCCGACGAGGAGATGTTCGACCTCATCCATGCGATGCGCACGCGGATGATGACGAGCTCGGCTTTCGACGGTCGTCGCGTGCTCGGAGCAATCCTGTTCGAGGGCACCATGGATCGCACCGTCGACGGTCTGGGCAGCGCCAACTATCTGTGGTCGAAGAAGAACGTCGTTCCGTTCCTCAAGGTCGACCAGGGCTTGGCCGACGAAGCCGACGGCGTGCAGATGATGAAGCCCCTCACGAAGCTCGACGGGTTGCTCGATCGAGCCGTGCAAAACGGCATCTTCGGTACGAAGATGCGTTCGGTCATCGCGCATGCGAACGCTGCGGGAGTCAAGAGCGTCGTTGCCCAGCAGTTCGACGTCGGCCGCAAGATCCTTGCCCGCGGTCTCGTGCCGATCATCGAGCCCGAAGTTGACATCAAGAGTGCCACGAAGGCCGATGCGGAGAAGATCCTGCGCGACGAACTGCTCGCCGAACTCGATCGCCAGCCCGCGTCCGATCCCGTCATGCTCAAGCTCACGCTGCCGACCGAAGCGAACTTCTACGCACCGCTCGTTGCGCACCCGAGCGTCTTGCGGGTGGTGGCGTTGTCGGGTGGCTATTCGCGCGACGAGTCGAACCGGTTGCTCTCACTGAACAACGGGGTCATTGCAAGCTTCTCCCGCGCCCTCACCGAGGGCTTGTCGGCGCAGCAGTCCGATGCCGACTTCGATCGCACGCTCGATGCGACGATCGAGGGCATCTACCGGGCATCGCTGACGTAAGCGCGGTGACGACGAGCGCCCGACTCGACGACACGGGTCTCACGCTGCGCCGATCGCTCGGTGTGAGGCTCGCCGGAGCGTGCCGGCGCGATCTGCACCTCGAGCGCAGTGAGATCACCGCGGTACGGGTGACGACTGCACGGGACGTGAGTCGTGGTCTGTTCATCCGCGTCGTCGGCACGTACCTGTGGCCGACGATCGCGATGGGGTGGTTTACCCGTCGCAAGATGCGCAAGCGCTGGGCGTGGGTGTGGCTCGTGCCGAATCGCGAGATCGTCGTCATCGAAACCTCGCGCGATCGACCGTCGCTCGTTGCCGTACCGCGTGAGTGGTTCGGGGCGGACGGTTTCAGCGCGCCCGGTGAGTGACGAGCGCGATGCACAGTCCGGTGATCATTGCCGGACCGTACGGCAGTCGCGAGTTGCGATTGCGCGTCGCACAGAGCACCGCCACGGACGCAGCGGCGCCAACGATTGTCGTTGCCAACCACGCGTAGACGGCGAGTAGGGGCGCAAACCAGCCGGCAACTGCACCGGTGAGTGCCGCAAAGTGGAAGTCGCCTCGTCCGAGCGAACCGCGTCCGACGATACGAATGAGTCCCGCGATCGCCACCATCACTGCCACGCCGATCAGCGGCGCGACGGGCGTTACGGACCCCTCGTGCGGCGCAGCCGTGAGAAGCGGTGCCGCAACGGCGACCGTGCCGTACGTGATCGCAAGCGGAAGGCGGCGAGCCACGATGTCGACCGCCCCGAGCACTCCAACGGGTGCGACGGTGACTGCGAGACCGATGACCGCCAACGGATGGGGTTCCATCCGTATCGCGGCAATTGCCAGACACGATGCATACGCGCATGCAACGATGAACGACCACGCCAGGATGCGCCGCGCCTCCTGCTCCACCGCATCGCCGTTGCCCGTCACCCGAGCGACTGCAGCGTACGAATTATTGCCGGGCCAACGACGACGATCATCAGTGCCGGGAGGATGCACAGCACGGTGGGGAAGACCATCTTCATCGCCAACTTGGCCGATCGTTCTTCGACATCCTGTCGTCTCCGTCGTCGCGCGGTGGAGGCTTGCTGGCGCAGCACGGTCGCCAACGGGGCACCGATGCGCTGGTTCTGGCGAATGGCAGCAACGAACAGTTGCATTGCCGACGTCGGCGTTCGGTCGACCATTTCCTTCAGGGCGAGATCGCGCGAGATTCCGAGGGCGATGCGATCGAGTGCGACACGAAACTCGTCGGCGAGGGGGGTGTGATGGCGCTGTGAGTAGACGTTCATCGCGGATTCGAGGGCGAGACCGGCTTCGACACTCATCACCATCTCGCCGAGGGCATCGGTCATCTCGAGATCGACTGCTGCACGACGCGCGGTCTCGCGTCGCCGGGCGAAGATGAGCGGCATGTGCCATGCGCTGAGGAAGAGGAGAGCAGCGATCGAGATGCCGACGATGTCGACCCTCCACCAGACGACGACTGCCGCCAGCGCCGCCGCGACGGCGGCGGCGATCATTCGTTGCACGACGAGCCTGTGCAGTTCCGCTTCGGTGCCGAGCACGGTTCCGGTTGCCGTGACGAGCGCACTGCGGCGGCGGCCGGTGATGGTTGCTCGCGGCTCGCTCGTGCGTCGTATCAGCAGTCGACCCGATTGGTGCGTGAGCAGCCCTGCAGCCGATGCGAAGAGCAGTGATCGCACCAGCTGCATCAGACGGTGACTTCCGGTGCGGCAAGGCGTCGCAACCAGCGCCAGCCGACGAGGGCGAGCACCGCTCCTGCGGCCGACATCTGTCGCCCGAGTGGATCGGTGAGCAACGGTGCGGCGTAGCCGGGATTGAGGATCGACACCACAACGAGCACGATGGGTGGAAGTGCGAGCAATACCCGTGCGCTCAGTCGGTTGTCGGCAGTGAGCGTGCGGATGTCGCGCTGCAAACGGTCCTCTTCTTCGATGGTCGTGTGCACGGCGTCGAGGATTTCGACGAGTGATCCGCCCTGCCGGGCCTGGAGCCCGATTGCCGAAGCCATGACGGCGAGGTGGCGACTTCCGTGCCGGATCGCGGATCGCTCGAGAGTGTCACCCAGCGGAGTGCCGAGGCGCGATTCCTCGACGGCATCGACGAAGATCGAGCGCAGCGGCTCGGCGAGTGAGTCGCTCACTTCCGCGATTGCCGAACCGACGTTGCGTCCGATGCGCAGGTGACCGATGATCAACTCGAGGGCGGGCGCAAGCTGGGAGGACAGAAGTTGCGCGCGTCGTCGTTCGCGGCGTGCCTGCACGGGTCGGGGTCTTCGTAGTTGAAGAGGTGCGGTGCGATTCCGCGGTGTGAGCAATCCCGCCATTTCGCGCATGCGCCGTGATGTGCGTCGGCCGGCAAGAAACGTCCGGGCCTGGATCGTTCCAAGTGCCGCCGCAGCACCAAAGGCGAGAGAGGCAGTGAGCGTCACGACGTGTGAACCGGATGCCGTGAGCCGAGTCGAGCCGAAGACACTCCCGTCGAGACGAGCGGTGTCGGGTCTGCGCCATCAGGGAGTGATTGGGGTGATCTGGTGAAGAGATCGGCCGTAGAGATGAGGTCGCCCTCCATGCCGACGACCTCGGTAATCCGCGAGACGAGCCGCCGTCCGAGCGTGTCGCGTACGAGGTGCACAATGACGTCGATCGAGTGCGACACTTGCTCCCGAACGGCGCGTAACGGAAGTTCGGTGCCACCGAGGAGGACCATCGTCTCGAGTCGACGCAACGCATCGCGGGGCGAGTTTGCATGGACAGTCGACAGCGAGCCTTCGTGGCCGGTGTTCATCGCCTGGATCATGTCGATCGTCTCCGATCCGCGCACCTCCCCGACGATGATCCGGTCGGGTCGCATGCGCAGGGCGTTGCGCACGAGGTCGCGAACGACGATCTCGCCCCGTCCTTCGGCGTTGGGCGGTCGTGTTTCCAGTCGCACGAGGTTGTGCATGTGGGGAGTCAACTCCACTGCGTCCTCAATCGTCACGACGCGCTCGTCGGCTCCGATGAAGTCGGAGAGAACATTGAGCAGCGTCGTCTTGCCGGTGCCGGTGCCGCCCGACACGAGGATGTTCAACTTCCCGCGAACCGCACGGCGCAGAAACTCGGCGGAATCGGGTGACAACGAGTGGCGTGCGACGAGATCCTCGATGGTGAAGCCCGACGCATGGAACTTGCGAATCGTCACCGCGGGTCCGTCGACGGCCAGGGGTGGAAGAACGACGTTGAGGCGTGATCCATCGGACAGCCGTGCGTCGACCATCGGTGATGCCTGGTCGACGCGTCGTCCGGAGGCGCGCAGTAGCCGATCGATCACCCGGCGAACGTGGTCCTCGTTGTCGAATACACGCTCTGTCCTCGTGATCGTTCCCGACCTCTCGACGTAGACGTCGCCGGTGCCGTTCACCATCACTTCGGAAATGGTCGGATCATCGATGAGGTCCTGGATCGGGCCGAACCCGAGGATGTCGTCGATCACCGCACCGCGAAGGAATCGCTCGTCGGATTCGGGAACGGAATCGCGCTCGCGGAACAGGCGGATCATCTCGGCTTCGGCCATGGTGCGCAGTCGTTCGTCGGACATGCTCGTGCGATCTGGGAGTGACGAAAGGTAGGTGCGAACGTTCGTCGTGAGGCCACTGAAGTCGTCGCGCAAGCGTTGCCAGGTTTCGTCCTTCGTCTCGACCGTCATCTCGGGATCGGGACGCGCACCTTCGCTACGCAGGACCCGTGCACGCAGGCTCACGAGCCGTTACCTGCGGCGGGAGCTGACGTCCCGAGAATGACGTCGGCGAGCGCACGAATTTCCGTGGCGACCCGGGAACGTGGTTTCGAGTCGAAAACCGGTGCTCCGGAGTTCATCGCCTCGCTGACACGCGGGTTGTCGGGGATCGTCGCCACTGCGCGCCGACCGAGGCGATTCTCGACGTCTCCGAGGCGCAGACCCGTCCCGGTGCCGGCGCGGTTGATGACGAGGTGCACTCGCTGCGGCTCGATGCGCAGCACCGTGATGGTGTCGAGCAACTTGCGGGCTGCCTGAACGGACGACACGTCGGTAGTCGTCGCGACGACGACGTGCGATGCCGACTCGAGCGCGTCGATCGTGTGATCGCTCATTCCCGGGCCGCAGTCGATGATGACGGGGCGACCGAGGGAGCGCAGCCGGGCCTGGATGACGGAAACGTCGGCGGAGGTCACCGCATCGGCGGCGATGTGCGAGTCGGGTCCGCATAACACGGCGAGACGATCGTCGAAGAGAGTGAGCATGCCGTCGATGTCGGCGGACGGCTCCTCGTGGAGTCGGCGCACGATGTCGTGCAGGCGGTGCGTAGGACGCAGTCCCAGTGCCCACTCGACATCGGCGGAGTACGTATTGAAGTCGGCGAGCAAGGTTGGTGTTGTGCGTGACATTGCATACGCGAGATTCGCTGCAATGGCCGTCTTGCCCACGCCGCCCTTCGTCGATACGACGCTGGCGACGATCGGGTCATGATGACGACCGGCGGTCACTGTCCGACCAGCCACAGCATCTCGTCGTGGGCTGCACGCAGGACGTCGGCGAGCGATTCGCGGTGCACGGCAACGGTGAGAATCGACTCGGTCGACGGTTCGATCACGTCGACCGGGGGAGAGTCGAGCACGACGGCGTCGCGCGAAACGAGTTCCGCACCGGTGTCGGTGAGGCGGTAAACGTCGAGCTTCGTGCCGGCGATGCGCACTGCTCCCGTCCAGTTCTGTGCCGGCAGACGTACCGAAGTGACGACATACTCGGGACCGACGGCGGCGACACGATTTTTTGCGAAAGAGAGTTCGGTGATCTGCTGTCCGGCGGCGTGGTCGACGGCAAGGACACCGGAATCAATCTCGGCGATTGACGTGAATGCACCGTCAACGACGGCGTTGGCGGGCAGGTTGCGCACGCTCAACCATCGACTGAGGTCGTTTGCGTTCGTGCCGGCAGGCAGCGCCCGGGTGAGGACGAGCACGGCCGTTGCTGCTTCTGCATCGGCTGCCGAGTCCGTGTTCGGCAGCAGCGTCCACGATCCCGCGGCGACGAGCCCGAAGGCGAGTGCCACCGGCAGGAACTTGGAGATGTTTCGTTTCATGCTCATGAGCACTGTCCTTTGTTGTCGTAGGCGCAGATGGCCCAGGTGGTAACTCCGTAGTCGGTCCCGTTTCCTACGGACGAGGAAGGTCGGTCGATGATTCCCGTCTCGAATCGAACGGTGAGTGAACGGGATGCCGCCGCGCCGGTGAGTTTCGCATCGAGCAAAGTCGCACGGGCGAAGCCCGATATACGAAATGTTGCGTCGCTGCCGGACCCCTGCACTTGGTTGTACAGCGCGATGAGTACCCGCTTGCCGAGCATCGTCTCGATTCCAATCGAGCCGGAGACTCCGCCCGGGTTTCCGGGAACGAGATCACCCACCTTTAGCGGGCTCTGGTATCCGTTCTGCACCCAGTCTCTGGCCTCGGACGTCGGGTTGCTTCCTCCGTTGAAGTCGAGCAGACCCCAATTTCCGCTGTTCCCGCCGCTGCAGTGCACAGGGCCCGCCGCGACGGTGATCGTGTAACTCGACGTCAGCGTGAATCCGGAGTTTTTCCACGCGAGAAGTGACGGGTGCTGCTCACACAGCGCCACGGGCCATACGCCGACCAGGGCACCGGGTGAGCCGATGCGCACGGTCGTGCTTGCGGTGATGCGTGCACTCGACCGTCCCAGGAGATCGACGAATGCCAGTGGAGCCGCGTCAACGGCAGCCACCGTGAGTGTTCCGTCCCGATTCGTTCCGGTAATGGTGCACTCGACCGAGTCGGGTGATGCCCCGTCGCGGCTGAGGTATTCGCGCGTGCTCGACGGACACACCGATCCGGTGCGGATCCACGCGGACGCAGCCGATGCGGCGGTCACTTCGACGGCATTCTGCAATGTGGTGCGCTCCGCCCAGACCCGTCCGGAGTCGACCACGATCGCCAGTCCGAGCACGAGCGGAATCATCGCGATGGCCGTGAGGGCGACTATCGATCCGTCATCTCGGCTTATCGACCTCGGAATCGTCACGTGAGGATCAACGATCATTGCGGGCACACGAAAGAGGACGAGGCGTCGAGTGAAAGCTCACGAGATCCGATGACGGGAATCGTCAGGTTCTGGCGCGCGACGAGGCGCACACGCAGCGCTCCCGAGGAGCAACTGTCGACGATGGTGCACGTGAGTGTCCCAACGTCATTGCCGCTGAGAGCCGTCTCGGCAGTCGAGCAGGCTTCGGCAGGGCTCACGGACCCGACACGCGCTGCGTCCCGGGCGGCCGACTGCAGGCGTAGTTGGTCGAAATACAGCGAGGCGAGAGTGATCATTGCAAAGAGAAGGAGGAGAAGAACCGGTACAACGACCGCGAATTCGGCCGCAACCGAACCGCGATCGTCCGGCCCCCGACGCGGGGTATCGAGGGCCGGACGACGGGTGTTCACGGCAGGACGGCGTCGAAGATGTCCGTGATTCGGCCACCGAGTGCAGTGGCGGAAATCGCCACGACGGCCACGACTCCGGCGAGCAGTACGCCGTATTCGGCGCTCACTGCTCCTTCGTCATCGTGTCGCTGGCTCTGCAGCGCGGTGACCAGTTTGATGGCCATTGTCTTCATGGTGTTTCCTCCGTGTAAGGCGATCGGTTGATCGCAGCGGAGTGTCTACGAGTGTGATTGACGCGGCATGTGCGAGATTCGTGTATTCGGTACGTGGATACGTCGTTCGGGTACGTTGCTCATGCACCGATGTTTCGTGATTTTTCCTGCGCTTCAACCGTGGCGGGTGCCATTGGCGCGGTCACGGTACGCATCACACGACGCTTTCCGTTCGTGTCGACCGAGCCCAAGGTACGGGCATCCCACACACTGTGCCGAATATCGGGCAGGCCTGATGTATGAAACCAACGCAAATCCTCCAACTCACGACCCTTCTCGCTGCGGCGGCGAGTTTGGTACTCAGCGTGTGGTTGTTCTTCGCCAATGGCGGCGCAGTCGACGACAAGTTGAACGGCATCTTTGTCGGCACGTGGGTCCCGTCGATCCTCGCCCTCGGAGCATTCCTCTTTACCGCACGGCGTAAGGTCGGCTGACATGAGTCAGGGAGCGCTGTTTGCCTTCGGATGCGTCATCTTCTTCATCGTTGCGACGGGTGGATTCCTCTTCGCAATGATGTCCCTGCGGGAAGCCGCCGACCAGGCCCGCTGAAGCACCGGACAATGCCCCGAATTTCGGGCGAATGGAGCGGGTGACGGGAATCGAACCCGCATAGCCAGCTTGGAAGGCTGGAACTCTAGCCATTGAGCTACACCCGCGAGAGATCTC
>JBIIUH010000045.1:0-11471 GCA_044340075.1 Ilumatobacteraceae bacterium | reverse complement strand
CGGCCTCGTGTACCTGTTCATGCCGATCTTCTTCATCGTGCTGTTCAGCTTCAACTCGCCGCGCGGCAACTTCAACATCGTCTGGCAGGGCTTCACACTCGACAATTGGTTGAGTCCGTTCTCCGAGTCGAGCCTCACCGCCGCATTGTGGACGAGCCTCCGTATCAGCGCGATTGCGACGGTCATTTCCACGGTCCTCGGTTCGATGATCGCGATCGCGTTGTCACGCCGTCCGTTCGTCGGGTCGTCATCGATCAACTTGCTGCTCGTGCTGCCACTAACCACGCCGGAAATCGTCCTCGGTTCGTCACTCGCCACGTTGTTCCTCGGTCAGACGTTCGTCGACTTCGGAACGACGACGATCGTCATCGCCCACGTCATGTTCCAGGTGAGCTTCGTCGCGCTCACGGTGCGGGCCCGCATCCGCGGCTTCGACTGGACCCTCGAACAAGCAGCCGCCGACCTCGGCGCGTCGCCGTGGCGCACGTTCCGACTCGTCACGTTTCCGCTCATTCTTCCGGGAGTGCTTGCTGCAGCGCTGCTCGCCTTCGCTCTGTCGATCGACGATTTCATCATCACCTTCTTCAATGCCGGATCGACGGTCACATTCCCGTTGCAGATCTACGGTGCCGCGCGCGTTCGCATCCCGCCGCAGATCAACGTGCTCGCGTCGATCGTGCTGTTCGCGAGCATCGCAATTCTCGTGTTCGGTACGTTGCGCACCCGCAAGGCGCCGAACGTGAGCAAGCAGCGTCCCGCGGGTCTGCGCCGCGTGCCGCTGCGGCGTCGCCCCGTCTCGAAGTAGAAGGCTTGCACGGTGAACGAGCGACGCATCGCCGTGGGCCCCGACGACGCGGCCGAGTGGCTGCGCGACGCCGTGCGTGCGGCCGGTGCCGACGTCGTGCGTATCGAGGAGGCGAGCGGCCTCGTCTGGGGTGCCGCGCACGATGCGGCGGGATTGCGCGAGTGGCTCGCACGCGCTCCGCACCTCGGGTGGGTCCAGTTGCCTTTTGCCGGCATCGAGAACTTCGTGCCCGTCCTCGACGAGCGGCGCACGTGGACGAGCGGCAAGGGTGTCTACGCCGAACCGGTCGCCGAACTGTGCCTTGCGTTCCTGCTCGGCGGCTTGCGCCACGTCGTCGGTTATGCGCGCACCGACCATTGGTCGCACGATCACGGTCGGAACCTTTTCGACGCGCGGGTGACGATCGTCGGTGGCGGGGGAATCACCGAAGCTCTCATCGGATTGCTCACACCGTTCCGGGTGCACGTCACCGTCGTTCGCGCCCGGATCGCCCCGATGGTCGGTGTGCACGAAGTGATGGGACCCGATCGGTTGCACGATTCGATCACGGGTGCCGATGCAGTCGTTCTTGCATGCGCTCTCACGCCCGGGACCGAGCGGATGTTCGGTGATGCAGAGTTCGCCGTCATGCGCGACGACGCGTGGGTGATCAACGTGGGGCGCGGTCGGCTCATCGACACCGACGCACTCGTGCGTGCGCTGTCAACGGGTGCGATCGGCGGTGCTGCACTCGACGTCACCGAACCCGAACCGTTGCCCGCCGATCATCCGCTCTGGCGCCTGTCGAATTGCGTCATCACGCCGCATGTCGGTAACACCCGCGAGATGGCCGTTCCGTTGTTGTCGGCTCGCGTGCGAGAGAACTGTCGCCGCTGGATCGCCGGCGAGCCGCTCATCGGCCGAGTGGATGTCGCCCTCGGCTACTGACGTCGCCGCCGGTGCCTTGTGTCTCATACCCTGACGTGTCGTGATCGATCCGTACGCCGTCCTGCGCGTGTCACCGCGTGCGGACATCGGTGAGATTCGCGCCGCGTACCGGGCGCGGATGCGCGAGACGCATCCCGACGGCGGTGGGGCGGGCAATCACGCCGACGTCGCCCGCATCGCGGAGGCGTGGTCGATACTCTCGTCGCCGATGAAGCGCGCGGCGCATGATGCGGCCGTCGCTGCCGCATCACGACCGCCGACGAACGTCGCTGCATCGTCAACCGGCTCGACCTCATATGGCGGATCGAATCCGCTGCCCGTCGGACGGGCGCGATTCCCGTGGCGATTCGTCCTCGCCGTCGCGGCGGGTGGTGCTGCTCTCGTGGTGCTCTTGCACATCGTCGGCGGACGTAACGTTCCGCGCGGGCCGGATGGTCTCGTCGGCCCGGGGTCATGCATCGCCCTGGATGCAGTCGGCGCAGGGTACGAGGTCGATTGCGCGGCGGCGCACGTCGGCGTCGCCCGTGAGCTCGTGCCGTTCGACGGCGCGTGTGACTCCGACACCGTTGCCGTGCGCGACCGCCAGGGCATGGGCATGGTGTGCCTCGAGCAGTAGCCTGAAGACTCGCAAGGGCGATTAGCTCAGTCGGAAGAGCGCCACGTTCACATCGTGGAAGTCGTGGGATCGAGGCCCGCATCGCCCACCGGGAAGGCGCGATTGACCGCGTTTGCGCGTCTACTGTTGAGCCGTGCGTCGCAGCTGTGAGCGGGTCGGGTGTGCCGAGCCCGCATCCGTCGCCTACGGCATCGACATCGGAACTCTCGTCGTGTGGCTCGAACATGCCTCGCCCGATGCGTCGCACCACATGAATCTCCTGTGTGATCGTCACGCGGAGCGGCTCATTCTCCCGCGTGGATGGAGCATCGACGATCGTCGCGAGGGAACATCGCGCTTGTTCGTTGCTGCGCAGAAGGATCGGGTAGCGGCGAAGCCGAAGCCGGCCGCGCCGAAGCGCGCCGCTGCGACGAAGGCACCCCGCGCGACGGCACGTCGCGAGCGCGACGCAACCACGCAACTGCGCGTCGTGACGAACGACGGGCTCTTCGATCCGACGGTTCCGATGTCACCTCCGTTCGTGCCGCGTGATGCGACTGCCACGGTCGCCCGGGTCGCCGAACCCGAGAGCGGCAGCCGGCAGTCAAGTGACGACACATCACACACCGCCGCCATCGCCGACGAGCACGGAGCGGAGTCGGTTGCGCCCGCCGCAGCGGTGAATGATGGTGCGACTCCGGAACCCGTGGTGCCATCCGTATCGCCGGCGCGCGATGCAACGCGCTCGCATCCGGCGGGCGAGCGGCGCTTCTTCGACCGTGCAACGGCCAATCACACCCGGCCGATTGCGCGACCGGCGGATTCCTCCCGGGCGATGTTCCGCGACACCACTCGCGGCGTCACGAAGCCCGACGACACGTACGACTTCAATCAGGGTGATCACGTCGAGTAAGTCGGACCCGCAGCCGATGGAGCATGGCGAGACGATCCGATTGGATGCGCCGGTCGAGCGCGTCCGTGGTCTCGTCGACGACCTCGCGAACTACCCGAAGTGGATGCCGCTCGTTCACGCCGTCACGCGTGATGCAGACGCTTCCCACCCCGTGTGGCTGGTCGAGCTGCGGGCTCGCATCGGGCCCTTCGCGCGTTCGAAGAAGCTGCGGATGCAGAGAGTGGTTCATGACGTTGCCGCATCCGGTGCGTGTCATGTCGTCTTCGACCGCAACGAGGTGGACGGTCGATCACACTCGCAGTGGCAGCTCGAGGCCCTGGTGTCGCCGGACGGGTCGGGTTCGCGCGTCGACGTGACGTTGCGATATTCGGGTGCGCTGTTCGGTCCGGTCGTCGAGGCCGCGCTGCGGCACTACGTCGCCGAGGGTCGCGAGCGCCTGGCAGCAATCGCAACGTCGACGGGCTGACCTGCGGCAAGTTGCCCGCACGCGGCATCGATGTCGGTGCCGCGGTTGCGCCGCACCGTGGCGTTGACACCGAGGTCGACGAGTCGCTGCGCAAATGCCTTCACGCCGGCGGGAGAGGTTCCGCGGGTCGGCCACCCGGGGGTCGGGTTCAGGGGAATGAGGTTCACGTGCGCCGACGGCGTGAGCCGCCTGGCGAGCTGGGCGAGTTCGCGTGCATCTCGCGGCGAGTCGTTGACGCCGTCGATGAGCGCCCACTCGAAGCTGATGCGGCGGTTCTTGCTGGCGAGATAGTCGCGGCAGGCTTCGACGAGATCGTCGAGCGGGTAGCGGCGGTTGATCGGCACGAGTTCGTTGCGCAGATCGTCGCGGGCTGCGTGGATCGACACCGCGAGATTGACCGGCAGCGGTCGCGCAGCGAGAGCACGGATTCCGGGAATGATCCCGACGGTGGAAATGGTGATGTGTCGGGCCGACAACCCGAGGTCGGCATGCAGGCGCTCGACGGCTCGCCACGTGGCATCTTCGTTGGCGAGCGGTTCGCCCATTCCCATCATGACGACGTTGGCGACGCGACGGCCCTGCTCCTTGGCGAGTCGTGCAGCGCGCACGACTTGTTCGACGATTTCACCGGCCGTGAGATGACGCCGGAATCCGGCCTGGCCCGTCGCACAGAAACCGCACGCCATTGCGCAACCCGCCTGTGTGCTCACGCACACGGTGCTGCGGTCGCGGTAGTGCATGAGCACGGTCTCGAGAGGGTGTCCGCCGTCGCGCAACTTCCAGAGGAACTTCGTCGTGTCGCCGGCATCGCTCACGCTCGTCACCTGCAGGTCGAGTGCCTCGGGCAACACCTCGGTGACCTTGTTGCGCAGCGCGGCGGGAATCGTCGTGATCTCCGCAAGAGGTTGCAGGTGGGTGTAGAGGCCGGTCCAGACCTGATCGATCCGGTACTTGGGCTCGCCGTCGAGCAGTGCGACGAGCTGCGCGCGATCGACGTCGTAGACGGACGAGGCGATCACAGTGGGCATGGATCGAGTCGTCAGGCGCCGAGGTGCGGTGCCGCGAGGCGCTCGTAGTCGGCGATCCGTTGGCGCAGAACGTCGAGCGATTCCCGCCAGAATTCGGGCGACTCGACGTCGAGGTCGAACGAGCGCCCGAGTTCCTCCGCCGTGTCCATTCCAGCGCGCGACAGAACGTCGTCGTAACGGTTGCGGAACTTGTCGGGATCGGCCTGGTACCGGGCGTACAGCCCAAGACCGAACAGCAAACCGTAGGTGTACGGCCAGTTGTAGAAGTGCGCCCCGTAGTAGTGGGGCTTCAGGATCCACATGTACGGGTGTGCCGTCGCTTGATCGAGGCCGTCGCCGTACGCGGTCGCCTGCGACTCGCGCATCAGCTCGTTGAGCTCCGAGACGCCGAGCGTGCGGCGCTGCCGACGAGCGAACACCTCCGTTTCGAAGAGGAATCGTGAGTGAATGTCGACGACCACCTGTGCCGAGCCGATGAGGTCGACGTCGAGCAGCGCCAGTCGCTCGTCACCCTTCAGGCGGGAGAGTCCTTCCTCGACGACGAGCGTCTCGCAGAAGATGCTCGCGGTTTCGGCGAGAGCCATCGGCAGTCGCTTCTGCAGCGGCGTGCGATGCGCGAGTTGCGTGTTGTGGTACGCGTGTCCGAGTTCGTGTGCGGTGGTTTGTGCCGATTCGACGCTGCCGCTCCAGTTGAGCAGCACGAGCGAACGGTCGCCGACGAACGGCATGCAGAATGCGCCGCCCACCTTGCCCTCGCGGGGTTCGGCGTCGATCCACTTTTCGGAGAGTGAGCGGTCGACGAGTCCCGCCAGGCGCTGGTCGTATGCCGCAAATGCGTTGCGTACGAGGGTCATGCCGTCGTCCCACGACACGCTGCTCGCGGCGAACGGCAGCGGCGCAAAGAGATTCCACCACGACAGTCCGCCGGTGTCACCGTGGAGCTTCGCCTTCACGCGCATCCAGCGACGGAAGTCGGGGAGCGACTCATGGATCGCCGCCTGCATCGCGTCGAAGGTCCTGCGTCCGACACCGTTGGAGTACAGCGATGCGTCGAGCGGCGACGTCCAGTTCCGGCGACGGTTCACCGCGTTCGCATCGCCCTTGATGGCGTTCATCGCCGCGGCGGCGGCAACGCCGATCGTCGGCCATGCGCGCATCTCGGCGTCGTAGGCGGCGCGGCGAAATTCGATGTCCGGATGGCTGGCGAGGCCACGTACCGCGGCCATCGGCATGTCGCGCGAACCGTCGGGAAGGTCGACGCGCGTCGACAACTGTGACGTGAGGTCGTCATGGAGACGTCCCCATGCCGACGAACTCGTCGTCGACAGCTCGGCGTAGAGGTTTTCCTCCGCTTCGGACATCTGGTGTTCGGCGCGAGCCTGGAGGCGCTGCAGTGGACCGAGGTGTTCGCGCGCCTGCTCGCTCACATTGGCCAGAGCGTCGGCATCGAGTGACGCAACCCAGTCGGCGAGTCGCGCGAGCAGGGGTGTGAGACGTGCCCCGAGGACCTCGAGTTCGCTGAGGAGACTCTGGGCGCGTTCGTCGAGTGAGTTGGTGCTCACTGTCGCATAGATATAGGAGAGCAACAACTCGCTACCTTCGGCAACGGCGTTGTACGCCCCGATGACGTCGTCGGCGGCTCGACCGTCGTCGGCAGTCGGTACGCGCGGGTCGACTGCTCGAACGTTGCGTTCGTCGAAGAGCGCCTCGAGTCGGGTGACGTCGGCACCGATGCGCTCCATCGCATCGAGGAACGAACGCGAATCGAATGACTCGTGTACGTCGGCAACTGACCAGCGAGGCAAAGCGTTCGTCGTCATGCCATGAAAACTACCGACCGTCGGTTCGTGACGGATTCACCGAGCCGAAATGTGGCCCGTCCACGCGACGTCACGGCGGTGCCGGTGAAATCCGAGCGATTCGTACATCGCCACGGCCGGTTCGTTCGTCGAATCGACGTACAGCATTCCCGTGCCGACGTTGCGTGTCGAAAGATGGTCGAGACCGGCGACGACGAGACGCCGCCCCAGACCCTTGCCGTGATGGGTGGGGTCGACCCCGATGACGAAGATTTCGCCCATCGGTGGGTGGGTTTCGGTGTGCACCTTCGTCCAGCAGAAGCCGACGAGTCGTCCCGCTGGCTCATAAAGAAGAAAGTCGGCGGCCGAGAACCATGGTTCAGCGAGTCGTTGCGCGAGCATCGTCGTGTCCCAGTTCCCCTGCTCCGGGTGTCCGGCAAATGCGGCATTGTTGACGGCGAGCCAGGAGTCGTTGTCGATTCCGGGGCGGAATGTGCGGAGCGCAATCGGGTCCGTGGGTCTGCGAACGGCGGGATCGAGCGGTAGTTCGACCCTCATCTGCAGCAGCGACCGCTGGGCGCGGAAGCCCCGTTCGTCGGCGAGAACCGCGGCGTTCTTTTCGGTGTCGGCGATGAACCATCGCACGGTTCCGCCTCCGCTGCGCCGCACCGTCGTCAGCACTGCGTCGAGGTTGGCGGCCAGAGTGCCGTCGCTCAATCCGTCGACATCGGGCGGTGTGGCGACCACCCATGCGTCGCGTGCACGCGAGAGAACGAGTTGCGCCATGCCGACAGGGTAGTGATCAGTGACCGACGGGTACCGTTGACGACGTGCCGTCGCGTCCGCGCAAGTCCGAGTTGGCAGGACACGCATCGGCGATTCTCGGGCACTTGAAGACCGACTATCCGGTTGCCGTATGTGAACTCACCCACGAAACACCGTTTCAGTTGCTCGCCGCGACGATCTTGTCGGCGCAGTGCACCGATGCGAGGGTGAACATGGTGACACCGCACCTGTTCCGTCGCTATCCGGATGCCGAATCGCTCGCCGTCGCCGACGTGCGTGACGTCGAAGAGATCGTCCGATCGACGGGTTTTTTCGGCACCAAGGCGCGCAATCTCATCGGCATGGCAAATGCCGTCGTCACGAAGTACGGCGGTGACGTGCCGACGGAGATGGATGACCTCGTCACGCTGCCCGGTGTCGGGCGCAAGACGGCGAACGTCGTGCGCAGCGTCGCCTTCAACCTTCCGGGACTACCGGTCGATACGCACGTCGGACGACTGTCGCGGCGGCTCGGGCTCACGCGCAACGACGACCCGGTGAAGGTCGAGTCCGACTTGTGCGCATTGCTGCCCCCGAACGAATGGGGTGAATTCAGCCTGCGACTCATCCTGCACGGGCGGCGCATCTGTGACGCCCGCGCACCCCGGTGCGGAGAATGCCGTCTCGCCGAACTGTGTCCGTCGGCGATGTCAACTGCGGGGTCGACTGCCACCGGCACCAAGCGCCCGACGAAACGAGCCGCCGCTCGAACGAAGGCACCCACGGTGGGCAGGAAGAAAGCAGCCGTGCGCAAGACGACGAAAGAGCGAACGACCAAGTCGGCAGCCAAAGCACCCGCGAAGTCCGCCAAGCGAACGGTACGGCGAGCCCGATGACGACGAATGCGGCAGCCGCGGCCGAACTCGCCGCTCTCGTCAGTGCAGTGGAGCAGTGCCGCAGTCGGTTGACGTCGCTCGCCGAAGCGCGACTCGCCGCGCGTCGCAGCGACGACGAGGGCGACTCCTTGCTCACTGCGATCTACGAGGCCGAGCGCGGACTCAATGCTGCGATCCGCATGTTGCAGCGCGCACAGCGCACCGCACGCTGACCGACGCTTTAGCCTGATTCCGTGGACGGCACGGCGAATCGCGCAGGAACGGGCTCGGATGCTCGCTGGCCTGTGCGCTCGGATCTCACGGCGATGGCGGGTTACCACTCGCCACAGGTCGACGTCGACGTTCGATTGAACACGAACGAGTCACCCGTCGAACCGCCGCGTGAACTCGTCGACGCGATCGCCGCCGAGGTGGGTGCGATTTCGTGGAACCGTTATCCCGATCGTCGCGCGGGGGAGTTGCGTGCCGCGATTGGCGCCCTCCACGGAGTGTCGGCCGGCAACGTCTTCGTCGCCAACGGATCGAACGAGGTCATTCAAGCCCTCTTGTTGGCATATGCGGGTCCGCAACGAACGGTGCTCACCTTCGAGCCGACGTACCAACTCCATTCGCACATCGCGCGCATCACCGGATCGCACCTCGTCAACGTCGATCGCGACGACGACTTCCGTCTCTCTGCGGCCGTGGTGGAGAAAGCGTGCCGCGAGCATGCACCGGCAGTGACGTTCCTCTGCTCGCCGAACAATCCCACCGCGATGAGCGAAGATCCGGCCGCGGTATCTGCCGCTCTCGCGCACACTCCGGGAATCGTCGTCGTCGACGAGGCCTACGCGCAGTTTTCCCGCTTCACAGCGCTCGATCTCGTGCGCGACGATGCCCGTCTCGTCGTCACCCGCACCTTCTCGAAGACGTGGTCGATGGCCGCGGCGCGCCTCGGCTACCTCGTCGGTCCGCGCTGGCTCGTCGATGATCTCGACATTGTCACGTTGCCGTACCACCTCGATGCCTTCAAGCAACGCGTCGGTGTGTTGTCGCTGCGTCACGTGGCGGAGATGGAGCGCGCCGTGGCGACGATCGTTGCCGAACGCGAACGCATGGCGGCCGGCATGGCGGCTCTCGCGCTCACCGTGTGGCCGAGCGAGGCGAACTTCATCCTGTTCCGACCGCGGCACGGCAGCGGCCCCGAATTGTGGAATGCCCTCCTTGCCGAGGGGATCCTCGTGCGTGACTGCGGCAGCTGGCCCCGATTGGCGAATTGTTTGCGCGTCACCGTCGGTACACCGGACGAGAACTCACGATTCCTGCGCGCCCTGGGGAATTGCGTTCGCGACGGGCGAGAATAGGGAAGCCCTCCGGCTCCCTATGACCCGCACAGCGACGATCTCCCGCACGACCAAAGAAACGAGCATCGAGGTCTCCATCGCCCTCGATGGTCCCGCGCGCAGCGACGTCTCGACGGGTGTCCCGTTCTTCGATCACATGCTCGACCAGCTCGCTCGACACGGCGGATTCGACCTCGTCGTGAAGGCGAAGGGTGACCTGCACATCGATACGCACCACACCATCGAGGACACGTCACTCGCCCTCGGCGAAGCCTTCCGTCAGGCGCTCGGTGACAAGGCGGGCATCCGACGATTCGCCAGCGGCGCATTCCCGCTCGACGAGGCGCTCGTCGACGTCGCCCTCGACCTCAGCGGTCGTCCGCACGTGTCGTGGCACCTTCCGCTGCCCGAGTGCCTGCCGCTCGGCAACCCACCGTTCGATCCGCAGCTTGCCGAGCACGCGATCTCGTCGTTCGCGACCGCGGCGGCGATGACTCTGCACGTCAATCTGCGCGCGGGCACCAACGTGCACCACATCGTCGAGGCCACGTTCAAGGGTCTGGCCCGTTGCCTGCGCGACGCCGTGCGGGTCGAGTCGACGGGCGTCCCGTCGACCAAGGGCGTGCTCTGACGGTGGCGCGCGCCCCGCGCATTGCCGTCGTCGACTACGGAATCGGCAATCTCCGCTCGGCGTACAAGGCGCTCGTTCGCGTCGGAGCCGACGCGCAACTCACGTCGTCCGCGGACGACATCGTCGGTGCCGATGCCGTCGTGTTGCCCGGTGTCGGAGCGTTCGGTGCGTGCATGGATGCCTTGCGAGCACGAAATCTCGAGGCGGTGATTCGCGAGTTCGTCGCCACGGGCCGCCCGTTCCTCGGCATCTGTGTGGGCATGCAGATGCTGTTCGACGAGAGCGAGGAGTCGCCCGGCGTCGACGGACTCGGAATCATTCCCGGTGTCGTTCGCTACATTCCGCGCGGGGTGAAGTTGCCGCAGATGCAATGGAACCGACTGCACGTCCGTCGCAAGGACCCGCTCTTCGACGGCGTCGGCGACGGCGCCTGGATGTACTTCGTTCACTCGTTGCACGCCGTTCCGCGCGACCCCGACGTCGTCGTTGCCACCTGCGAGTACGGAACCACGTTGAATGCCGCATTCCGGCTCGGCAACGTCTTTGCGACCCAGTTCCATCCGGAAAAGTCGTCGGTGTCCGGGCTTGCACTTCTCTCCAACTTCACGAAGTCCGTCGGTGATTCGGTGGTGCGGTCGTGATCGTCTTCCCCGCAATCGACGTTCGCGCCGGTCGTGTCGTGCGTCTGAGTCAGGGCGACTTCGCCCGCGAAACCGTCTACGGCGACTCACCGGCCGACGTTGCGGAGTCGTTCGTCGCCGCGGGTGCGCAGTGGGTGCACCTCGTCGATCTCGACGCCGCGCGCGGCGACGGATCGAATCACGCCGCGATTGCGGCAGTTGCCGCACGACTCGGTGACCGGGCGCATCTGCAGGTCGGCGGCGGCGTCCGTTCGGTCGATGCGGCACAACAACTCGCCGATCTCGGTGTCGCCCGCGTCGTCATGGGTTCGGCCGCCGTGCGCACTCCCGAACTCGTCGATGCCGTTGCCGCGATCGTCGGCGTCGCCGTCGGTCTCGACCACCGCGGCGGTGAAGTGGCAGTCGACGGCTGGACGGCGGGATCGTCGTTGCGACTCGACGATGCACTGCGCCGGTACGCATCGGCATCGGCATTCATCATCACCGACATCTCGCGCGACGGCATGCTCGTCGGCCCCGATCTCGACGGACTCGTCTCTGCTGCCGGAGTCACCTCGGTACCGATCGTCGCAAGCGGAGGAGTGGGCTCGCTCGACGACCTGCGCGACCTGCGCGACGCTCGCGTCATCGCCGGGGTCATCGTCGGTCGCGCCCTGTACGAGGGGAAGTTCACCCTCTCCGAG
>JBIIUH010000129.1:0-2852 GCA_044340075.1 Ilumatobacteraceae bacterium | reverse complement strand
GCTCGGCGCGACGAACGACGGTGTCCTCACTGCATTGCGGGTTCGTGCCGTCGGCGATTCCGGTGCGTACGCCAGCGTCGGCATGAAGGTGCTCGAGCGCATGGCGGGTCACGCAAGCGGCCCGTACCACCTGCCGACCATCGACGTCGAGGCGATCGCCGTGCGCACGAACAACCCCATCTGCGGAGCGTTCCGCGGATTCGGAGCGAACCAAGCCCAATTCGCCATGGAGGGAATGCTCGACCGAATGGCCGAACGTCTCGGCATGTCCGGCTTCGACATCCGCAAACGCAACGTCATCCGACCGGGAATGGTGTGGGGCCCGGGACAGATCATGGATGACGGCTGTCTCGGCGCCGAGGCGTGTCTCGATGCGGTGAAGCCGCAGTACGACCGCGCGATGGCCGAAGGCAAATGCGTCGGAGTCGCCGTCGGTTTGAAGAACAGCGGGCTCGGGAACGGCTTCAAGGAAGTGACGAAGGCAGTCGTGCGGTTCCGCAGCGACGGAATCGTGGAAGTACGTCACGGCTGGACGGAGATGGGTCAGGGCATCCACACCGTTGCAATGCAGGTGGCAGTCGAGGAACTCGGCATCGCCGCCGAGCGCATCCGCGTCATCGTCGACACGACCCGCGAACTCGGTTTCGGTCAGACGACCGGATCGCGCGGCACGCTCATGGGGGCCGGTGCAGTGCAGGACGCATGTCGCGTTGCCCGCGAAGGCGGCTGCCGGACGGACGTCGACTACGTCGGTGAGTACCGTGTCGACTGGACGACGAAACTCGGCGATCCGAACGTGACGAACCCGATCATTCACTCGACGTTCGGTTACGCCGCACAACTCGTCATCGTCAACCCGGATACGGGTGCCATCGAGGAAGTCGTCGCCGCACACGACGTCGGACGCGCCGTCAATCCCACCTTGTGCGAGGGCCAGATCGAGGGCAGCGTCCACATGGGACTCGGCTACGCCCTGTCCGAGGATTTCCCCAGCGATCCGGCGACGGGCTTTCCCACGAACATGACGTTGAAGAGCCTCGGCATTCTGCGTCCGAAGGACGTACCGGCCATCACGACCATCCTCGTGGAGAGCGCCCAGCCGAACAGTCCCTACGGGATCAAGGGTGTCGGCGAGATCGGACTCGTCCCCACCGCCGGTGCGGTCGCCGCGGCACTGCACGCATTCGACGGAACGTGGCGATCGCGACTCCCGATGCGTCCCCGCAACACAGACGGCGACGAGTAAGCCGGCCATGGGCGCGCGCACCCCGGGGCTCGTCTGCGCCCACCATCACTTGTATTCCTCACTTGCCCGGGGAATGCCCGCGCCTGCGCATGCACCGTCATCGTTTCCCGTGATGCTGCGTGACGTCTGGTGGCGTCTCGATGCCGCTCTCGACCTCGACATCCTCTACTGGTCGGCGGCACTCGGAGCGACCGAGGCACTCCTTGCCGGCACGACGTGCATCATCGATCACCACGAGTCGCCCAATGCCATCGAAGGTTCGCTCGACATCATTGTCCGCGCCTGCAGCGACGTGGGTGTGCGCGTCATTCCGTGTTACGGCGCCACCGATCGCTGGGCCGATGACGGTTCGCTGCGTCTCGTCGTCGACCCCGCGTCCCCGATGACCGACGGTGCACGTCGCGGGCTCGATGAATGCAATCGCTTCCTGCAGGCCGGGGGCCGCGGCATGGTCGGCCTTCACGCCGCCTTCACATGCTCGGACGACACCCTCTCACGGGCAGCTGCCATCGCCGACCGCCACGGGGTCGGGGTGCACGTGCACGTCGCCGAGGCGATCGACGACGCAGCAGCGGCCCGCCGCCTCGTGCCGTTCGCCAACGACGCGTGGCTGCTCGTGCATGCGGTGCATCTCGACGTGCCGTTGCGCGGTCGGATCGTGCACAACCCGCGGTCGAACATGAACAATGCTGTCGGCTACGCAGACCCGTTGCGCTTCACGAATCCGATCATGCTCGGCACCGACGGCATCGGAGCCGACATGCTCGAAGAAGCCCGCCTCGCCTTTGCCCGCCTGCGCGAAGCGCACCCGAACAGCGGCGCCGACGTCGTTCAGAAATGGCTCGAAGCCGCCTACGACATCTTCCCGGAGGCCCGTGCCGACGTCGTCACCTGGTCGTACGACGATGTCGACGAGCCGTGGCATGCGATGTACACGACGGGGATTCGTGCCGAATCGGTCGTCGTCGATGGTCGCGAAGTGGTTCGCGACGGCGCACCCACGCTCGTCGATTTCGCCGAAGTGCGCGCCAAGGCGCGTGAGGCCGCCTCGACCCTCCACCGACGCATGGCACGGGCGGCATAGGAGTTTCATGATCCGGCAACGACGATTCACGCACGCGGAAAGGCAGCCATGTCCACACGAGTAGCCCTGTATCTCCAAGACGCCCACCCCATTCGGGAGGGCATGGCATTCGCCCGTTACGCCGAGTCACGGGGATTCGAGGCGGTCTGGCAAGCCGAGAGTCGTCTCGTACGCGAGGCGACGGTGCCGATGGCCGCATTTGCCTCGGTGACATCGACACTGAAGGTTGGATCGGGTGTCGTCGACTGCTGGAGCCGCAATCCTGCGCGCCTCGCTGCGACTTTCTCGACCCTCGACGATCTCGCCCCCGGTCGGGTCATCCTCGGCATCGGCGCATGGTGGGATCCGCTCGCACAGAAGGTTGGCATCAACCGGGCCAAGCCGCTGCGAGCGATGCGCGAAATCGTCACGGCCGTTCGGGCACTGCTGAACAACGAGACAGTGACGATGAACGGAGAATTCGTTCAACTCGACGGTGTCGAGCTCGACTACGTGTACCAGGAGCGCAGACCCAAGGACGTC
>JBIIUH010000044.1:0-11699 GCA_044340075.1 Ilumatobacteraceae bacterium | reverse complement strand
CATGACGCTCTCCATGTACGGCACGTCGAGCGTCTTGTAGTCGTCGTCGAAGTCGACCCAGCGCGCCTGACGCGTGACGTACCTGCGCCAGTCGCTCGTGTACTGCAGCACCGAGGTGCGGCAGTGGTCGTTGAACTTGTCGATGCCGAAGTCGGTGATCGCCTGGCGTCCGGAGATACCGAGTTGACGCTCGGCTTCGGCTTCGGCGGGAAGTCCGTGGCAGTCCCATCCGAAGCGTCGTTCGACGCGTTGCCCGCGCATCGTGCGGTATCGCGGGATCGCGTCCTTCACGTACCCGGTGAGCAGGTGCCCGTAGTGCGGCAGACCGTTGGCGAACGGCGGGCCGTCGTAGAAGACGAACTCGGCCTCGTCACCGGCTTTCGACGAACGTGCGTGGCGCGCCACCGACGCCTCGAACGTGGCGTCCGTGCGCCAGTACTCGAGGATCGATTCTTCGAGTGCGGGAAGGTTGGGCTGTGATTCGACCTCGGGATACGTCACGAGCGACGGTCCGATCTACAGACCCACGCTGGCGAGCATGCGCTGCACGATGCCGAGCAAGAACACGACGACGATCGGCGAGATATCGAACGGTCCGAGCGACGGAATGACGCGACGCACCGGGCCGAGCACCGGCTCGGTGAGCCGGAAGAGCACGTTCGTGACGTTCGCCAGCGCACCACCGGGGCTCATCGGAAACCACGAGAGGATGATGCGCACGAAGATGAGCAACGTGTACAGCGAGACGAGTTGGGAAATCATGGTCGGTGCTCCTGGCGTGAGGGGTGGTGATGCGGGATCGACACCGCGTCAGTCGCGGGGAATTCGCACGCCGTTGGGCGTGAGACGGAACATGTCGCCCGAGAGACGCTCGAGTGTTCCGTTCAATCCGTAACACAGACCGGAGGCGAAGTCGATGAGTCGACGCTTCGTTTCCTTGTCGGTGCCGACGAGGTTCATGAGGATCGGCTGACCGTTCTTGAATCGATCGGCGATTTCCTGTGCGTGGTCGTAACGAGTCGGCTTCACCTGCAGCGGATCGACCGTTGCCGTGGCGAGCGGTCGCACCGTCTTCGACGTGTCACCGCCGAGCGGACGCACGGTGACACCAGAGTCGTCGGCGACGCGCTGCCGGGGGCGCGCACGGGGTACGGGCTCCTCTTCGTACATCGCTTCTTCGTCGTCGTCGTAGTAGACGTCGTCTTCGTACGCGGGTGCCTGGCGACGGCGGGGCGCCGGGCGCTGCTGCGCCACCGACTGGTCGTAGTCGTCGTACGCCTCGTCGGGGCCGAGACCGAGATAATCCATTGCTCGGCGGAACATCGACATGGAGTCAGAGTACCCCAGTCGGCGAAGGACGAACGGGACGCTCGCCGAACAACCGCGTTCCGACGCGCACGAGGGTCGAGCCCTCCTCGAGTGCGATGCGCAGATCGCCCGACATCCCCATCGAACACCCGACGAGACCGTGGTCGTCGGCGAGCCGGCGCACCGCGCGGAACGTCCGTCGGGTGTCGTCGGGATCCTGTGACGTCGGACCCATCGTCATGAGGCCGTCGACGACGATGCCGTTGTCGGCGGCTGCGGCGAGCAGCGCCGGGACGTCCTCGGGTCGGCAGCCTCCCTTGCCCGACTCGAGTGCGGCATTCACCTGGATCATGATGCGGGTGCCCGCCGGGGCACGGCGGGCGATCTCGGCGATGATGTCGCCACGATCGACGGTCTGCCACACGGCAACCCACGGAGCGACGAGTCGGATCTTGTTGCTCTGGATGCGACCGATGAAGTGCACCTCGGGGCGCGGCTCGTCACCGAGCTCGGTCATCTTCGACTGCAACTCCTGGGCATAGTTCTCACCGATCGCCTCGCAGCCCGCGTCACGGGCGAGACGTATGGCGTCGACACCGAAGCCCTTCGTCACTGCACACAGCGTCACGCCGTGACGTGACGCATGCGCGGCGATTTCGCGTCGCACCTCGGCGACTGCGGCAGCCACGGACTCGGACTGCACGCGGCGGATTACTTGAGGAAGTCGGGGACGTCCAGGTCGTCGTCGAATCCGTCGTTCGGCGGCGTCGAGCCGAAGATGTCCTTCAGGCGCGAACCCTTCGTCGAGTCGGGACGCGGCTCGCCGCGGGTGGCGGCGTCGACGCGCGTTGCGGCGCGACTCGCACCGGCATCCCAACGCTCGAATCCGGCGGCGATGACGGTGACGCGCACTTCGTCGCCGAGATCGTCGTCGATGACGGTGCCGAGGATGATGTTCGCATCCTGGTGCGCGACGCGCTGCACCGCTTCGGCAGCTTCGTTGAGTTCGAACAAGCCCATGTCGGACGGACCGGCGATGTTCAGCAGGATGCCGCGCGCGCCCTCGATCGCCGACTCGAGCATCGGCGACGTGATTGCGGCGTGGGCGGCGTTGATCGCGCGCTTGTCACCGCTCGACACACCGATGCCCATGAGCGCGGTGCCGGCGTTCATCAAGACGGTCTTCACGTCGGCGAAGTCGGTGTTGATGAGTCCGGGAGTCGTGATGACACCGGTGATACCCGAGACACCCTGCATGAGCACCTCGTCGGCGCGCTTGAAGGCGTCGAGCAACGTGGTCTTGTCGGTGGAGATGGTGAGCAACTTCTCGTTCGGAATGACGATGAGCGTGTCGACCTTTTCCTTCAGGCGCGAGATGCCGCTGTCGGCCTGCATGGCGCGGCGACGACCTTCGAAGGAGAACGGTCGCGTGACGATGCCGATCGTCAGCGCACCCTCGGCCTTGGCAATCTCTGCAACGACGGGGGCCGCACCCGTACCGGTGCCGCCGCCCTCTCCGGCGGTGATGAAGACCATGTCGGCACCCGCGAGATGCTCCTGGATCTCGTCGCGGTGCGCCTCGGCTGCCGCGCGCCCGACCTCGGGATCGGCACCGGCGCCGAGTCCACGGGTCATCTCGCGACCGATGTCGATCTTCTCGGGTGCGTCGGACATGAGCAGAGCCTGCGCGTCGGTGTTGATCGCGATGAAGTCGACTCCGCGCAGACCGGCATCGATCATGCGGTTGACGGCGTTGACACCGCCGCCGCCGATGCCCACGACCTTGATGACGGCGAGATAATTCTGCGGCGTTGACGGCATGTGTGTGTTCTCCGGTGATGTCGACCCGATCGTGACACGGATCCCGTGCTGCGGTGGGGCCTGAGGTTGATGTCGAGACTGAGACAGGCTCGATGTGAACTAATTGTTCAGCAACACTAGCGACGCGCCGAGGAGGCCGTGATCACTGCCCCGGCCTCGCAAGCGTGCACGTGCACGCGACTGCGGCTATCTGCTCGTGACGATGGGCTGCCCGCCCGAGACGTCGATGCGGGCGATCGTCGCCGGATCCTGGCGGCGGAGAATGACGACGACCTGCATGATCTTGTTGCGCAGGTCGTTCGGCGCACCGAAGACGATCTCCGTACCGCCGCGCAGCGTCGCCCCGAGCAACTCCGGTGACAGGACTGCAACCGTCTCGACACGGCGATCGAGTTCTTCGGGCATCGATACGGCGAGTTGCGCCGCGGCTCGGTAGATCGGTGCCGCCGTGCTGCCGGGTGTGAGGTTCGGCCCGACCCCGGAGATGCGCCGGTAGCCGACTGGTTGACCGTCCTCGACGGCGAGCACCCGGCCGTCCATGTCGAGCACACGGGAGCGGTTGTCGACCCCGACGAACCACGCGACGGGTGTGCGCTCGACGATGTCGATGACGACCCGGTCCGGCAGGTACCAGCGCAACCGGGCGCTCTTCACCCACGGATCACCCTCGATGCGCCGGCGGGCGCTGTCGAGATCGACGGTGAACACGCTCGTGCCGCGCATCGACTCTTCGACGCGGGCGAGAACCTCGGCATCGACGTACTGCGCACCCGTGACGTCGACCCGACGTACGCCGAACAGCGGTGACGCGAGAATGATCATGCCGAGGAGCAGCACGCCGAGCACGCCGACACTGACGACGAGCAGATTCGGTCGCAGTCGACGGGCAAATCGCGCACCGCGCCGGGGTCGCTCGTGCGGCTCGGTCGGCGGGAACGCGAGGATCGCCGCTGAACCCGCCGCTGAACCCGCCGCCGAACCCTCAGCGCGTTCGTGGGGCAGGCGCAGCGACTCGTCGTCGATGACGACGAGTCCGGTGTCGCTCGCTACATCACCGGCACCTTCGTCATGACTCGCGTCGGAACGCGCATCGGCACTTGCGTCGGTGATCGAGACGATGTTTGTTCCGTCGGTATACGTAACGTCGGAAGACGTTTCGTTGGAATACGTAACGTCGGTGTTTGTGAGGTCAGTGTCGTCGACAGACGACACGCCATCAATCAGCGTGTCGTCGGCAAGTTCTGTGTCGTCGGCAAATTCTGGGTCGTCGGCAAATTCTGGGTCGTCGGCAAATTCTGGGTCGTCGGCAAGTTCTGTGTCGTCGCCACGTCCAGTGTCATCACGGTCAGTATCGCCGCGGGTGCGGTCGTCGCCGTCGTCGCTCGTGCCTGCCTCGTCGTCGTCGGCGAACAGTTCGCGCAACTCGTCACGTACGGCTTCGGGAATCGGTGGCGTGATCGCACTCATCGTGATCGACGGATCGCGCACTCCCCCGCCGAACACCTGCTCGAGTCGCGACGTAGCCGCAGTGGCAGAGCCGCCACCCGTATCGGTGACGGGCACACTCGCTCCCGCCTCGGCGGCGAGCTCGGGATCGAATCCGACGAGCTTGATCTCGCTGCGCAGGTCGATGCCGGTCTCCGCGCGCACCCTGCGGCGCACTTCCGCCATGAGTAGTGCGACGTGCTCGGCGCGACCGCCGTCGTCCACCTGGATGAAGTTGGCGTGCTTCGTCGAGACCTCGGCCGAACCGATGCGCAGACCGCCCAGACCGAGCGAGTCGATGATCGCCCCCGCCGAACGGTCGCCGCTCGCCGGGTTGACGAACACCGAACCGGCATTGTGCCCGCCGGGCTGGTTCTCGCGCCGCCAGCGCACGATCTCGGCCATCTCGCGTTCGCTCGCCGCGGCGTCACCCCACGACAACTCGACGCTCGCCGACAACACGACATGGTGCGGCTGGAGGTCGCTGCCACGGAACCGCAGGCCGAGATCGCGCGCGGCGACGTTGGCGACGATCCCCTTGCGCAGGTGGAACACCTTCGCCAGCGTGAGCGACGACGCCATGTCGCTGCCGTGGCCCCCGGCGTTCATCCGCACCGCACCGCCAACGGAGCCCGGCACGCCGACGGCCCATTCCATTCCCGTGAGGCCGTGTGCACTGCAGCGTCGGGCGAGTACGGGCAACGCGACGTTGGCACCCGCGGTGACGTACGCGCGGTCACCGGGTTGCGGCAGGTCGATCGTGTCGGCGAAATCCCCGAGCGTGACGACGAGACCCGGGAATCCCTCGTCGGAGACGAGCAGGTTGCTGCCGCGACCGATGACGAGGACGGGTACGTCGTGCTCGCGCAGGACGTTGGCCGCCGCATGCAGGTCGTCGATCGATCGGGCACGCAGGAACAACGCGGCGCGACCACCGACCTTGTACGTCGTCAGTGCGGCGAGCGGTTCGCCGCGGCGCACCCGCGCACCGAGGATGAGACCGACACGGTCGAGCGATCGCGTCGTGCGCGTGTAGTCGGTCGTGTCGTCAGGCGCCACGCGTCAAGTCTCGCCGACGCGCCACCACCTCGTCGGGGAGGGTCTCGATGTCGCCGCATCCCATCGAGATGCACACGTCCCCTGCGCGCAACTCGGCGGCGAGAAAGTCGACGAGTTCGTCGCGTGTCGCCCGCCACTCCACCCGCGCCTGCGGATGTGCCGCGCGCACAGCATCGACGACGAGTTTTCCCGTGACACCTGCGATCGGGGTCGTTCCGGACGAGTAGATGTCGGTGACGACGACGAGATCGGCGCCGATGAATGCGTCGCGGTACTCGGGCGACATGACGGCCATTCGGTTGAAGCGGTTCGGCTGGAACACGGCAACGACGCGTGCCCACGAGTCGGTGGAGCTCCGCGCCGCAGAGAGCACGGCGGTGATCTCGGCCGGGAGGTGCGCGTAGTCGTCGACGAGCGTGATGCCGTCGACGACGTGGCGCGTGTCGAAGCGCCGCTCGACACCGCGGAAGTTGGCCAGCGTGCGCAGACAGCTCGCCGCGTCGGCGCCGAGCTCGAGGGCCATCGTCAGCGCAGCGAGCGCGTTGAGCACGTTGTGCCGACCGCGCAAGGACACCGTCACCTCGCCGACGAACGCGCCGCGGTAGTGCGCCTCGAACGTCGCCCCGCCGTGGGCGAAGCGCACGTTGCGTGCGACCATGTCGGGTCCGGCATCGGCCGTGACACCGGAATCGGTGGCGATTCCGTAGGTGATCGCACCGTGGCGCCGCGCGAGGTCGGCGGCACGCGGATCGTCCGCGCACACGACGCGCGGTCCCGGCACGGCGGCAAGGAAGCGATCGAACGACGCGACGATGCCCTGGAGCGACCCGTGTTCGTCGAGATGGTCGACGTCGACGTTCGTGAGGATCGTTGCCCGAGGATTCAGCACCGCGTGCGTCGAATCGCTCTCGTCGGCTTCGACGACGAACGGACCGGCGCCCCAGTGCGCGTTACCACCGAGACTGCGCGCCTCACCACCTATGTAGTAGCCGGGATCCATTCCCGCGTCGCGCAGCATCGTCGCGAGCAGCGCCGATGTCGTCGTCTTGCCGTGCGTGCCCGCCACGGCGACCGCGTGCGTGCGGGCACACACGCTGGCGAGCATCGTGGCCCGCGACACGACGCGCACCCCGGCTCGGCGCGCCGCGACGAGCTCGACGTTGTCGGAACGGATCGCCGAAGAATGCGTCACTGCATCGCAACCGACGACGACCTGCGGATCGTGCGGCACGTTCACACGCACCTTGAGATCGCGCAGTCGTTCGATGGCCGACGATTCGCGCACGTCGCTTCCGCTCGTGCGGTGACCCATCTCGGCGAGGATGACGGCGAGGGCGTTCATTCCCGGCCCTCCCGCACCGACGACGTGCACGGCGCGGGGTGCGGAGAGATCGACGAGCGGACGTCGTGCCCCGACGGCATCGATGATCGTGTCGACCACCGACGTGGTTCGGTGCATTGCACCGAGGTCGCGGGCGCGTGCAGCGAGATCGTGGCGCCGTGACGGGTCGTCGGCGAGGGACGCGACGAGCCCGGTCAGTGCGGTGACGACGTCGTGCTCGGTGCACACGATCGCTGCGCCGTCGCGTTCGAGTGCACGGGCGTTGAGTGTTTGGTGGTCGCCGGCGGCACCCGACCACGGCACGACGATCGCGGCGACACCGATCGTGGCGATCTCGGCGATCGTGCTCGCACCCGCGCGACACACGACGACGTCGGTCGCGGCCCAGACGTCGCTCATGTCGTCGACGTATTCGAGGCGCCGGTAAGTGATGCCCGCTCCCGCGGGCAGTGTCGGCACGTCGTCGGACGCGTAGCGCGTGCCGCACAGGTGGACGACGGCGAGATCGGTGCGAGAACGCAACGTTTCGACGCACGCCCTCGTCGCCTCGTTGAGGATGCGCGAACCGAGCGACCCGCCGATGACGGTGACGACCGTGCGGTCGCCGGGGATGTCGAGTCGTCGGCGCGCATCGGCTCGACGTGTCGCGACATCGAGATGGCGCAGCGCGGAACGCACGGGCGCACCCGCGACCCGCGCGCGCGGCAGGGGCGAATCCGGATGGGCAACGACACTGCACACGCTGTGGCGCGCCTGGCGGCGCGTCGCCAAACCGGGCACCGCGTCGTACGACACCGTGACGACCGGGATTCCGCAGCGACGCGCGGCGATGGTCGCCGGAAGGCTCGCGAATCCCCCGACGCTGACGACGACCTGCGGTCGGTCGCGTTCGAACCGGCGACGCACGTCGCGCACCGCGCGCGCGAGCAGCAGCCCCGCGCGCAGCGAACGCAGCACGGCCCGTGGTTTCAGGCTGCGCTGCAGGCCGTCGACGGCGAGGAGTTGCATCGGCACGCCGAGCGCAGCGACGAGTCGCGACTCGGGACCGCGCAGGGAACCCACGTAGCCGAGTTCGTCGGCACTCCAGCCGAGTTCGCGGAACTGCTCGAGCAGAGCAACCGCGGGAATGACGTGGCCCGCGGTACCCCCACCTGCCACGACGGCGAACATGTCGCCCGCGAGGCTAGTCGCGCGGAGTTGACGCTCCCTGGCGCATGTTGCGCGCGACGTTGAGCAAGAGACCCGCGGCGGCGAGAGTGATGAGCAGCGACGAACCGCCGTACGAGATGAGCGGCAGCGTGAGTCCCGTCACCGGCATCACACCGACGACACCGCCGATGTTGATGCATGCCTGCAACACGAACCACGACGTGATCCCCGCGGCGAGCAACGCACCGAAGCGGTCGCGCGCACGCAGTGCCACCTGGAATCCGCAGAGAGCGAGCACGAGGAATCCGAGGATGATGATGCTCGAGCCGAGCAGACCGAATTCCTCGGCGATGACGGTGAAGATGAAGTCGCTGTGCGCGAGTGGCACGTAACCCCACTTGCTCGTTCCCTCACCCGGACCGACACCGGCGATGCCGCCGTTGGCGATGCTCAGCAGCGATTGGTACACCTGGTAACCGGTGTGCTCCTTGTTCGCCTCGAGGTTGAAGAAGGCGAGCCAACGGTTGCGTCGTGATGCACTCATGAGGATGAGCGTGATGCCGCCGACGAGCGTGGTGAGAGAAGCGAGGCTGATCCAGCGCAGCGGTGCGCCGGCCATGAACAACACCGTCACGGCGATCGCCGACATGACGATCGCGCCTCCGAGGTCCTGCTGGGCCATGCACAATGCGGCCGATGCGCCCCACACGGCTGCGACCGGGAGGAACGTGCGGCGGGCGTTGGTGATCTCGCGCTGACGGCGACCGAGGAGGTTCGTCGAGTACACGACGAGGGCGAACTTCAGGAACTCCGACGGCTGGAAGCTCACCGGACCCATCGACACCCACGCGTTGGCGCCGTTGATCGTCACGCCGAGCGGAGTGAACGGCAGGAGGTTGAGACCGAAGGCGGCGATGAGCGTCGGCAAAGTGATGCGCCGCCAGATGTGGTACGGCATGCGGTACGTGGCGATCGCCGCGGCGGTACCCACCATTGCCCACATCAGCTGACGGAAGAACATCGTCCATGCCGAGCCACCACGGTTGATCGAGGTGATCGACGATGCCGACAGCACCATGACGAGACCGATGCTCACGAACACCGAGATGACGATCATGATGACGTAGAACGTGCGCGTCGGCGGCGTGTCCGACAACTTGAGGTACCCGAGCGCACCCTTGCGATCGAGCGCCTGACGGCGGCGCTCGGCGAGCGAGACCGTCGCAGATGTCGTTGCCGACGTCGGTGCATTCAGTGTTGCTGTCATGTGATGGTGTTTCCTTTCGAAGTACGTGTCGTCGCGGCGGTCGAGCCGGTTGCCGATGCTGCGAGTTCGGTGACGATGTGGCGGAAGTCGTCGCCACGTTCGCCGTAGTTGCGGTACCAGTCGTAACTCGTGCATCCGGGCGACAGAAGAACCACGTCACCGGGTCGGGCGAGTTCGCGGGCGTGGTCGACTGCCTCGCGCATCGACGCGGCCGAGCGCACCGGACGACGTCCGGCGAACGCGGCGGCAACGTCGGGGCCCGCGGTGCCCGTCGCGACGACGGCGCGGATGCGCTCGATGTCGCGCGCCATCTCCGAGAGATCGAGACCCTTGTTCTTGCCGCCGGCGATGAGCACGATCCCCTCGAACGACGTGATCGCCGCACGCGCGGCGTGGGGACTCGTCGCCTTCGAGTCGTTGAACCAGCGCACGCCGTCGATCTCCGCGACGAACTCGATGCGGTGGGCGGCATGGCGGAAGTTGCCCAGCGCGTCGGCGACGGCCGCCGGTGTCGCGAGCTTCGCCTCGAGCACGGCGGCGCTCGCGGCGAGCGCGTTCGTGACGTCGTGCGGAAGATCGCGCGAGAGAGCCGATCGCTCGACGATGCGGCCGTGCGGCGAGACGAGCCACCCGTTCTCGCAGCGGTAGTCACCGTCGTCGAGACCGAACGTGACAACGCGTGCATTGCTGTTGCGCGCCGACGCGACGATGGCTGCATCGCGCACGGGAGCGACCGCGACGTCGTCGCTCTTCGCCGCGGCCCAGATGCGTTCCTTCGCGTGACGGTACGAGTCGATGTCGACGTGCCAGTCGAGGTGGTCGGGGGCGAGGTTCAGCCACACCGAGGCAGAGGCGCGGAAGTCGCGGGTGAAGGCGAGGCGGAAGCTCGAGCACTCGATGGCGAACGCGGTGTCGTCGCTGCCGAGTGCGCCGACGAGCGGCAACTCGGTGTTGCCGACTGCGCGGGCGCGGTGACCGGCGCTGCACAGCATCGACGCCGCCATGAGCGTGGTCGTCGTCTTGCCGTCGGTGCCGGTGATCGCGACGAACGGTCGCGGTCCGCCCACTCGGCCGACCTCGTCGCGGTATCCGAGTTCGATCTCGGAGACGACGTCGACACCGGCGGCGAGTGCGGCTCGCACGATCGGATGCGACTCGGGCACGCCCGGGCTCGGCACGAGTCGTGCGTAACCCGCGACGTCCTGCACCGCCGTCGTGAGGGCCGCGCCCTCGAGCAGCGGTGCACCAATCGCACGGGCGAAGTTGCGGTGCTCGTCGGTCGGTGCGTCGTCGGCGAGGGTGACGTCGTCACCGCGTGCGGCGAGGTACTCGGCCACCGCGCGGCCGGCGACGGCGAGTCCGTACACGAGGGTGCCCATCAGCGAACGGCGTCCCCGATGAGTCGGATCTCGTTCGTGAAGTCGGCGATGAAGAGCGCCACGCCGGTGGCGACGCACAGCGCGGCGAGCAACCAGAAGCGGATGATGACCGTCGTCTCCGGCCAACCCTTCAGCTCGAAGTGGTGGTGGATCGGCGACATGAGGAAGAGGCGCTTCTTGCGTCCGCTCGCCTTGAACACGCCCATCTGCACGGCGACCGATCCGGCTTCGAGCACGTTGATGCCGCAGATGATCGGCAGCAGGAGATGCGTGTTCGTCGTCACCGCGAGCATGCCGAGAGCCGCACCGATACCGAGAGCGCCGACGTCACCCATGAAGATCCGTGCGGGCGCCGCGTTCCACCACAGGAATCCGCCGCATGCCGCGGCGAGTGCCGCCGCCAGCACGGCGAGGTCGAGCGGGTTGACGATCGCCGAGTAGATCTCGCCGTTGCGGAACGCGAAATAGGCGATGAGCGTGAACGCACCGAAGCCGAACATCGCCGATCCGGCGGCGAGACCGTCGAGCCCGTCGGTGACGTTCACGGCGTTCGTCGTCGCCCAGACCATGAGCGCCGTCCACACGACGTACACCGGACCGCTGATGTCCCAGCCGGGAATCTCGGCCCGGGTGAACGAGAGCGTCTCGCTGACTCCCGTCTGCGAGGCGAGCAACCAGGTGAGCAGCAGCACGATGCCGAAGCTGATCCAGCCCTTCTTCTTCCAGAAGATGCCGCGGTTGTGCTGGCGGCGCACCTTGAGGAAGTCGTCGATGAATCCGAATGCGGCGAGCACGAACACCGTGAGCCAGATGATGAGCGCCTGGGTGGAGAACGGCAGTCCGTCGCGCACGTGGGCGACGGTCCAACCGATTGCCGCGGACAGCAGGA
>JBIIUH010000007.1:0-39170 GCA_044340075.1 Ilumatobacteraceae bacterium | reverse complement strand
TGAGCAGACACAGACCAAAAACGAGAAAGGTGAGGCGACCAGGCAACGATGCAACGAGTGCAAACACGAGAATGGCAATCGAATACGCGAAAAGCCACATGAATCGGCCGTTGGAGCGGAAGATTGCGGCTACATCAAGAAGGCGGTCGGGTACCGCAACAGTGAAGAGCGTTCGCCCACCCAGCCGAACGGACGGAAGCAATGAAATGCATGCAAGCGATGTTCCGACCGCAAGCAATCCAACCCAATCACCATGTGGAAGTCGGCGTCGGCGCAGCAAGACAGCTATGGCGACTGGAATCAGCAGAATCAGTCCGGTGCCAATAAATGAGAAGCCCTCGTTGGTTCCGGCGGGATAATTGAAGTCCGTCGCCTGCAGAAGCCGTGACCAAGAAAACGACCATGTCGGTGAGGGGTCCAGGAGAGAGGTCAGAGTCGATTGGTACACCCCGAAGCCGGTATCGCCAGAGCTACCCGAAGGGAAGCCACCCACTATCCAGAACACCGATGCGGGAACTCCGACAAGTACGAGTACTCTTGCGACAGTCACGCCGAGTGACGTGAGCGGCAACGTTGGTCTGCCGCGAACCATCCGCCACAAACCGAGTGACATCGGGAAGACCGCCAAATACGGCTGCACGAGAAGCGCGATGGTGGCTACGAACGTCCACCGTGAGATTCGAGATTCTCGAGAGACGAACATCAGCATCGACAGGAGAACCAGCCAGTGGCTCGCTAATGCCATGTGCCCGTAGCCATCGTGAACCAGGCGGTAGAGAAACGGAGGAAAGAGTACGAGAGCCACTGTCCCGACTCCGGCCCGAAGACGCGAAACCCCCGTGAATCGAATCAGTGCAAATGCCGCTACACCCTGCATTACGAAGCAGGTAAGGACCCACCACCCGAGGTACTGGAACGTGTCGGGCAGGAGAGTTGAGGCGTATTTCAGCGGAATCGCGACGAGCGGGATCGAATCTGAATGGACGATCGATTCGCCGAATCCCTGCCCGAAGTGTGGATTCGCACCGATCGGCCATTGGAATATCGGTGTCTTGCGAAAGAACTCCCACCCCAGATAGTGCGTTGCGGAGTCGCCCCATAGAAGCCATCGAACATCCGTCGGATTCAGGACTCGTGGGTTGACGACAATGAAGAATCCGATCAAGCCGATGAGTGATCCGAAAATTCGATCAGTACGTGAATTCGCGCTCACCACACACCCGAAACCGCTTTTGCGAGCATTTCCACAACGAGACCGGGTTTTGACTCCTGGTATCCGACCGGTAGAAATCCGATTCGACGATGAAAGCGAAGGGAACCTGCGTTGGGTGGCTCGAAATTCACCTCACAGGTGAGCACACGGGGTCCACCTTGCGTGTGCATTCGCCGCTCAACTTCGCCGTAGAGCAGTGCACCAAGACCGCGGTTGCGGTGGGATTCGGCGATGACGATGCGGTCGAGGTATACGAACTCGTCGTAACGCTCGCTGAACCAGCGGTAGTTGACGCTCGCGTAGTCGGCGCCCGGATTGAACGTGTTGCAGAAGCCGATGATCTCATCACCATCATCAATGACGAGCACGTCGCGCGACATGCCGACCAGGGCGAGCATCTGATCACGGGTGACTGAACTCACCGCATCGACGGAGGCCTCGTTCAGTCGCCACACCGGATCGAGGTCATCGGGGACGAAGTCGCGGATGCGTGGGTTGGCGCTCATGAACGGCTTCTATCCTGTCACCATGATTCCCGCTGACTTCACTCACTTCGTCAACGGACGCCTGCTGATGTCCGGTTACCCGGAGAATTCGCAACAGGCAGTCTTTGGAATGGGCTGCTTCTGGGGCGCCGAGCGACTCTTCTGGCAGCTACCGGGTGTCTTTGTCACGGCGGTCGGGTACTCCGGTGGGACCGTCGTCGATCCCTCTTATAGGCAGGTGTGTGGCGGCATGACGGGTCATGCCGAGGTCGTTCTCGTCGTCTTCGATCCGAACGTCGTCGCGTACGACCAACTGCTCACGACGTTCTGGGAGAACCACGACCCCACCCAGGGAATGCGCCAGGGTAACGACATCGGAACCCAGTACCGCAGCGTCATTCAGGTGTTCGATGCAGTTCAGCGTTCGCGAGCAATCGCAACGTGTACCGAATACCAGGCCGAGCTCACTCGTGCCGGATACGGAAAGATCACGACGGAAATTGTCGATGCCCAGCCCTTTTATTTCGCCGAGGACTACCACCAGCAGTACCTGGCAAAGAACCCCGACGGCTACTGCGGCATCGGCGGAACCGGAATCTCCTGCCCGGCCCCGCTGCGAGCGAACTGACCGCGCGTGATCAGCCGTGCGGCCGGGTGCGTCGTACGACGGTCGATCCCACCCACCAACGTCCGCTGAAGCGCCAGGCAGATGAGGGTCGGACGTCATTGTCACCCGTTGCGACCGGAGTCGTGAAGGCGTCGAGAGCGACGATGATCGCTGCGGCCTCGTCGGCCGACGGCGTTGGGGTGATGACGGGCGAACTCACAGCGGCATGTTGCCGTGCTTGCGCCGCGGCAATTCCTCGCGCTTCGTTTTCAGCATCTCGAGACCATCGATGAGAATCTTTCGCGTGTCGGCGGGGTCGATGACGTCATCGACGAATCCACGTTCGGCTGCGACGTACGGGTTGGCGTACTTCTCCGTGTATTCGGCAACGAGCTCTGCGCGACGTGCGACCGGGTCGGCAGCCTGCTGAAGTTCACGGCGGTAGACGATTTCGACGGCACCCTGCGGCCCCATGACGGCGAGCTCGGCGGTCGGCCAGGCATATGCGAGATCGGCACCGATCGACTTCGAGTTCATGACAACGTACGCACCGCCGTACGCCTTACGGGTGATCACCTGAATGCGCGGCACGGTGGCTTCGCAGTATGCGTAGAGCAACTTCGCCCCGTGGCGGATGATGCCGCCGTACTCCTGATCGACGCCCGGCAGGAAGCCCGGCACGTCGACGAACGTGACGATCGGAATGTTGAACGCGTCGCAGGTGCGCACGAACCGCGCCGCTTTCTCGCTCGATTCGATGTCGAGAACACCGGCGAGCACCATCGGCTGGTTGCCGACGATGCCGACGGATTGACCGTTGAGTCGCGAGAAACCGCACACGATGCTCTTTGCCCAGTGGGGGAAGTACTCGTAGAACTCGCCGTCGTCGACGACCTCGGCGATGAGCTTCTTCATGTCGTACGGCTGGTTCGGTGACGGCGGCAGCAAGGTGCGCAGCGACTCGCACGAGCGCTGCGGGTCATCCGTCGGCTCGACCGCCGGCGCTTCCGACATGTTGTTCTGCGGCAGGAAGCTGAGCAGGTAGCGCACGTCGGCGAGACACGCCTTTTCGTCGGCCGACACGAACGTCGCGACGCCACTCTTCGATGCATGGCTCATTGCGCCACCGAGTTCCTCGAGGGTGACGTCTTCTCCGGTCACCGTCTTCACGACGTCGGGCCCGGTGATGAACATGTGGCTCGTCTCGCGCACCATGAAGATGAAGTCGGTGATCGCCGGTGAGTACACGGCACCGCCGGCGCACGGGCCGAGAATGACCGAGATCTGCGGGACGACACCGGACGACTGCACGTTGCGCCAGAAGATGCCGCCGTAACTTGCGAGCGACACGACACCTTCTTGAATACGCGCACCGGCACCGTCGTTCAAGCCGATGACGGGGGCGCCGGTCTTCAGCGCAAGATCCATGAGCTTGTGGATCTTTTCGGCGAACACTTCGCCGAGCGCACCACCGAACACGGTGAAGTCCTGGCTGAATACGAACACCTTGCGACCGTCGATCGTGCCCCAGCCGGTGATGACACCGTCGGTGTAGGGGCGCTCCTCGAGCCCTGCCGCATGGGCGCGGTGACGGGCGAGGAGGTCGAGTTCGTGGAAGCTGTCCGGATCGAGAAGGGCCTCGAGGCGTTCGCGCGCGAGCAACTTGCCCTTTTCGTGCTGGCGCTCGACGGCGCGGGGCGAACCCGCGTTGTGCGCCTGACGGCGGCGCTCCTCGAGCTCGTTCAACTTGTCGATCATCGGGTTCTCAGCCACCCCCGAAACGCTAGTGCTCGGGGTGCTCCCCGGGTTCGGTCAGGGCGTTGCGGTCGTTGCGGGAGCGAGCGCGGGCACCGTCGTGACGGCTGGCGCGACGGTCGTCGTCACCGGAGTATCGGTGATCGTGATCGTCGTCGACAGCGGCTCGAGATCGCCCGTCGTCGTCGTTCCCGTGAGCTCGACGTTCCATACGCCGGTGACGGGGAAGGTGAGTCCACCGTCGACGGGTGCCACCGCCGCCCCCGGCCGCGTCAGCGGCACGGTGAGGGTGAGCCCCGGGTACTCGGGTGCTTGCGGTGTGAAGCGAATGAGGAAGTTGTTGATTCGGCGCGGCTCGAGCAACTCGACGCGCATTGCATTCGTGCCCACCGTGAGGGGAGTGAGCGAAAGGATGACGGTGAAGCGGTCGTTCGACAGTTCCTCACGGAATACGTACGACGCCGTCGGCGCAGTGCGCGTGGCGACCGCCTTCGGCGCGCGCATCGTCACGGCCCACGATGTAAGGGCGAGCACCACGATTCCCACCGCGAGCTCGACGGAAATTGCACGCCGCAGACGCCACGCCATCTTCGCGCTGAGGTTGCGTTCGCGCGACAGACGTCCGGTGACGAACGCACGAATGAGCATCATGATCCAGATCATCGCGGCGGTGACGATGAGCTGTAGAACGTTCAGACGACCGTGCCCGGTGGTGAAGATCGCCGATCCGTCCATGAGATAAATCTGCAAGGCACCCGTCACGCAGGTGACGACGATGATCGAGCCAGAGAACTTCGCGAAATAGCGCACGGCATCGACGAGGTCCGATTCGCCGGGGCCGGCGAGCACGGCACGCGACAGAAGAGCAAGTGCACCGAGCCACAGGCCCATCGACCATGCGTGGATCATTCCGACGATGAACGTGAAGAATGGCAGGTTCTGGCCGACGCGGGTGAGCCCGTACGTCGCCGTCATCGCGAGGAGGTAGAGAATTGCCGGCACCTGCGTTGCGGGATCGAGCGTCTTGTGCGGGCGGAAGACGAGCCACGCCGAACCGACGACGAGCGCGAACCGGATGAGCAGCACGATCCCCGAGCCACTGTCGAGGTTTCCCGGCCAGGCAAAGAGGTTGAGCGACGCCGCGAAGCTCTCACCGCTGGCGCGCATCGAGGAAAGCGCGAGCACGAAGTACATCGATACGACTGCACCGATCCATGACAAGCGCAGGAAACGAAGGGATGTGTCGTAGAGAACGCCTTCCGGCCATCCAATGACGATGAACAGCAACCCACCGAACACGGCGACGACGAACAGGTATTCGGCGATGCGGATGAGACCGAGCAGGCTTCCGAAGCGCGGTTCGACACGGGCACCGCCCGTCGGCACGACTTCGCCGACGATCGTCGTTTCAGTGGGTGTGTCGAGCGACGGTGTCGCAGAATTCGGCAACAACAGGGTGAAGCTGAATACGCCGAGGTTGTTCGACCGCGGGTTGATCACCCATGTGACGTCGCATAGACCCGACGGTGGAATGGAGGTGAGCACCGCGACCGCGTCGGTCATGTTCGCCGACACGGTGGGTTTGCCCACCGACACGGGTGAACCGGCACATCTCAGCGTGACGACGAGTGCAGCCACATCGTCGGCATCGAGCGGGTTGCGGAAGGTCAACTGAATTTGTGTCGGAACGACCGTCACCGTCGCACCCTTTGCGGGGTTACTTGCGATCACCTCGTTGGGGATTTCGGACAAAGCCGAAGCAGGGGACGGGGCGATCCCGAGGAGAAGGAATGCGGACATCGTGGCGACGCACGACGCGACACTGCGCGCAAGGAACTTTTTTAACATCAAGGCTCCACAACGGTACCCAATTGCCCCTGACGGACTCGTCCACCGAGTCGTACAAACACCGCTGAGTAGGCTCGCACGCGATGGCGACGCAATCCTTGTACAGGCGCTACCGGCCGCGCCGATTTTCCGAACTGAAGGGGCAGGAGCACGTCGTACGTGCTCTGCGCAACGCCGTCGTCAACGAGCGCGAGGGGCAGGCATATCTTTTCAGCGGTCCCCGTGGCACGGGCAAGACGAGCACTGCTCGCATCCTTGCCAAGGTGCTCAATTGCACCCAACCGGTCGACGGCGAGCCGTGCTGTGAATGCGAGTCGTGCCTGGCGATCGAGCGTGGGTCCAGTTTCGACGTGCTCGAACTCGACGCTGCGAGCAACAACGGTGTCGACAACGTGCGCGAGCTCATCGAACGGGCCGTCATGGGCAACCCGGGTCGCCACCGGGTATTCATCCTCGACGAAGTGCACATGCTTTCTGCCGGTGCCGAAGCGGCACTTCTGAAGACACTTGAGGAACCCCCGCCGCACGTCGTCTTCGTGCTCGCCACCACCGACCCGCAGAAGGTGAACGAGACGATCCGTAGTCGCACCCAGCACCTGCAGTTCCGACTCTTGCCGAGTCGAGAACTCGAGGAACACGTGCAATGGGTGATCAAGGACGCGGGTCTCACCGTCACACCCGAAGCAGTGCGTCAAGTTCTCGAGCAGGGCGGCGGATCGGCGCGCGACACGCTCTCAGCGCTCGAACTCATCGCCGCCGGTGGCGGAGAAGCACTCGATCGCATCCGTCCCGAGGACATCATCGATGCTCTCATCGACCACGATCCGGGCTCCGCACTTGCCGCGGTTGCCCGATCGGTACAACTCGGTCACGATCCGCGCGGCATTACCGAAGGCGTCGTGCGCTATTTGCGCGAAATGTTCCTCGCGATTATGGCACCCGATCTCGTGCAACTCGGCGAAGAACAAGCCCGCGAAGCCGCCGATCGTGCATCGCGCTACGGCGCAGCGTCGGTCGTGCGGGCCATCGAAGTGCTCGGTGACGCACTCATCGAACTGCGCCGGGCCTCCGATGCGCGGCTCGTGCTCGACGTCGTGCTCGTGAAGTTGGCGAGCGCCGAGGCGAGTACCGACATGAGTGCACTCCTTGCGCGCATCGAGCGCCTCGAGACGGGCGCACCCGCACGCGCAAAAGACTCAACCGGTGGCATCCCACGTCCCGTCGCCGCGTCGGCACCGGTGCCTGCCCCCAAGACATCGACAACAACGACAGCATCGAAGATCACATCATCGGCGCCTGTTCGCCCCGCAGCATCGGCGCGACCCGCACCTGCTGACGTCACCGCCCCAACGCCGACGACTCCCCGCGCAACTCCGGCTACCGATGCCGAAATGGCGGGGCTGTGGCCCCGCGTACTCGGCACGCTGCGCTCGACGACACGTGCCCTGTACAGCGCGATCGACTTCTCGTCGGCAGAGGACGGAACGATCACCTTCGACGTTCCGAGTGACATGCACATGAAGAAGTGCGAAGAGAACTTGCCGCAGGTGCACCAACAACTTCAGGCGGTGACGGGTCGCGACTGGACGGTGAAGTTCCGCGTCGGATCATCACGTCGCGCTCAAGCACCGGCACCTGCTCCGCGACGACCTGCGCGTGCCGCAATTTCCGAACCGGTCATCGAACCCGACGAAGACGTCGAGATTGACGAGTCGCGCGGTTCGGGAGTCGACGCGGTGCTCGATGCGATCACCCGCGAGTTTCCGGGTGCACAAGTCGTCGATCCGACCGAGTCGTAGACAGCCTCCGTAATGGCTTCCGCATATTCGCGACCGATTCAGGCACTCATTGACGCATTGTCCCGTCTGCCCGGCATCGGGCCGAAGTCGGCGCAGCGCATCGCCTTTCACCTGTTGAAGTCAGAGGTTCAAGACGTCACGAAACTGGCGGCTGTCATCACCGAAGCCCGACAAACGGTGCGGTTCTGCGGCCGCTGCTTCAACTTCTCGGAGTCCGAGTTATGCCACATCTGTGATGACGACCGTCGTGATGCGTCAACCGTATGCGTCGTGGAGGAGTCACGTGACGTTGTCGCAATCGAGCGAACCGGCGAATACAAAGGTCGGTATCATGTTCTCCTCGGTTCGATCAATCCGCTCGAAGGAGTCGGCCCCGAACAGTTGAAAGTGCGCGAATTACTGCTGCGCCTTGATCCCGAAGGAATCACCGAGGTGATCTTGTGCCTCAACCCGAACACGGAAGGCGAAGTGACGGCGATGTACCTCGCCCGTTTGCTACGCCCACTGGGCGTGAAAGTGACGCAGCTTGCGATGGGACTTCCCGTCGGTGGTGATCTCGAGTTCGCCGACGAGGTCACACTCGGTCGTGCACTCGTCGGTCGCCGCGAAATGAGCGGCGACTAGTCGCAGCGAACGTTACGAAACGGTGCGCACGATGAGTGCGTCACCTTGGCCGCCACCGCCGCACAGCGCAGCAGCACCCGTTCCACCCCCGCGGCGGTGCAGCTCGTGCAACAGGGTGAGCGCAAGACGGTTGCCACTCATTCCGATCGGATGACCGAGCGCGATTGCACCGCCGTTGACGTTGACGATGTCGTCGTTGATGCCGAGATCGCGCATCGACGCGATGCCGACTGCAGCGAACGCCTCGTTGATCTCGAACAGCGACAAATCGGACAACTTCAGCTTCGCCCGGTCGAGCGCGCGCATGATTGCCCGACTCGGCTGGGTGAGCAGCGACGCTGAATCGGGTCCCGCCACCATGCCGTACGAAACGAACTCACCGAGCGGGGTGACACCGAGTTTTTCGACGGCCTTCTTCGACGCAACGACGACGGCACTCGCGCCGTCGCTGATCTGGCTCGCATTGCCGGCCGTGATCGTTCCGGCCTTGTCGAATGCGGGCTTCAGTGCACCGAGTGAGTCCATCGTCGTCGCAGCGCGTACGCCTTCGTCGCTCGATACGACGACGGGGTCACCCTTGCGCTGCGGAATGGTGACGGGTGCGATTTCAGCGGCAAACTTCGCCGCAGCTGCGGCAGCACGCTGATGGCTGATCATCGCGGCGCGATCTTGTTCTTCACGCGAGATTCCGCCGGCGACGTAACGCTCGGTGCCGAGGCCCATGAGGCATGCATCGAACGCGCACCACAGGCCGTCCTTGATGATCGCATCGGCGAGCTCGGTGTTGCCGTAACGGAAACCACCTCGTGCGCCGGCCGCGATGTACGGCGCATTCGTCATAGATTCCATGCCCGCGGCGACGACGATGTCGGCCTCGCCGCTCGACACCATCTGGTGGGCAATGAAAATGGAGTTGAGTCCCGACAGACACACCTTGTTCACGTTCACGCTGGGGACGTTCATCGGAATCCCCGCCTTCACGGCGGCTTGGCGCGCGGGTACCTGACCCTGACCGGCCATGAGCACCTGGCCGACGACGACATGGTCGACGGCATCGGGTGCAACCCCCGCCCGCTTCAGCGCCTCGGCGATGGCGACACCACCCAGCTCGGCCGCGGAGAACCCGGACAACGCACCGCTCAACTTGCCGATCGGGGTGCGAGCACCCGCAACGATGTAGGAGCCTGACATCTCACACCTCCAAGACGTGCATTCGGAGCGTAACCTTTCAGTCGCGCACCGGCTCAATCCGGCGGCGTGCGGTCTGGTTGCTACACCGGCCGGTTCACGTCGGAGCACCCGATTCGCATACTCACCGATTACAAGGAGTCAACGATGATCCTCACCGAGATTGACCACGTGGCCATCGCCGTCAAGGACCTGGAAGCTGCCATCGACTACTACGAGCGTGCGTTCGGCGCGACGGTCGATCATCGCGAAATCGTCGAGCGTGACGGCGTCGAAGAAGCCCTTCTGAAGGTTGCCGAGAGTTACGTCCAGTTGCTCACACCTACCCGGCCCGACTCACCGGTGGCGAAGGCCCTCGAGAAGCGCGGTGAAGGACTTCATCACATCGGCTATCGGGTCGATGACTGCCAGGTGGCACTCGACGCGATGATCGCCGCGGGTGCAACAGCGATCGACTCCGCTCCGCGGCCCGGTTCGCGCGGCACGACGGTAGCCTTTATCCATCCGAAGGGATCGTTCGGAACCCTCATCGAACTCGTGCAGGAGTAACTGCACACACTGCAGTCATGCCTCGGTCACGTTGGGCCGTAACGGTTGTCGCGAGCATTGCGCTCGTCCTTACTTGGTTTCGTTTTTCTGACACTGCGGATCGGCTCATCATGTTGGTGCTCACCGTCGGCAGTGCGTATCAAGCTGACAGCGATGCACGAACTCGACACGTCTCTCGACTCGTCACGTACGCGATGGCAAGTGTCATCGTGATTGCGTTGCTCGCATCGAGTCGCCTGTGGTCACTCGTGCCGGTGGCGGCAGCACTAGTGGGCGGTGCATTCCTTCTCCTTCATCTCCGTCGAAAAGAATCTCTCGGATTCGGTGACGTACTCCTTGCACCGGTACTCGCTCTGTTCGTGGGCTGGTTCGACGTCGCTGTAATCCCCGCATGGTTGATCGGGGCTTCGATCGGGGCAGCCATGACGGCTGCCGTACGACGACAACGACACGTTGCATTCGTACCGTGGTTGACTTCATCAGCCGTTGTGACGATCTTGTGCGTCGGCTCACAGACGTACAGTGGATGACGTGATCGTTCATCTCGTCGACGGAACCTACGAGTTGTACCGCCAGTACTACGGACAAGCACGACATTCGTCGAAGAAACATGCCGCCGTCGACGGAGTGCTCGCATCGACACGAAGACTCATCGGCGAAGGCACCGGACCTGTCGGTGTGGCGACCGATCATGTGATTGAGAGCTTTCGCAATGATCTATACGACGGGTACAAGACCAGCGAAGGTATGGAGCCGGAAATCCTGGAGCAAATTCCGGTTCTCGAAGAGAGACTCGAGGAATTGGGTGTCACCGTCTGGCCCATGGTGGATTTCGAAGCCGATGATGCACTTGCATCGGCTGTACGGGTCGCGACGCAAGACCCCACGGTTCATCAAGTCCGCATTTACAGTCCGGACAAGGATCTCGGTCAATGTGTGTCGGGTCGTCGTGTAGTGCAGGTGGACCGACGCTCCGGATCAGTCATCGACGAGAAGGCCGTCGTTGAGAAGATCGGGCTTCCACCTCGGTCGATACCCGACTATCTCGCACTCGTCGGTGACCAAGCAGACGGATTCCCGGGAGTGGCAGGTTGGGGACAAAAGAGTGCGCAAGCAGTACTTTCGCGCTACGGCAGCATTGACGACATCCCGCTGAGTGTCGACCAATGGCAGTCGGATGGTTTGTCGATTCGCGGCGGGGAAAGACTCGTTCGTTCACTGAGTACGGCGGCACACGACGTTCGCACGTTTCTCGCACTGTCGACGCTCGTCATATCGGTTGACGTCGGTGCTGTCGCACATTGGACCGTCGACTGAAGTGACGGTCAGGCGGTCTGCGGCACCCGGACATCTCCGATGAAGGCTGCTGCCTTCCGGCCCTGACCTGATTCTCGGGTGTCCGTTGCACAGGACCCGACCGCCACCTCACTCGACGGCGCGACCCACCGTACCCGCGAAAGTCGAATTCCCGCACCCGATAGCGTCGAAGCGCTCGACGGGATCCGTTGTCACGACGATCCACGACGACCGAGGAGGGGTGCGAGAGCGGCCGAATCGGCGCGCTTGGAAAGCGCGTGAGGTGAAAGCCTCCGTGGGTTCGAATCCCACCCCCTCCGCCAGAACATCAACGTTGCGTCCGCGTCGGACGTGTGAAACTGGACGGTACCGATGGCACCTGCAGCGACGTACATGGTGACCGGTGTTGCCGGATTCATCGGGTCGCATCTCGCCGACTCGTTGCTGCAGCGAGGTCATCGAGTCATTGGTGTCGACGACCTGTCGGCCGGTAGGCGCGAAACCGTTCCTGCAGGCGTCGAATTCATTGCCGCAGATCTCGCGAGTGCCGATGCCCTGTCGAGTCTGCCCGGCAAAGTGGATGCGATTGCCCATCTCGCCGGCCAGTCATCGGGAGAGATGAGCTTCGACAACCCGGTGGGAGATCTCGAACGCAACACCGTGTCGACGCTCAACTTGCTGCGCTATGCACGCGAGTCGGGTGCACGGCGGATCGTCGCCGCTAGTTCGATGTCGGTTTACGGAGACGTTGCCGATGCGCCGACCACTGAATCGACCGTTGCCCGGCCGAAGTCGTGTTACGGGATCGGCAAGCTTGCCGCCGAGCAGTACCTGCACGTGTTCCGCAACGACGTGCCGTACACGGCAATGCGAATGTTCAACGTGTACGGGCCCGGTCAGAACCTCGACAACCTCCGCCAGGGAATGGTCAGCATTTACGTCGCCATGGCTCTGCGTAGCGGGGTCATTGAAGTGCGCGGAGGTCTCGATCGGTTCCGCGACTTCGTCCATGTCGATGACGTCGTCGCCGCGTGGATGGCGGCGCTGTGCGAGAAGGAGCCGCTCAACGACGTCGTGAACGTGGCGACGGGTGTGCGAACCACCGTGCGAGAACTGCTCGACATCATCGTCGAGCAGATTCCGGGAACGCAGGTGCGCGAGGCGGTGGGAACCCCGGGAGATCAACTCGGCATCTACGCCGACATTTCCCGCGCACGTGGGGCGCTCGGGTGGGAACCCCGTATCGCGCTTCGCGACGGTGTGGCGGGGTTCGTCGAGTGGGCGCGAGGCCGGTGAGCGCGCACCCACCGCACGTCGTTGCCGACTGCGAACGTCGTCGGCGCGAACTCACGGATCGGTACGTTGCCGCGATTGCATCGCTCGGTCGGGCGGAGATCGGCGGTTCCACGGTTGCCAACCTGCTCACCGTCGATGGAATCGACGCATGGGCGGCGAGTTCATTGCGCGAGAGCAGTTTGTGGGGGGACGAAGACTTTTTCGCTCGAGTCACTGCACTGGCAACCGGGCACGCCGCGATATCGCGAAAGACAAAATCGATCCGCCGTGCGCGCGTCGAAGCACTGGGGTACGCAGTGCGTTCCTTGGTGCAGGTTCTCCGTAAGCGCGATTCGCGAGTGTCTCGGCGCGCGAGCACCGCAGACTTCATCTTCGTCGATTACGCGACACGATCTCTGACTGCAACGCCGTATGTATCGCCGTATTTCGGGAAGTTGTCGGAGGTAGTGCGCAGCGATCACCGCAGCGTCGAGTGGTTGCACCTCACATCGAGCGGTACGCCGACATCGGTGACCACTGACGAACGGGCGTGGATGCAAGCGGTCATCGGTGACCCCGCGCATGATTTCGTTCGCCAATTCGTCACTCCATCGGTCGTGCTCAGTGCGGTGCGGAGTTGGTGGACGCTGCAGCGGCGCGCCCCGCGGTGGAGCGAAGTCGTCGGTGCAGCCAGCGATGCCGACGTGCACACGATCGCACGCTTGTTGGCCAACGATTACGTGCGCAGCGTGCACGGAACGGTGGCGATGCGCACGATGTTGCTCGACCATGCGCTGCGCCGCGCAGTCGCGACCGTGCGCCGTGATGCGGTCATCATCCATCCGTTCGAGGGACAGGGCTGGGAAACACTGCTGATCAACGAGTGCGGGGCACGGAACGTGACGTGCATCTCCTACTTGCATACGATCGTGAAGCCGTGGGACGTACGTGCTCTCACTGCGCTGACGAGTGTGAGTACTCAGCATGTGGTGGTGCACGGCGCTCACGACGAAGCAGAGATTCGTCGAACCGGATCTGCGGTTCACGTTGCGGAAGCTTTGCGTTACCAGCACCTCGCCCGGGCAGTCACCCGAACCACCGACCCGGATGCACCGGTGCTGTTCATCGGTGGTGCCGATTGCGAAGAGTCGTCGCGCCTGTTCGACGCAATCGTCGCGGCGAATAGTGCGTTGTCTTCACCGATGAACCTGTGGGTGAAGTGGCATCCACAATGCGCAGTTGCCGGAGACAACCGAGCCAACGTCACCGTTGTCAGCGACGCTCTCGATGCACTGTTCCCGCGGGTGCGCGGGGTGATTCTTGCGGCCACTGCGGCACCGCTCGACAGCTACCTGGCGGGTGTTCCCACCTGCAGCATCGTCGCGCCGGGTGCCTTCTCGACGAACCCGCTCACCGCAGATGACACGTATTACATCGCGACAAATGCGACTGAAGCGATCGGGTGGATGTCTACCCGGTCGTCGGAGTCAACATCGACAGCGAGCACGACGCAGCCGGGGCCCGATATCGGACGGTGGTTCGTCATCGATCCGGGCCTGCCCCGCTGGCGGGCATTGATCGAACGACTCGTTGATCAGCGCAGCGACGCGAGGTAAACCCGGGCGCGCTCGAGATCGTCGGGCGTGTCGATCGCGATACCGACCGACGGCACTTCGATCATGTGCACCGTCATGCCGAGCTCGACGAAACGGAGAATCTCGATGTCCTCGAGTTGCTCGAGTGCCGTCTTGGTTCCGTGTGCAGCGAACCGAGCCAGTGCATCACCGCGGAATGCGTACATGCCGATTTGCCGCTGCGCTCCACGGAACTCGAGCGCTTTCGTCGTGGGTATGGCACCACGACTCATGTACAGCAGGCGCTTCGAGACGTCCATGACGACCTTCGGCACGGTGACGCTGCGAAAGTCCTCCTCGGACGTAATCGGCGAGTATGCGTTGACGACCGCGACATCGGACCCTTGATCGGCAAGGGAACGCACGAGAGTGCGCAACGCATCGGGATCGAGGAACGGCTCGTCGCCCTGCACGTTCACGTACCACTCGGCGGAGCGACGGCGGGCAACTTCGGCGACGCGATCGGTGCCGGTGAGGCATGCATCGCTCGTCATCTCGACGTCCATCGACAACCCGCGACAGACATCGGCAATGCGATCGTCGTCGGTGGCGACCACGATCTGTGCACGGGGGAACACCTGCAGAACCTGCGAGTAGCAGCGGTCGATGACGCTGCGGCCACCGAGGTCGGCAAGGGCCTTGCCGGGGAAACGCGTCGATGCGTACCGGGCGGGGATGACGACGAGCAGGCCGTCGAGGTTCACGGGGCGAAGATCGACTGCTGGCGCACCGGGTACGAAGTGCGGGTGATGGAGACGACGGCGGTGTCGGGTGCGAGAACGGCGAAGTTGCGCAGCGTGTCGAGCATCATCGCTTGGCGCGTGTCACCCTCGGCGTAGCCGTCGAGACCGGCGAGCCAGATGCGCTTGGCGTCGCCGTGCCGGGCGAGCGCGAGTGCGTAACCGGCGACGACGGGTTGGGGGATGACGACGCCATGTTCGTTCATCGTCATCGCGTTCTGTTCGACGCTCACGCCGACGTCGCGCAGTGTCTTCACCGTGATGCCGAGTTCGCGCAGGAGAGCGGCCGGTGCCACGACTTCGCAGTTCAACTCGGAAAGAGCAACGGCATCCATGACGGCGCGCTCGGGGTGGCAGACGACGACGGCGTCGAGCAGGGACGGGTCGATCGGGACGTGGGCGTTGAGCCCGACGACGAACGGCGAGTGGCGACGAATGAACATCTCGATCTCGGCGCGCTTGGCGCGCGCTTCGGGACCGTTGCCGACGAGGAGAACTTCGCGGGCGCTGCACCAGCCGGCGACGTTGGCTCCACCCGGGTACCGCAACGACGAACCTTCGACCGCTTCGGTGAGACGGCGGATGTCGAAGTTCGACGCACCCCGTTCGCCGAGTTTGTCGAGTGCGCCGACGATCTCGGTCGGCGAGTAGCGATCGTCCTTCGTGAGTTCCATGACGTACGTCGGGTGGATGGAGCGGTTCGCCGACATGAAGTAGTAGAGGTTCGAACCCCATTCGTAGGTGCGGCGGAGCTCGGCGAAGTCGCGTTCGACGAGGTTGACGAGCGGGGCGACGACGGCGTTGGTGCGCCCGAGCGCGGCGAGTTCCATGACGAGGTATTCGGTGCGCACGTTGCCGGGACCGCGGCCCATGCCCTGCACGGTGGCATCGGCGATGACGACTCCCGCGTTAACCGCTTCCATCGTGTTTGCGAGCGCATACGACATGTTGTCGTGGAGGTGGCAACCGACCTCGGGCCCGAAGCCGTCGATGAGAGCGGAGATGATCGGTCGCACGCCACTCGGGCGCAGCGAACCGAACGAGTCGGCAACGTACGCGTACTTGCTGCCGAACGACTTCGCCTTGCGCCCGAACGCAGTGACGTCGGCGAGCGGGCGGTCGGTCACTTGCATGAGGTTGAGGGCGACGTCGTAGCCGAGGTCGCGCAGTTCGTCGATGGCGGGGCCGAGTGCGTCGACCTCGTTCACCGTTGCAGCGATGCGCACGAGCGAGACCTTCGAGCGCGAACGGGGTGCGAAGTGGCGACGCAAGGTCACGCGCGGATCGGCCGCAGCGTTGATCTCCTTCGCGTTGAGCATGACGGCGAGTTGCAGCGACGCGGGCACATTCACGGCGTCGATGAACTCGTCGGTGGTGAAGGCAGTTGCGCCGAGGTACTTGTCGGTGGCAAGCGTGCGGAACCCGAGTTCGCACACGTCGATTCGCGCCGCTGCCATTGCCTCGACGTAACGCGACACGAGGTCGAACGCGTAGTCCCAGTCGTTGTAATAGCCGCCGTCGCGCAGGGTGCAATCGAGAATCTGCACCGGTGCCGATGCGCCAGCAGTCACGGGTTTCATCGTACCGATCGGGCCGGGACCATCCCGTCAGCACACGTACTGTGGGGACCGTGAACGACGAAACGGCGATGCGTGAGGCACTCGAGCAGGCGCGGGCCGCGGCAAGTCACGGTGACGTTCCCGTCGGTGCAGTCGTCGTTCGCGAGGGTCGTGTCATTGCCCGCGCGCACAACGAGCGCGAACTGCGCGGCGATCCCACCGCTCATGCCGAGGTGCTCGCCTTGCGCGCGGCAGCAGACGCCGTCGGTGGATGGCGTCTCGACGGGTGCACCTTGTACGTCACTCTCGAACCGTGCGTGATGTGCGCCGGGGCGATGCAACAGTCGCGCATCGACAGAGTCGTGTTCGGTGCGCCGGACCCGAAAGGCGGTGCAACGGGAACGTTGTACAACGTCGCCGCGGATCCGCGACTCAATCACGAAGTCGACGTCAGGCACGGCGTTCTCGCCGAGGAAAGCTCGCGACTACTTTCCGAGTTTTTCGCGATGCATCGCAAAGTCGACCGATAGCCTTCCCGGACGGAAGGGTGCCAGAGCGGCCGAATGGGACGGTCTCGAAAACCGTTGTGGGTTTGTGCCCACCGTGGGTTCAAATCCCACCCCTTCCGCCATTGCGGCTGCGTCGCGTGACGTACCGTCGTCAGTTCGCGCAGAGCAGTTCGTTGCGCGGAACGGTGAGCGTCGTGAGGTACGTGTCGGTCACCTCGATGATGCACGCGTTTGCGCCGTACCCCGTGTGTTGTGCCGCGTCGACGATCACGAGCACGCCGCTCTGCAGCGCCGCCGCAGCCTTGCGCGTGCTGTCGAGCGGAGTCGCCGCATCACCCGTCGTGCCGATGACGACGACGGGCGGGGCACCCGCGCCGTTCAGCGTCGGTCGCTGCGCAGCGCGCTCGGGCCACAGCGCACACGTGTAGCCGTAACCCCAGCCTTCACCGAGTCGCTTCGCGGCAGCGGCGTAGATCGGAAGATTGGCGTTCACTTCCTCGACCGATTCGGCACCCGGATCGTCGAGACATGAAATGGCCATGAACGCTTCGAGCGTGTCGTCGCACCGACCGTCACCGTCGCACTGCATGTACTCGTCGTAGAGAGAAAGAAGGCCCGAACCGTCACCCTTTGCGGCGTCGGCAAGTGCGCGCTCGAGCATCGACCAGTACGTCGACGAGTACAGCGCCTGCGCGACCGCCGTATAGAACACACCCTGCGTCACCGGTGTGCGGTCGGCGCGCACGATGAGCGGTTCGGCGTCGATCTGCAGGGAGAGCTCGTCGAAGAAAGCCCCCGGGTCACCGCCGTTGAAGATCGGGCACGACACGCCCCGCTTGGCGCAGGTGGCGAAGAATGCATCGAGCTGGCTTTCGAATCCCTTCAACTGCGCGAGCGACTGATCGAACGACGTCGAGTTGAAGTCGGTGGCCCCGTCGAGAACGGCGGCGCGCACGGTGTCGGGGAACAGACTCAGCCAGGTCGCCCCGAGTTCGGATCCGTACGAGAAGCCGAAGTACGTGATCTTCTCCTCGCCGAGGGCACGGCGCAGCGAGTCCATGTCGGTCGCCGACGCGACAGTGGACACGTACGGGAGGATCGCGCCGCTGCGCTCGACGCACGCGTCGACGTACTCACGGGTGAGATCGACGAGTGCCAGAGTCGCAGCCTCGTCGTTCGGTGGTGAGTCGACACCGAAGTACTTGTCGTAGTCGTCGATGCAATCGATCGCCGGCGTCGACTTGCCGGTGCCGCGCGGATCCCAACCGATGATGTCGAAGCGATTGAGAAGTTCCGGGCTGAAGTAGAAGAACGCATTCGCCGCGACGTCGCTGCCACCGAAGCCGGGACCGCCCGGGTTGACGAGCATCGACCCGATGCGCTGTACCGGGTCGGCTGCCGGGCGACGCACAACGTACAACGAGAAGTCGCCGAGATCGGGTTGTGCGTAGTCATACGGCACGGCGAGGCGACCGCAGTCGAGCTCCTCGTCGTCCGGGCACGGCGACCACTCGATGGCGTAGTCGCGTTGCGGCAACGTCGTCGTCGACTCGTCGAGGGGTGCCGTGTCGTCGGACGTTTCGAGGACGACCGCGCTGCCGCATGCAGTGACGACGATGGTGATTGTGAGAAACAGGGCGACGAGTCGGCGGTGCACCACCTCAGCCTAGATTTGGCCCACTGCCATGTCCGCCGACGACCTTGACGACGTGTGGGACGACGAGGACGAAGACGACGACGCCGATGAAGAAGCAGACGGCGAACTCACCTATTCGGTAACGGAATACCTCGACGAGGTGCAGGGCGTGCTCACCCGCGAGTTGCGCGGGGCGTGGGTGCAGGGCGAAATCGCCGACTTCAAGCCGACGCGGTCGGGGCACACGTACTTCTCGCTCATCGAAGAGGACGACGAGGGCCGCCGATGCGTGCTCAACGTCAACTACTGGCGCGGCAAGCAGGCCCAGCTCACCCCGAAGCTCACACGGCATGGTCTCGTGCTCGCCGACGGTCTGCAGGTGCGGCTGCGGTGCACACCGAACATCTACAAGGTGCGCGGTTCGTTCAGCGTGTCGCTCGACGACATCGACCCGCGCCACTCGCTCGGCGAACTCTTGGGCAAGCGCGATGCGCTACTGCGCAAATTGCGCGAAGAGGGGTTGTTCGATCTCAACCGGCAGCTCGAGTTGCGACGGGTCCCGATGCGCATCGCACTCGTGACGAGTCGCGGTACCGCGGCACACGCCGACGTCATGAAGACGTTCATCCAGTCGCAGCTCGGTTTCCGGATCTTCGAGTACGACGTGCGGGTGCAGGGTGACGAGGCGGCACAGATGGTCGCCGACGCCGTTCGTACGGCGAGCCTGCGCGACGACATCGACGTCGTGATGATCGTGCGCGGCGGCGGTGCGAAGAACGAACTCGCCACCTTCGACGACGAACGCATCGCCGTGGCGATCGCCCGATGCGCCCACCCGGTGATCACCGGCATCGGGCACGAGATCGACCTCAGCGTCGCCGACGAGGTCGCCCACGAGCACCACAAGACTCCGACGTTCTGTGCAGTTGCACTCATCCGCCGTGTCGAGGAGTTTCTCGTCGAGGTGGACGAAGCGTGGACGCGAATCGCGCGCGAAGCGAACGACTCGCTCGATCTCGCACTGGCCGAGCTCGACACGACGTCGACGTCGCTGCGTAGTGTGGTTCTCGGTGCACTCGGCGCATCGGAACGGCGCATGGCGGTGAACGTCAACCGACTGAAGCGCGCCGGTTCGCACCGACTCGAGCAGGCAGCAGCGCTCATCGATACTCATGCCGCACGTGTGCGGCTACTTGACCCGCAAACGATGCTCGGTCGGGGATGGAGCATCACGACCGATGCGTCCGGTCGTGCGGTGCGCGACGTCGCCGCGTTGCGCGCAGGGGACGTCCTGACGACTCGCGTTGCGACCGGAACGGTGACGAGCACCGTGGTGGACGTCGATTCAGCCGGAACACCGAGCGAATAGGGTCGAGCACATGGCGACGGAAAAATCGACGAAAAAAGCGCCGAAGGGCGACGAAATCGGTTACGAGGCGGCACTCGCCGAACTCGAGGAAATCCTCGAGGACATCGAGGGGACCGACGTCGACGTCGACGTTCTCGCCGAGCGGGTGAAGCGTGCAGCCGAACTCGTGAAGGTGTGTCGCGACCGCATCGCCGCGGCGAAACTGCACGTCGAGCAAGTGGTTGCAGACGTGGAAGACGAATGACGCGGAGTCGTAGTCTGACCGTGTGATTTCTGCGCCGACCTCACTGCGTGAGATCGCGGCGCGAGTGGATGGGCGGCTGCGCGAGTTCCTCGCCGGCGAGCGGGTGCGCTGGACGGCGCTCGATCCCGACACGGAAGTGCTCGTCGCCGAGCTCGAGCGCATGGTGCTCGCCGGCGGCAAGCGGCTGCGCCCCGCATTCACCCACTGGGGTTTCGTCGGCGCGGGCGGTGATGCGGGCGATCCGCGCGTCGTCGACGCGGGGGCCGCATTCGAATTGATGCACGCCTTCGCGCTGTTCCACGACGACATCATGGACGGCTCGCTCACACGCCGCGGCGAGCGCACGACACACGAGGTGCATCGCGAATTGCACACGAGCGACCGGCTCGCCGGTGATGCGCGCCGCTTCGGTGACGGGGTGGCGATTCTCGTCGGTGACCTCGCGTTCGTGTACGCCGATGCGATGCTCGTCGGATCACCGGCGCAGGTGTGGTCGATGTGGAACGAACTGCGCATCGAACTCAACGTCGGCCAGTACCTCGACATGCTCGGTTCGGCGCGCACCGAACGCAGTCGCGTGAAGGCCGAACGAATCTGTCGCTACAAGAGCGGCAAGTACACGATCGAGCGCCCCTTGCATCTCGGTGCACTACTCGCACAGCCGACCGGCGCCGATGCGCTGCTCGATGCGTTCTCGGCGTACGGTCTGCCGCTCGGCGATGCATTCCAGATGCGCGACGACGTCATGGGTGCATTCGGAGATCCGGCGGTGACGGGCAAGCCCGTCGGTGACGACTTGCGCGAGGGCAAGCCGACCCCGCTCATGGCGATTGCCGTTGCGCGCGCCGACGCCGCGCAGCGCCGCGTACTCGACCGCGTCGGTTCGGGACCGCTCACCGACGCCGAGGTTGCCGAGGTGCAGGCGGTGATTCGCGCCACCGGTGCCCTCGATGAAATGGAATCGACGATCGACCGGCTGACGACGCAGGCGATCGCCGCGATCGATGCCGCACCGGTCACCACCGATGCGCGAACGGCACTCGTCAATCTTGCCAACTTCGTGGCGCAAAGGAGCGTGTGATGCGCGTCGTAGTCATCGGTGCCGGCCTCGGCGGTCTTTCGGCTGCCGCACATCTTTCGCGTCAGGGACACGACGTCACCATCGTCGAACGTGATGCGCACCCGGGCGGTCGCGCCGGAATCATCGAAGCGCAGGGATTCCGTCTCGACAACGGACCGACGGTGCTCACGATGCCGAACCTGCTCGAGGAAGCGTTCAATGCCGCCGGTGCCGACATGGCGTCGTACGTGACCATCAAGAAGGTCGATCCGATGTACCGCGCCGTGTACGCCGACGGCAGCGAACTCATGGTGCGCCACGGTCGCGAGGAAATGGCCGCGGAGATCACCCGCTTTTCCGATGCACGCGAGGGTGAGAGCTTCATCCGGTTCTGCGCGTGGTTGGAGAAGTTGTACGCGGCCGAGATGTCGTCGTTCATCGACGTCAACTTCAACTCGCCGATCGATCTCATCAAGCCGTGGAAGGCCGCGCTGTCTCTCGTGAAGATGGGCGCATTCCGCAAACTCGACCACAAGATCGCGAGCTTCTTCCGCGACGAACGCCTGCAGCGCATCTTCAGCTTCCAGGCGATGTACGCCGGACTCGCACCGTACGAAGCGTTGTCGCTGTACGCGGTGATCACGTACATGGATTCGGTCGAGGGCGTGTATTTCCCCGAGGGCGGCATGCACGCAATGGCGACCGGTCTCGCACAGGCGGTGACGAAGGCGGGGGTGCAGATTCGCTACAACGCACCTGTCACACGCATCCTGCGCAGCACCGGATCGAGCGGCGCGGTGACCGGAGTCGAGTTGGGTGGCAGCGTCCGTTTGCCCGCCGACGTCGTCGTGTGCAACGTCGATCTCCCCGTCGCCTACCGCACGTTGCTCGGAGGAGTCGACGCACCGCGCGCCGCGCGCAAGGGCAAGTACAGCCCGAGTTGCGTTCTGTGGGTGGCGGGTGTGCGCGGAACGCCACCGCCGCAGGCGGCCCACCACAACATCCACTTCGGTGCCGACTGGAACGGTGCGTTCAAGGCACTCATCGACGACGGCGTACGGATGCCCGATCCGTCGATCCTCGTTACGTTGCACTCTCTCGACACCGTCGGTCTTGCACCGGAGGGTCACTCGTCGTTGTACGTGCTCGAACCCACGCCGAACCTCGACGGTCGCATCGACTGGTCGCGCGAGCGCGACCGGATCATGGGTGACATTCGCCAGCGCGTTGCGTCGCTCGGATACCCGACCGACGTCGTGCTCGAGCGGGTGTACGACCCCGTCGATTGGGAGGCGCTCGGCATGGAACGCGGCACGCCGTTCGCGCTTGCGCACACCTTCCGTCAAACGGGACCGTTCCGTCCGAACAACGTCGACAAGCGGGTGCCCGGTCTCGTCTTCACGGGTTCGTCCACGGTACCGGGTGTCGGTGTACCGATGGTGCTCGTGTCGGGCAAGCTCGCCGCGCATCGCGTCGCCGACATCGCCGCCGGGCGGTGACGTCGCAATGACGAAGCGCGCGCCGACACCGACGACGCACCTGTTGCCGAAGCATCCCGTGACGATGGAGGAGTCGTACGAGTTGTGCCGCGACTTCAACCGTCGCCACGGCACCACGTATTACTGGGCAACCAAGGTGCTGCCTCCCGACAAGCGTCCGCACGTGCACGCGTTGTACGGGTTCTGTCGGTACGCCGACGACATCGTCGACGATCTCGGCCCGGTGCCGGTGAGCGAGCGAGCCGCTGCGCTGGCCTCGTTCGGCGAACGGTTCTTCCGTGACCTCGCCGCCGGGCGATCCGACGACCCCGTGCTCATGGCGGTGGTCGACACGGTGCGTCGCTTTTCGATCGATCCGAATTGCTTCCGCCGTTTCCTGCGCAGCATGACGATGGATCTCACCGTCGAAAAATACGAAACGTGGGACGACCTGCTCGTGTACATGGACGGTTCGGCTGCCGTCATCGGCGAGATGATGCTGCCGATCCTCGAGCCGACGTCGCCGCAAGCGTTGCGACATGCCCGCGACCTCGGCAACGCCTTTCAGCTCACGAACTTCCTCCGTGACATCAATGAAGACCTCGATCGTGGTCGCGTGTACGTTCCGCAGGAAGACGTGCGCCGCTTCGGCGTCGACCTGTCGAAGCGCGCGGTGACGCCGGAATTCGTCGCGCTCATGCGCTTCGAGATCGATCGTTGTCGCGAGCTGTACCGGTCGGCGGATCTCGGAATCAACATGTTGCCGGGGCGATCGGCGCGCTCCATCCGCGCCGCACGGGTGTTGTACGGGCGGATCCTCGAGCGCATCGAGGCGCAGAACTACGGCGTGTTCACGCGACGCGCATCGGTGCCGACGCGCAGCAAGGCGCTCATGGTCGCGCGACTGCTGCTTTCGCCGCGGAGCTGAACGTGCCTCGCTCGCGCACGGCGCTGACGACCTTCGTCATCGTGGTCATCGCCATGATCTCGACGCCGCTGTTTCCGCAAGCCGGAAATGAGCGATTGTTCCTCGCGCACATCGTCGTCGTTGCACTGTGCGCAAGCACCGTGACCGCCGCGATGGCGACCGTCGGTGTCTTCCGCGCATCGATCGCATCGCTCGCCGTCGCCGCCTTCACGTTCGTCGTCGAACTCGTCGGCCACACGACGGGGGTTCCGTTCGGCGAGTACGACTACGAATCGCGGCTGTGGCCGCAGGTCGCCGGCGTGCCCGCCATAGTGCCGCTGGCGTGGGTGGCGATCACGTGGTGCAGTTGGGCGGTGGGCAACAGGGTCACGACGAATCTTCCCGTGAAGATCGCCGTCATCGCGTGGAGCATCACGGCGTGGGATCTCTTCCTCGATCCGCAGATGGTCGGTGAGGGCTACTGGACGTGGCAGCCCGCCGATCCGTCGTACCGCAACATTCCGTTGACGAACTTCGTCGGCTGGTTCGCCACGGGAGTCGTCGTCGCGAGCATCGTCGCCGTCGCCACGTGGCGACACGTCGAACGGTCGCGCTTCGGGTCGTCGCTGCTCGTCGTCACGTACTCGGTGCTGTGGGTGCTGTCGACGATCGGATTCGCGTTCTTCTTCGACGACAGGTTCGTTGCCGTCGTCGGCGGCATCGGAATGGGTGTGCCTGCACTGTTGTCGTGGCGTCCGCGCCGACGGGAGCCGTTGCCGTGAGCGACGTCGTCGTCATCGGATCGGGATTCGGCGGGCTCATGGCGGCAATCCGCCTCCGCGCCGCGGGACGCGACGTCGTCGTGCTCGAACGCAACGAATCATTCGGCGGAAAGGTGGCGACGTACGAACGCGACGGGTTCACGTTCGATCTCGGACCCTCGTTGCTCACGCTGCCGCGGTACATCGACGACACGCTGCGCCTCGCGGGAACGTCGCTGAGCGACGAGATCGACCTCGTTCGGCTGGCACAGCCGTTCCGGTACTTCTGGCCCGATCATTCGGCCGTTGCATTTCATGACGACCCGCTCGCCACTGCAGAAGCGATCGAGGCGATGAGCCCGGGCGCGGGCGCGCAGTATCTCGGGTTCCTGAAGAAGGCGCGACGTATTTGGGAGATCAGCGAGCGCACGTTCCTCGCCGGCGAGATGCGCGGACGATTGGGCTTGTTGCGCCGCATGCGCTCGCCTCGGGACTTTCTCGGTATTGATGCGATGCGCACCCTGTCGGATGCAGCCGCGAAGACGTTCGATGATCCGCGGTTGCGCCAGTGGGCCGGACGTTACGCGACGTACAGCGGATCGTCGCCGTACGAGGCACCCGCGACGCTGGCGTGCATCGCCGCGGTGGAGGCCGATCACGGGTCGTGGTACGTCACAGGCGGGATCGGTGCGTTGCGCGACGCAGTCGTCGCGGTGGCACGACGCATCGGTGTGCAGCTGCGCAGCGGAGTCGAGGTGTCGTCGATCGTCACGCGTCGTCGTCGCGCCGTTGGTGTAGTCACGACTGCAGGTGAGCGCATCGATGCGCGGGTCGTCGTCGCCAACGTCGATGCCGAGCATCTCTACGGTGATCTCCTGCCGCAGCCCAAGCAAGTCGAGCGGGTGCGCAAGGCGGGTCGCTCGACGAGCGGCATCGTCGTTCTCGTCGGCGTCGAGGGAACGACACCGCTCGTCGCCCACCACAACGTGTGGTTCTCGCGCGACTACGCCCGCGAATTCGCCGACCTCGCCGCGGGTCGCGTACCCGCTGATCCGACCGTGTATGCGTGCGTGTCGTCGGTGACCGATTCGTCGCAGGCACCGGCGGGATGCGAGAACTGGTTCCTGCTCGTCAATGCACCGGCCGACGCAAACGTCGACACCGACACGTACGGAGATCGGTTGCTCGATCATCTTGCATCGGTCGGTCCCGATCTGCGTGCGCGGGCACGGTTCGTCGAAACGATCGGTCCGCGCGACATCGCCGCGCGGTACCGCGCACCGGGCGGCGCCATTTACGGAACGTCGTCGAACGGTCGCAGCGCCGCGTTCCGTCGTCCGACGAACACGAGCGCGGTGCGCGGTGTGTACCTCGTCGGAGGCTCGAGTCATCCCGGCGGAGGATTGCCGATGGTGACTGCGAGTGCGCGCATCGCCACCGAGCTCATCTTGCGTCGCCGCCGCGACCGATAGCCTGACGTTCATGTCGGTGACCGTTCGCATCCCCACCACGCTTCGACCGCTCTCCGGTGGTGCATCCACCGTCTCGGTGTCGGGCAACACGTTGCGCGAGGTGCTCGCCGGTCTCGACGCCGCCCACCCCGGTTTTGCCGCACGGCTGCTCGACGAGCAGGGCAACCTGCACAAGTTCGTCAACGTCTTCGTCGCTGACGACGACGTGCGTTACCTGAAGGGTCTCGACACCGAGGTGCTCTCCGGTCAGACGGTGTCGATCATTCCGGCGGTTGCCGGCGGCCGTTGCTGACACGGACGCGACCCGCTTGAAGTTCCTCGTCGCGGTTCCGGCGCGACTCGAGAGTTCGCGTTTGGCGAACAAGGTGCTCGCCGACATTGGTGGCGAACCGATGTTGAAGCGCGTACTTGACGGCTCGGCGCGTGCGCAACGTGTGCACCGTGTCGTGTTGTGCACCGATTCCGACGAACTCGTCACCGCTGCACGCACATGGGGCTACGACGCGCTCATGACGTCACCCGATTGCACGTCGGGCAGCGAACGCATCGCGTCGGTGTGCGACCGGTTCGATGCCGACATCGTCATCAACGTGCAGGGTGATCAGCCGTTCGTCGATGCGGCGATCATCGACGCGATGGCCGACGTATTCGCATCGCGCACGCCGACACCCGAGGTCGTGACACCCGTGTACCGCATGGCGGCGGAGAAGTTGCACGACCCGAATGCCGTGAAGACCGTGTTGCGGGCGAACGGCGATGCGGTGTATTTCAGCCGCTCGGCCGTGCCTCATCGTCGTGGGGTCGAGCCGTCGCAATGGGCGCAGGGTGCCACGTACTGGGGGCACGTCGGTATGTACGGGTACCGCCGCGACGTTCTCGCCGGCTGGTCGAGCCTCGCACCCTCGGTGTTGGAGGACATGGAGAAGTTGGAACAACTCCGCCTCATCGACAACGGGATTACGATTTCCACCTACGAGATCGTTCCCACCGTGCGCAACACCCTGTCGGTCGACGTGGCCGCCGACCTCGAATTGGCGTGCACACTGGCGGCTTCCGCATCATGACGAGTGACAAGAACCCCGACCTCGCATCGGTGCTGCGCGCCGAAGCAAGCGCGATTGCTGCCGCCGCCGACCGTCTCGACCCCGCAATCGTCGAGAAGGCGGTGTCGCTGCTCGCGAAGTGCGAGAGCAAGGTGGTGTTCACGGGGGTCGGCAAGTCGGGGATCGTCGCCCAGAAGTGCGCCGCCACGTTCACCTCGGTGGGGCTGGTTGCGGTGTTTCTCAATCCGCTCGACGCCCTGCACGGCGACCTCGGCATCGTGCGCGACGGTGACGTCGTCGTGTTCGTGTCGAACAGCGGCGAGTCGGGCGAGCTGCTCGCACTCGTTCCGTACGTGAGAAAGCGAAAGGTGAGCACGCTCGGGATCCTGGGACGAACCGGTTCCACGTTGGCCCGTGAATGCGACGTGGTGCTCGATGCGGGCGTCGAGCGCGAGGCGTGTCCGATCGATCTCGTGCCGACGTCGAGCACCGCGGTGGCGATGGCGATCGGCGATGCGCTCGCCGTGCTGTGGATGGACCGCCGCCGGGTGTCGGCGGAGGATTTCGCACTCAACCACCCCGGTGGCGCGCTCGGTCGCCGACTGTCGCTGCTCGTGCGCGATCTCATGGTGCCGGCGTCGACGGTGGCTCCGCTCGCCCCGACGGCGACGCTCGTCGACGTCATCGACACGCTCACTCGTCATGCGATCGGTGCGGTGTGGGTGCATGCCGACGACGACACGCGACGACTCGGGGGCATCATCACCGACGGCGACTTGCGTCGCGCGCTCACGAAGCATTCGGCCGATGCGTGGAGTGCGCTCCTTGCCAACGATCTCATGACCCGCTCGCCGATCACCATCGCCGAAGCGACTCCCGCATTCGATGCCCTCGCGCTGATGGAACGCAACGCCCGCAAGTCGATCTCGGTGCTGCCGGTCATCGGCGACAATGGTGAGGTGTCCGGAATGCTGCGCCTCCACGACCTCGTCAAGGCCGGACTCGCATGAGCGCGCCGACCGCCGCGATCACACCGGCGATGACGTGCGGCGAAGGCCAGCCCTTGCTGCTCATCGCGGGGCCGTGCGTCGTCGAGAGTTCCGAGCTCGCGCACCACGTCGCGGGCACGATGCTCGACACGTGCCGCACTCTCGGCATCAATTACGTGTTCAAGGCGAGTTACGACAAGGCGAACCGCACGAGCGGCAACGCGTTCAGGGGTCCGGGTCGTGACGAGGGATTGGCGGTTCTCGCCGACGTGCGCGCGAAACTCGGCATCCCGACACTCACCGACATCCACGAGTCAGCCGATGCGGGCGAAGCAGCCGGCGCCGTCGACGTGCTGCAGATCCCGGCGTTCCTGTGCCGTCAGACCGATCTTCTCCTCGCCGCCGCCGCGACGGGTCGTGCCGTCAACGTGAAGAAGGGTCAGTTCCTCGCACCGTGGGACATGCGCAACGTCGTCGAGAAACTGCGCGGAGGCGGGGCGAAGAACGTGCTCGTCACCGAGCGCGGGGCGTCGTTCGGGTACAACACGCTCGTCGTCGACTACCGCTCGCTGCCGCAATTGCGTGACACCGGTGCACCGGTGATCTTCGACGTCACGCACAGCGTTCAGCAGCCCGGCGGACAGGGAACGTCGTCGGGTGGTCAACGCGAGTACGCCGGTGCGCTCGCCCGGGCCGCTGTCGCCGTCGGTGTCGACGGGTTGTTCATGGAAGTGCACCCCGATCCCGACAAGGGACTGAGCGACGGACCGAACATGATCCCGTTGCACCGCATCCCCGCGTTCCTCGAACAGTTGCTCGCCATCCGCGAGGCGGTGCAGCGTCGCGGTCCCCAGCCCACGACGTACTGAGGAACGCTGCAGTGATCCGCATCTTCATCGGGTACGACGAGAACGAAACCGTCGCCTACCACGTGCTTGCGCACTCGATCATCGCGAATGCGACGCAACCGGTGACGATCTCTCCGCTGCGCAAGGAGTCGTTCCGCTCCTTCTACGTGCGCGAGCGTTCCAACATCGAATCGACCGACTTCTCGTTCACCCGATTCCTTGTGCCGTACCTCTGCGATTACGAGGGTTGGGCGATGTTCATGGACTGCGACATGGTGAACACCGCCGACATCGCGGAGTTGTGGGCGATGCGCGACGACGCGTTCTCCGTGATGTGCGTGAAGCACGACTACCAACCGACCGACGAGGTGAAGTTCCTCGGCAACGTGCAGACGCGGTACGAGAAGAAGAACTGGTCGAGCGTCATGCTCTTCAACAACGCACGCTGCAGTGCCCTCACCCCCGACGTCGTGGCGAAGGAGTCGGGCCTGTACCTGCACCAGTTCAAGTGGTTGGAGGGCGATCACCTCATCGGCGGACTCCCCGTGACGTGGAACTATCTCGTCGGCGAGATGACGATGCCCGGCGTGCCGAAGCTCATTCATTACACGCTCGGCGGGCCGTATTTCGAGAGTTATCGCGACTGCGAGCATGCCGATGTGTGGCGGCGCGCCCGCGAGCAGATGCTCACTGCAGCCAAGGGCTGACGACCGTGGCGCCCCGCGACGAGCGTTCCTGGGTGTTCATCGTCCGCGGTGCGCCGGACATCGACAACATCGTTCCCGTCGCATGGGCCGCGGCACAGCAGGGTCACCGCACCGTGGTCGTCGTTGCGAGTCGCTACGACACGACGCGCGACCCGCGGTTCGCCCAGTTGACGGGTGATCCGCGGGTGAAGGTGACGTGCCTGCCCGAAGCCGACGTCGCCACCGGGCTGAGTCGTCTGCGGCGCGTGCGGTGGTGCCGGCTACGCGTACGACGCCTGCTGCGCCGATTGAACGCCGCGGTTGTGTGCATCGAATGGGGTGACGGAATCGCAGGAGACGCGGCGTCCGGTTTTGTCGGACCGATGACAGAAATGAAGAAGCGTCTCGTGTCGGATTTCGTGCTGCAGGCGCAGTACGCGGCACGCGACCTCGGAATTCCCACCGTGGCCCTGCCGCACGGACACAGCGTGAAGACGAATCTCGTGCTGAGTCCCCACGTTCGTGCGACCCTCGACGCACACGGCGGAAAATTGCCGTTCGCCAACCGCGATTCGTTCGCCGCTTACGTGTTCTGTTCGGGATACCACCGCGACGTGATCGTCTCCAACTCGACGATGAGCGGGCGCAACGCCGTCGTGTGGGGAAGTGCACGATTCAGCGAGGCGTGGATCGCCGAGCTCACGAAGCTCACCGCCGGATCGGTGCACGTGACGCGTCGACCGAACACACGGCGCGTGCTGTTCTTCGTTCCGAAATGGCACAACCTCGTCGACCGGGCAGCGACGATGGAATTGCTCACCGCGATGTCACGCGAGTCGAGCCTGCACGTCTTGGTGAAGGCGCATCCGCGCGCCGATCACACGTCGCTCACTGCACAGGAGCGCAGCACGTTGACGGCGGGTGGATCGCTCGAATTCGTCGAGGGACCGGCCGAATCGGCCGCACTGCTCGGTGAATGCGACGTGCTCGTCGACGTCGACTCGAGCATCGCCCTCGACGCCGTGATGCGCGGCATCCCGTACGTGCGGCCGCGGTGGCTGCAGGATGCATCCGTCAGCACGATCTGGGACACCTGCGCGGTCGCGCATCAACCGACGACACTGAACGAGGCGATGCAACTGCTCACCGGTGCTCAGATCGCGGCGGGAACCCCCGATGACACGTTCGTCAACGACGTCATCGGTGGTCGCGGATCGGCGCCGCTCGATCGCTACGTCGCCGAACTCGCGCAGATCGCCCGCTAGGCGGCGAGTGCGAAGTCGCGCTTGTGGGCGCGCTGCCAGCGCACCATGTTGCGGGTGTGGGTGACGATCCACAGCGTGCTCATCGCGATGAACCCGGGCTTGTTGAAAACGATTGCGTACGCCAGCCACGGAAACGAGTGGGCGAGCACGATCGCCCAGCCCCACCACTTGCGGGCACCGACCAACCAGAAGCCGGCAATGCCGACCACTTCACAGATGAGCAATCCCCAGGTCCACAGTGCTTCGTTCGACATGAGGATCAAGTTTGAGGCCGATCCCACTGCGAAAACCGACGACTTCGTCGCTATAGTGACCGTATGGCAGAGGAAAACGCAGTAGTTGATCGAGTCGACCGTGAAATCCTCGCCGTTCTGCTCGACGACGCGCGGATCTCGTGGCAGACGCTCGGTGATCGGGTTCATCTATCGCCGAATGCGGTCGCCGAACGGGTGCGGCGGCTGATGCGACGCGGGATCATTCGCCGCTTCACCGTCGACATCGACCAGCGGGCCCTCGGCCGCGACCTCATGGCGGTCATCGATGCGCGGATCACCGCCGACGACGATTTCGACGAGGCGGTGCGGGGGCGGGACGACGTCGTCTGGGCTTCACACGTCACCGGCGTGCCCGACGTGAAGATCGCCGTCGCCTGTGACGGCACGGCGGGGCTCGACGACTTCCTCCAGTGGTTGCACGGCCTCGGGGCCACCGACACTCGCACCGACGTCGTCTTGCGACCGATCAAGTAGTCCCGATCACGTAGCCCCGATCACGGAGCCCCGGTGAGGGACTTCGTGGGGTAGTGCTGTCGCCTACCCCTGTAGTTGGTTAGCAGTCTCATCGGTAGAGTGCTAATCCGCCATATCCTCCCGTGACATCCAAAGGAGTCAGCGATGCCGAAGATCATTTTGTTTGACGAGCAGGCCCGCCGTGGTTTGGAAGCCGGCATGAACAAGTTGGCCGATGCGGTGCGCGTCACCCTCGGACCGAAGGGACGCAATGTCGTCCTCGACAAGAAGTGGGGCGCTCCGACGATCACCAACGACGGTGTGTCGATCGCCAAGGAAATCGAGCTCGAGGATCCGTACGAGCGCATCGGAGCCGAGCTCGTGAAGGAAGTGGCGAAGAAGACCGACGACGTCGCCGGTGACGGCACGACGACGGCAACAGTGCTCGCATGGAGCATGGTTCACGAAGGGTTGCGCAACCTCGCGGCCGGCGCCAACCCGATGAGCCTGAAGCGCGGCATCGAAAAAGCCGTCGAGGCTGCCGTGGCGAGCATCAAATCGCTTGCCAAGGAAGTCGAGAACAAGTCGCAAATCGCCCAGGTTGCATCGATTTCCGCAGCCGACACGGAGATCGGCGAAATGATCTCGCAGGCGATCGACAAGGTCGGCAAGGACGGCGTCATCACCGTCGAGGAGAGCCAGACCTTCGGAATGGAGATGGATCTCGTCGAGGGAATGCGCTTCGACAAGGGCTACATCTCGCCGTACTTCGTCACCGACCCCGACCGCATGGAGGCCGTGCTCGACGACCCGTACATCCTGTTCGTGTCGAACAAGATCACGGCCGTGCGCGACCTGCTGTCGTTGCTCGAGAAGGTGATGCAGGGCGGTCGCCCGCTCGTCATCATCGCCGAGGACATCGAAGGTGAGGCGCTCGCGACGCTGGTCGTCAACAAGATCCGCGGCACGTTCAAGAGCGTCGCGGTGAAGGCACCCGGTTTCGGCGACCGCCGCAAGGCGATGATGCAGGACATGGCGATCCTCACCAAGGGTCAGGTCATCAGCGAGGAAGTCGGTCTCAAGTTGGAGAACGCCACCCTCGACCTGCTCGGCCGGGCGAAGAAGGTCGTCGTCACGAAGGACGAAACGACGATCATCGAAGGTGCCGGCGACGATGCCGACATCAAGGGTCGCATCAACCAGATTAAAACCGAGATCGACAACACCGACAGCGACTACGACCGCGAGAAGCTCCAGGAGCGCCTCGCGAAGTTGTCCGGCGGAGTTGCCGTTCTCAAGGTTGGCGCAGCCACCGAGGTGGAGCTGAAGGAAAAGAAGCACCGCATCGAAGACGCCGTGAGCACGACGAAGGCAGCGATCGAGGAAGGTGTCGTCCCCGGCGGCGGAGTCGCGTTGCTGCGCTCGCAGGCCGCGGTGCTCTCGCTCGCATCGAGCCTCACCGGTGACGAGGCAACGGGTGCGAAGCTCGTTGCCCGCTCGCTCGAGGCCCCGCTGAAGCAGATCGCGGAGAACGCCGGTATGGAAGGCGGAGTCGTCGTCGAGAAGGTGAAGAGCCTCACCGGCACGCAGGGTCTCAACGCCGCCACCGGCGAGTACGAGGATCTCGTGAAGCTCGGCGTCATCGACGCTGCGAAAGTGACGCGCTCGGCGCTGCAGAACGCGGCATCGATTGCCGCGCTCTTCCTCACGACCGAAGCGGTCATCGCCGACAAGCCCGAGGAGAAGGCTGCCGCGGGCGGTCACGACCACGGAATGGACGACTTCTAAGTCGACCAGCAGACTGGGGGAGTGACCGAACTCCTCTATCTACGCGACGCGTACCTCACGTCGTTCACTGCCACCGTCGTGGCGGCACGTGAGGACGCCGTCGCGCTCGATCGCACCGCGTTCTATCCGACGGGTGGCGGTCAACCGCACGACGTCGGCACGCTCGGCGGGATTCCCGTGCGTGACGTGCGCAAGGAAGCCGACCACGTGTGGCACGTGCTCGACGTCGCGGCACCCAACGGCACGGTACCCGCCGTCGGATCGACCGTTGACGGTGTCGTCGACTGGGAGCGACGCCACAAGTTGATGCGTACCCACACTGCTCTGCACGTGTTGTGCGGCGTGATCTGGAACGAGTGGCGCGTGCCGGTGACCGGCGGGAACATGGAACCGTTGTCGGCGCGGATGGACTTCGAGTTCGATCCGTTGCCCGAGGGTTTCGCCGCTCGCGTCGAAGCGTTGGTGAACGAAGCGCTCGAGCGTGACCACGCAATCGACGTGTCGTTCCTGCCGCGTTCGACCGCCGTCATGGACGAAGATCTCATCCGCACGAAGGTGAGCCTCATTCCCGAGACGGTGACCGAGATTCGCGTCGTCGACATCGTCGGATTGGACAAGCAGGCCGACGGCGGAACGCACGTGAAATCGACGAACGAAGTCGGGCGCATGCGGGTGCTGAAAACGGAGAACAAGGGCAAGGGCAACAAGCGGATCCGGGTGGAGATTGTCGATGCCTGACGCTTCCGTCGCGGCGAGCGAACGCGAAGTGGTGCTTGCCGATGCGTCACTCGGCGGGCGCGAAGCGTGCAACGCACTGTCCGAAGCCACCGATCGTTGGTTGCTCGACATCTTTGCCCGCGCTCATGCGGAACACCGACCGCGCGGTGCTGTGTCGTTGCTCGCCGTCGGCGGGTACGGGCGGGGTGAGTTCGCGCCGCGCAGCGATCTCGACGTGCTTCTTCTCCACGACACGAAGCAGGCCCCCGACGCCTTCGCCGGCGCGCTGTGGTATCCGCTGTGGGATGCGGGCCTGAAGGTCGGACACGCGGTGCGCACACCGAAGCAGACGTTGCAGTTGCTCGACGACGAACTCGACGTCGCCACCGCGCTGCTCGATGCGCGCGTCGTCGCCGGAGACGCCGATTTCGGGACTGATCTCATCCGGGCGGCTCGCGCACGAATGCGACGCGACGAGCGACGCTGGCTGCGACGGATCCACGAGCGGGTGCTCGAGCGTCACCGCACGGTCGGCGAAGTGGCGTTCGTCCTCGAACCCGACGTGAAGGAAGGTCGGGGTGGTTTGCGCGACGTGCACGCCCTCGGATGGGCGATGCGACTCGGCATGCAACTTCCCCAGGACGACGCGGCGACTCTGCGCGACGCACACGACACCCTCCTGCGGGTGCGGGTGGCTCTGCACAAGGCGGTCGGGCGCGCCGTTGAGGTCTTGCGATTGCAGGATCAGGATGTCGTCGCCGACATCGCCGGGTTCGCGAGTGCCGATGCGTTGATGGCGGCGTTGGCCGGCGCAGCCCGGCGCATCACGTGGATCGCCGACGAAGCATGGGCGCGACTTGATCCACCGGTGAACAGCAGCCCCGTGCCCGAACGACTCGCGCCGGGTGTCGACGTTCGACACGGTGAAATCCATCTCGCCGACGATGCCGACCCCGCGGGCGACCCGACGCTCGTCGTGCGTGTGGCAACCGCGGCCGCGCGCCGATCGTTGCGCATCGACAGGGGGTCACTTGAGCGACTTGCCGCGACGACTCCGACGTGGCCCGATCCGTGGCCGACCGGAGCGAGCGACGAACTCGTCGCGTTGCTGTGCGAGGGTCACGCCGCGATTCCGGTCATCGAATCGCTCGATCACTACGACCTGTGGACGCGCATCATTCCCGAGTGGTCGCCGGTGCGCAGTCGTCCGCAACGCAACGCCTTCCACCGGTTCACCGTCGATCGTCACCTGTGGGAGGTCGTCGCCAACGCGGCGCAACTGCGCGACCGCGTCGCACGGGCCGATCTGCTCGTGCTCGGTGCGTTGTTCCATGATCTGGGCAAGGGCTATCCGGGGGATCACACCGAGGCGGGGATGGAGCTTTTCGAGCGCATCGGACCCCGAATGGGACTCGGTCCCGAGGACGTGCGGATCGTGAACAGGCTCATCGAACACCACCTGCTCCTGCCCGACATCGCGACACGTCGCGATCTTTCCGACGAGGCGACGATTCGGTTCGTCGCCGATGCCGTCGGTACCGCCGACGTCCTCGATCTGCTCTACGCACTCACCATCGCCGATGCGACCGGAACGGGGCCCACGGCATGGGGACCGTGGAAGGAAGATCTCGTCGCGACGCTCGTCGAGCGAACGCATGCGCTGCTTGCCGGAGACGATTCACCTGGTGCCGAGTGGCGGCTCTTCCCCGACGAGGCGACTCTCGTCATGATGGCGACCGGGGGTCTGCAACTCGCAGCGAATGACGATCACGTCACCGTCACCGGTGACGATCAGCCCGGTGTGTTCAGCACCGTCGCCGGAGTGCTCGCGATGCGCGGCCTCGACGTGGTTGCCGCCGAGGCGCACAGCGATGCACAGGGCCGGTTCGCCAACAGGTTCCACGTGCGCAGCGAGCGCGCCATCGATTGGCAAACCGTCGAACGCGACGTGCGTGCCGCACTCGACGGCAGCCTGTCGATCGTCGAGCGACTGAAGGAACGCGCCACGACGTACCGTCCCGCACCGCGACGCAGCGCGGCGGCACCGATCGAGGTGAGCATCACGCTCGACGATTCGGCATCCTCCGACTCGACGATGATCGAAGTCCACGCCCGCGACAAGGTCGGGCTGCTATTCGAACTCACCCGCGCGATCGCCGAGCTCGGTCTCGATCTTCGTCACGCGCGCATTCACACCATGCACGACGAAGTCGTCGACACCTTCTACGTACGAACATCGACCGGTGGCAAGGTCACCGACCCTGCATCGCGCGCACGACTCGAACGTGCGCTCACCGACGTGGTCGGTGCCTGACCCGGCGCTCAGCCACCGTTCTGTTCGCGCAGGAACCGTTCGACTTCATCGACGAGGTGTGATGCATCGTCGTCGGTCGACTCCTCGACGAAGTCGAACTGCAACTGGTCGTCGCTCACCTCGTCGCTGATCATCATCCCGGTGTCGGTCGCCGTCTCGAGCCGCTCGACGTACTGGAGAAGATCTTCGTCGTCGTTGACGAGTTGGTTCACCTGCTCTTCGTAACGCTCGATGAGGCTCATCACCGCCGCAACGGGCGCGGGGGTGCCGATGATCTCGCAGGCGCGACGCATGAGTGCGAGCGACGCCTTCGGCGAGGGAACCTGTGATGCATATGCGGGAACCGCGGCCCACAGTGATGCCGACGGCAATGCCGCCTCGGAGCATGCATCGTGGAGCACGCCGACGATGCCCGTCGGTCCCTCGTAGCGACTCCGCTGCAGGTTGAAGCGGGCAAGCACGTCGGCATCGGTGGCGGTACCGATGAGCTGCACGGGGCGGCTGTGCGCGACATCGGCGAGAAGCGCGCCGAGCGTGAGCATGAGCGACGCGCGGAAGTGCTCGGCGACACCGATGACCTGGTCGGCGAAATGCCGCCACCGCAGGCTCGGTTCGGGCCCGAGAATGAGGATGATGTCGCCGCCGGCGCCGTTGACGTGCCACATGCCGATCGTCGGCCACACGATGTGGCGATGCTCGCCGTCACGCAGACGAACGTGGGGTCGCACGGTCGCGTAGTCGGTGTACGGCTCTGGGTCGATCTCGGCGAGCGGTGTTGCGTCCCATGCCTCGACGAGTTGACGCACCGCGGTGGATGCGGCGTCGGCTGCATCGTTCCAACCGGTGAACGCAGCAACGATCGTCGGATTCGTCAACGTCGGCTTCGACAACCACCGAACCGTTTCCAGGTTGGCCATTGATCGACACGCTACCGACCGCTCCGACGGTGGAGGGGTACGATCGGTGCGATGTCGGCAGCACGTGTGGAAATCGCCGGCGAGGCGACCGACGAGATTCTCTCGGCGTTGCACCGCCTCATCCCACAACTGTCGTCGTCGAGTGCACCGGTTACCGTCGCCGAGCTGCGCGAGATCATCGACTCGGACAGCTCGGTGTTGTTCATCGCGCGAGTCGACGGTCGGATCGTCGGTTCACTGACGTTGGCCGTCTTCAGGATTCCGACCGGAATTCGCGCCTGGATCGAGGACGTCGTCGTCGACGAGAGCGCCCGTGGGCACGGCGTCGGGGAAGCGCTCAACCGGGCTGCTCTGGCCGAGGCGAAGCGGCGGGGGGCGAAAACAGTCGATCTCACCTCGCGGCCGTCGCGAGAGGCGGCGAATCGTCTGTATCTGCGCATCGGTTTCGTCGCGCGCGAGACGAACGTCTACAGGTACGACCTGTCGTAGGTGGTGGCATGAGCGAGATCATCGACAGCCCGAGCGAGTGGGTGGCGGATCACATCCGTCGATACGTCGACACGAACGGAGACGACGGGCACTTCTGGAACGGCGTACCGTGCCTGCTGCTCACCACGGTCGGTCGAAAGTCGGGTGTGCGTCGTCGCACTGCACTCATCTACGGGCGCGACGGTGACGACTACGTGATCGTCGCATCGAAGGGTGGACATCCGCACAACCCCCTGTGGTACGAGAACCTCATCGCGAATCCGGTGGTCGGGTTGCAGGTCGGAGCCGATGTGTTCGACGCCGTGGCATCGACGTACGACGAGACCCCTGCGCGTGAATCGGCGTGGAAGACGATGACCGGCTTGTGGCCGGCGTTCGACGAGTACCAGGAGAAAGCGGGACGTCGTATCCCGCTCGTGCGCTTGACGCGGCGCTGATTACGGTGCGCCGATCAGGTCGCGCGGTGCCCGGTTGCAGCGCTCGCTAATCGAAACGCAGTACGAAGCGGCCACGAGTTCCGCCGGCTTCGAGCAGTTCGTGCGCACGCCAGGCCTCGGCTGCGGGGAAGACACCCGCGACCCGCGTGCGCACGCGACCGGCACCGACGAGTCGCACCAATTCGGCGAGTTTTTCCCGTTCGCGTGCGTACTCCCGCACCCAGACGGGACGTGCGGTGATGCCGCGCGGACACGGTTCATTCCATCCGCGCACCGTCGCAATGGCACCACCGTCGCGAAGCGCGGGCAGCAGCGCCTCGTGCTGCAGTGATCCGTCGGCGATCGCATCGACGCCCGTCGGACATGCTTCGAGAATCGCGGCTGCGACGTCGGGTCCACGCTCGACGATCACGTCGGCACCGAGACCGGTGACGAGTTCGCGGTCGGACTCCCGGGCATCGGCGATCACGCGCAGTCCGGCCACCTTTGCCAACTCGATGACGTATCCACCGAATGCACCGGCTGCCCCGGTGACGGCGAGTGTGGAGCCGGGTGCGAGATCGAGCAGATCGAGGCATCGTCGCGCGGTGAGGCCGTTCATCGGAATCGTCGATGCATCGAGGAGCGGTACCGACGACGGTGCCTTCACCACCGAGTCACCGGGGAGAGCAACGAACTGCGAGTAGCCACCGTGGGAACCCTGCGGAACGACGATCGCAACGACGGCATCTCCCGGGCGAACGTGTCGTACGTTCGCACCGACCGATTCGACGATTCCCGCAACGTCCATACCGGGGACGAACGGAGGAGTGAGGCCCTCGTACACCTGACGTCGGGCGCCGCTGCGCGTGAGCGTGTCGGTCGGATTCACTGCCGCTGCGTGGACACGCACGAGAACACCGTCGGCGTCATGTTCGGGCATCGCCACGTCGAACATCTGC
>JBIIUH010000127.1:0-2960 GCA_044340075.1 Ilumatobacteraceae bacterium | reverse complement strand
CCACATCTTCACGCACGCCTTCTTCAAGGCGTGCCTGTTCCTCAGCGCGGGATCGATCAGTCACAGCGCCTCGCACCATTCATTCGACATGAAGAAGGACATGGGTGGCTTGCGCCGCTACATGCCCGTCACCTTCGCGGCGTGGACGGTGTCGACTCTCGCTCTGTGCGGTGTCTTCCCCTTCTCCGGCTTCTTCTCGAAGGACGAGATCATCGACAACGTCGGAAACAACGGATACACCCTGTTCATGTGGGTCGGCCTCGGGGGAGCGTTCCTCACCGCGGCGTACATGACCCGCGCGACCTACCTCACCTTCTTCGGTGAGCCGCGCGGTGCCGCCGCCGGAATTCATGACGATCACGGAGCCGATGCGCATTCCGCGAATCACGATGATGATCACGGTCATGGCGACCACGGCCATGATGACCACGGCCATGCACAGCCGCACGAGTCCGGTGCGCTCATCACGATCCCGTTGGTCGTTCTCTCCGTGCTTGCCGTCTTCTCCGGACTCTTCAACGCGACGCCCTTCGGCGAGTCATGGGAGTACATGAAGAAGTGGGTCGAACCACGTGCCGCGGTCGTCGAGGTCGTTGCCCCGGGCGGACCCGGAGCGGCGTTCGCACCCCTCGCAGCCGAGGGGCACTCGGATTCGCCGTGCGGCGTGAGCACGCCGGAAAAGGGTGTGTGTTACGCACCGCAGGTGAACCACGCGAAGTTCAAGTGGTCGAAGGCGCTGCTCTCGCTGGCGATCGTCTTTGCCGGCATCGCCCTGAGTTGGCTCCTCAGCGTCCGCTACTACGGCAAGCGCGACCCGAAACTCGTCGGTCTCACGTCCCGCAACCGAATCGCCAAGGCCGGTTACGACCTGCTGGAAAACCGCTACTACCTCGATGCCCTCTACGAGAAGGTCGTCGTCCGCAGCATCGCCGGCCCGGTGGCGCGCGCCGCCAACTGGTTCCACCTCAAGGTCCTCGACGGGATTCTCCATGCCGTGGCGGCAGCGATTCGCGGTCTCTCGGCCGTCGTGTACCGGCGCGTCGATCAGGGCATCGTCGACGGTGCAGTGAACGCATCGGGCGAAGTCGTGTCATCGGTGGGCGGCGCCCTCCAGCCGGTTCAGTCCGGTCGCGTCAACATGTACGGCGCACTCTTGTTCGGCGCCGCAGCCGTTGCGGCACTCGTCTTCATCCTCATCTACAGCTGATCACACCACGGGAGCAATGAAACAATGGACATGCTGACCAACGACAACTGGCTGCTGAGCGTCGGCACGTTCCTGCCGCTCCTCGGCGCCGCAATCCTCGTCGTCGTACCCCGTTCGCAGGAGGCGGCGATCAAGTTCGTGGCGCTCGCCACGTCGGTTGCAACCGTGGTCGTCGGCGTCGTCACGTTGCTGCGCTTCGACTTCTCGAAGTCCGGCACGATGCAGTTCGTCGCCGATGCCGAGTGGATCCCGCTCATCAAGAGCAGCTACCTCATCGGCCTCGACGGCATCAGCCTCCCGCTGTATTTCCTCAGCATGGTGATCACCCTTCTCGTCGTCATCTACAGCCTCGATCACGTTCCGAACCCGGGGAATCCGAAGGCGTTCTTCATCCTCATGCTCATTCTCCAAGTGGGCATGGCCGGAACGTTCATCGCCCAGGACCTCGTTCTTTTCTTCGTCTTCTTCGAGGTCGTCCTGCTGCCGATGTACTTCATGATCGGCGTGTGGGGTGGCGAACAGCGTCAGTACGCGTCCCTGAAGTTCTTCCTGTACACCATGTTCGGCTCGGCGCTGATGCTCGTCGCATTCCTCGCCGTGTTCTTCACGACCGGCGCCGAGAGCTTCTCGATCCCGTACCTCGTCGAGAACGGCGCCGAACTCGGTCGCACCGCCCAGTTGTGGATCTTCGCCGGAATGTTCATCGGTTTCGCCGTGAAGGTGCCGATGTTCCCGTTCCACACGTGGCTGCCCGATGCGCACACGCAGGCCCCGACCCAGGGTTCGGTCATCCTTGCTGCGATTCTCCTGAAACTCGGAACGTACGGCTTCGTTCGTATCGCCATCCCGATGCTCCCCGATGCGGCGAAGGCGTGGGCTCCGTGGATCGGCGGACTCGCCGTGATCGGCATCATCTACGGAGCGCTCGGCTGTCTCGCGCAGACCGACATGAAGCGGCTCATCGCCTTCTCGTCGGTGGCGCACATGGGATTCGTCATGCTCGGCATCTCGACCCTCACGCCTTTCGGCGTCAATGCGGCAGTGTTCGGAATGGTCGCCCACGGACTCATCACCGGCATGCTGTTCTTCGTTGCCGGCAGCGTGAAGGAGCGGTACCACACGCTCGAAATCTCCAAGCTCGGTGGTTTGCTCACGCAAGTGCCGCGACTCGGCTGGATCCTCGGTTTGTGCGCAATGGCGTCGCTCGGATTGCCGGGCCTTGCCGGTTTCTGGGGTGAATTCCCCGCGATCTTGTCGGCGTACCAACCGGCGGCCGGACTCAACGTCGCGCTGTTCCGCGCGTACATGGTCATCGCCGCACTCGGCACGGTATTCGCCGCTGCGTACTTGTTGTGGCTCTACCAGCGCACCGCGTTCGGTACGGCGCGCACGAGCCACGACTCGGGTCACGGAGCCGATCACCATGACGAGCAGGTGCACGACGTGAACACGTACGAGTGGCTCGCGTGGATGCCACTGATCGTCGCGATCATTCTCTTCGGCGTCGTGCCGAATCTCTTGTTCAGCGTGATCGATCCTGCGGTCGAGGGCGCGTTGCGCGCCTTCGGGGGCTGAGATCCCGATGTCCGTCCTGCTCGCCGCCGCGTGGTCCGCACCGCGCATCGACTACCACGCTCTCGCGCCCGAGATCATCCTCGCGGCGGGCATCTGCATCGTTCTCATCGCCGACCTCTTCCTCCCCGAGCGCAACAAGTGGCTGCTGTCGGTACTGGCGGGAACGTCATTGCTCGCC
>JBIIUH010000043.1:0-11888 GCA_044340075.1 Ilumatobacteraceae bacterium | reverse complement strand
GTGCACTCGGCATCATCGCCGCATATGCGCGCGGGCGCACCGACACGGTGATCACCACGTTCTTCAACGTCATCCTTTCGGTGCCGAATCTCGTGCTCGCTCTCGCGCTCGTCGCGGTGTTCGCGACGAACATCGACGTGAGCGATGCCGTGCCGACGTGGCGCCGCGTGCTCGTGCTCATCCTCTCGCTCACGGTCGTCATCATCCCGATCCTCGGACGCATTGCGCGCGCGGCGGCGATGTCGTGGACGGGTCGCGAGTTCGTTCTCGCCGCCCAGACGATGGGCATGCGTGCGCGCAACATCATCTGGGCGCACATCGTTCCCAATGTCATGCCGGCACTCATCGCCGTCGGGTTCCTCGCCGTCGGCGTCGTCATCATCGCCGAGGCGTCGCTGTCGATCCTCGGCGTCGGAGTACCCGATGGTGCATCGTGGGGCGCGATGATCTCCCGTGGCCGCAACGAGATCGACTACGCACCGCACGTCGTTCTCGTGCCGCTGTTCTTCCTCGCCACTACGGTCATCTGCACGAACCACGTCGGCGACATCCTTCGGGCCCGACTCGACAAGCGCCAGGCCCGCATATGAGCCGGGTCGATTCATGAGCAGTGCCGCCGACACGATCCTGCGGGTGAAGAACCTCGACGTCACGTTCGCGACTGCGCGCGGACCGCTGCGCGCAGTCCGCGGCGTCAGCCTCGACGTGCCGAACGGCTCGGCGATCGGCATCGTCGGCGAGTCGGGGTCGGGCAAGACGGTGTTTTCGCGCGCGGTGATGGGGTTGTTGCCCTCCGCAACGACACGGCGCACGGGGAGCATCGAGTTCGACGGGAATGACCTGTCGGCGGTGTCGCCCGAGCAGATGCGCAGTCATCTCGGCACGGGCATGGCGATGATCTTCCAGGATCCGATGACGGCGCTGAATCCCGTGCGTCGCGTCGGCGTGCAGGTGGCCGAAGGTCTGCGCATCCGACTCGGCATGGACAAGGACGCGGCGCGGGCTCGCGCCGCCGACCTGCTGCGCCTGGTGCGCATTCCCGACCCGATCGAAACGCTGCGCAAGTTCCCGTACCAGCTGTCCGGTGGCATGCGTCAGCGCGTCATGATCGCGATGGCCATTGCGTGCTCGCCGAAGCTGTTGTTCGCCGACGAACCGACGACCGCCCTCGACGTCACCGTGCAGGCGCAGATCCTCCAGTTGCTCGGCGAGCTGCGTCGCGACCTCGGTATGTCGATGGTGCTCATCACCCACGACCTCGGCGTCGTTGCCGGTCACACCGACGAAGTCGTCGTCATGTACGCGGGGGAAATCGTCGAGCGCGCACGCACCTCGGTGCTCTTTTCGAACATGAAGATGCCGTACACGAAGGCACTGCTCACCTCGATCCCCACCGTCGACATGCCGACGGGTCGGCGCCTCCCCGTCATCGAGGGTCGCCTGCCCGACCCGGTGAACCGTCCCGCGGGATGTGCATTCGCCGAACGCTGCGCGTTCGCCACCGACAAGTGCCGCACCGAACATCCACCGCTCGTCACGCAGGGCGATCACAGTTGGCGCTGCTGGCACCCGCTGGGAGGAAGCTGATCATGGCGGGCAGCGGCAACGCGCATCTGCGCACGGGGGACGACGACATCGTTCTCGCGGTGCACGACCTCGTCGTGCGCTTCAAGGCGACCGCAGGACGCTACGTGCACGCGGTATCGAACGTGAGCCTCGACGTGAAGAAGGGCGAGACTCTCGCCATCGTCGGTGAATCGGGGTGCGGCAAGACGAGCCTCGGCAAGGCGGTCATGCAGGTGCCACCGCCGACCTCGGGAAGCGTCGTCTTCGAGGGGCGCGATCTCACGACGCTGGGCAGCGAGGAATTGCGCCGTGCGCGGACCGCGATCCAGATGATCTTCCAGGATCCGATCTCGTCCCTCGATCCGCGCATGTCGATCAAGCGCATCGTCGAGGAACCGTTGGTGATCTGGGACCGCGGCAACGAGACGGAGCGCGCGGCGCGCGTCGACGAATTGCTCGATCAGGTCGGACTCGATCCGGCTCTCGTGCGCGACCGTCGCCCGTACGAATTCTCCGGCGGGCAGTGTCAGCGCATCTCGATCGCCCGCGCGCTCGCACTCGAGCCGCGGCTCATCATCTGCGACGAACCCGTTTCCGCACTCGACGTGAGCATCCAGGCCCAGATCCTCAATCTGCTCCAGGACCTGAAGGAACGGCACGGACTCACGATGATCTTCATCAGTCACGACCTCGCCGTCGTGAAGGCGGTGAGCAACCGGATCGTCGTCATGTACCTCGGCAAGGTGTGCGAGGTGGGCAGTCCCGACGATCTCTACTCGCGACCCGCGCACCACTACACCCGCGCGCTCGTGCAATCGGTGCCGGTTCCCGATCCGACCCGCGCGGCGCGCACCGCAGTGCTGCAGGGAGAGCCGCCGTCACCGCTCGCACCGCCGTCGGGTTGTCGTTTCCGCACGCGCTGCGAGGCGGCAACGGAGCGTTGCATGTCGGAGGAGCCGCAACTGCGCGAGATCGGCCCCGGCCGATTCGTTGCGTGTCACCACCCCGTCGAGGGGTGAACGAGAGCTCCGCCCAGCGCGAGTGGAAGGCGCAGTTCAGCGCGAGCGGAAGGCGTCGACGAAGCGCCACGCGCTCGCCGTCGTCATCGCTGCGAGCACGAGCTTCAGCGCGTCGCCGAGGAGGAACGGCGTGAGGCCCATGGTGATGGCGTTCGATTCACCGGTGGCCACCGGAACGTCGAGGTAAATCGCCAACCAGGCGACGCCGAAGGTGTAGATGACCGCGGTGCCGAAGAGCATTGCCGGCACCGACGTGAGCACGCGGCGATCCTGGCGCTGTTCGGCGAGTCGACCGACGACCCACGCGGCAACGACGAATCCGACGAGATAGCCCATGGTCGCGCCCGTGGCGACGTCCCAACCGCCCTTGGCGTCGGCGTACACCGGCATGCCGAGCATGCCGACGAGCCAGTATGCGAGCTGACTGGCGGCACCCTTGCGTGCACCGAGGGCGGCGCCGGCAAGGAGAACGGCGAACGTCTGGCCGGTGACGGGTACCGGGGTGAAGGGGAGCGCGAACTTCACCTGCGCGGCGAGTGCGGTGAGCGCGGTGAAGCCGGTAACGAGGACGGCGTCGCGCACGATCGCCGACGAACGGCGCGCGGGGCGAACCCAGAGATCGGACAGGACGGCGGTCGACATCGAAAGGGTCATGGGGCAAGGATAGTGGGGGCTTATGCTCGTGCCCGTGGTCGAACGTCCGCGGATCATTCTCGATTGCGACCCCGGCCACGACGACGCTTTCGCGATCATCGTTGCGGCGCACTTCGCCGATCTGATCGGCGTCACCACCGTCGCGGGAAACGCGCCGCTCGAGCGCACCACCCGCAACGCGCGGATCGTGCTCGACCTGTGCGGCTCGTCGGCGCCGCTGCACGCGGGGGCCTCGCGCCCGCTCGTCGCCGAGCCTGTGCATGCCGCCTACGTCCACGGCGAAAGCGGTATGGACGGCGCCGAATTGCCCGAGCCGTCGCGGCCCGCGGACTCGACCCGCGCGGTCGACTGGATCATCGACACCGTTCGCGCGCAGGAGGGCATCTGGCTCGTTCCGACGGGTCCGTTGACGAACGTCGCCATCGCACTGCACCGCGCGCCGGACATCGTCGGAAAGATCGCCGGCATCTCGCTCATGGGAGGCGGCCGGTTCGGTAACCGCACGCCCGCCGCGGAATTCAACATCTGGTGCGACCCCGAAGCCGCGGCGTCGGTGTTCACGAGCGGCGCGCACATCATCATGGCGGGCCTCGATCTCACGCACACGTTCCAGGCGACACCGCAACGCATCGCCGACATCGAGGCGGCGCATCCGCGGCTCGGCGGAATCCTCGCCGGCTTGTTGCGCTTCTTCAGCGGCACGTACACCGAGCGCCACGAAGGCTTCGCCGGTGCGGCGATGCACGACGTGTGTTCGGTGCTCGCGCTCACGCATCCCGCGTTGTTCACCTCGTCGCGGCGTCATGTCGCCGTCGAGATCGACGGCACGCTCACCCGCGGAATGACGCTCATCGACGAGCGCAAGCTCATCGAGCGCCCTGCCCCGAATGCCGAGGTGCTCGAGACGATCGACGCCGACGCGGGCTTCGCGGTCATTGTCGACGCAGTCCGCCGCTGCCCCCGTTGACGCCGCAGGAGTGACGCGGCGCGGCAGTGCTGGCGCCCTCGGCAGGAATCGAACCTGCGCTTCCGGCTCCGGAGGCCGACGCTCTATCCGCTGAGCTACGAGGGCACGAACGCGTCACCGCGTCGCGCCAGAGGCTACCTGCGCCACAATGGAGGAGTTATGTCCGATCCCGTCGTCGTCGTGTCACGACGGGTGACCGCCGCATTGCGCGAGCACTTCGGTGCGGAATTCGCCGACCTCGATCCGGCGGTGCGGCCGAGCGAACATGCCGATGCCCAGATCAACGTGGCGATGGCGTTGGCGAAGCGGCTCGGTCGAGCGCCGCGCGACGTCGCAGCGCAACTGTGCGAGGTGCTCGAACTCGACGAGATCTGTCGCGAGGTGTCGATCGCGGGTCCCGGGTTCATCAACGTCACGTTCTCCGACGACTTCGTCGGCGCGTGCATTGCGGCGATGGCGATCGACGGGCGTCTCGGCGTCGACGTTGCGCCGGCACCGGAGACCGTCGTCGTCGACTACTCCGCGCCGAACGTCGCCAAGGAAATGCACGTCGGTCACCTGCGCAGCACGGTCATCGGTGACGCGCTCGTGCGGATGCTCGAGTTCTCCGGTCACACCGTTCTGCGCGAGAACCACATCGGTGACTGGGGAACCCAGTTCGGCATGCTCATCGAACATCTCACCGACGTCGGCGAGAGCGGTGCGGTGGCCGACCTGTCCGTCGGCGACCTCGACGGTTTCTACAAGGCCGCGCGGCGCAAGTTCGATGCCGATCCCGATTTCGCCGACCGTTCGCGCCGGCGCGTCGTCGCACTGCAGGGAGGCGACGCAGACACGTTGCGCTTGTGGCGGCTGCTCGTCGCCGAGAGCGAGCGGTACTTCGAGCAGGTGTACGCGTCGCTCGGGGTTCGTCTCGCCGCCGGCGACGTGCGCGGTGAGAGCTACTACAACGAGTCGATGCCTCTCGTCGTCGAACGTCTCGCCGCTTCCGGACTGCTGCAGCGTGACGATGATGCCGACGTCGTGTTCCCCGAAGGTTTCACGAACCGCGACAACGAACCGTTACCGCTCATCATCCGCAAACGCGACGGCGGCTACAACTACGCAACGAGCGATCTCGCCTGCGTCATCGACCGCGTCGAGAACCGTCGTGCGACCCTGCTGCTGTACGTCGTCGGTGCGCCGCAGGCGCAGCACCTCGACATGGTGCGCATCGTCGCGGAGAAAGCCGGATGGTTGGCTCCGCCGGCGCGCATGGTGCACGTCGCGTTCGGCAGCGTGCTCGGTTCCGATCGCAAGATGTTGAAGAGTCGCTCCGGCGACACGATCAAGTTGCACGACCTCCTCAACGAGGCCGTCGAGCGCGCCGAGCAGGCGATCGCGCAACGCAACCCCGACCTCGTCGGTGACGAACGGGCGGCGGTGGCGCGAATCATCGGTATCGGTGCCGTGAAGTACGCCGACTTGTCGACGGACCGGGTGAAGGATTACGTCTTCGACTGGGATCGCATGCTCGCCTTCGACGGCAACACCGCGCCGTACCTGCAGTACGCGCACGCGCGGATCTGCAGCGTGTTCCGCCGTGCAGGCAGCGAGCACGGTATCGATCGTGCCGACGTGCGCACGGTCGCACCCGTCGTTGCCGACGCCACCGAGCGCCGGCTCGCCCTGCTGCTCCTCCAGTGCGGCGCGACGTTCGCCGATGCACTCGACAAGTTCGCCCCCCATCGTCTGTGCAACTACCTCTACGACGTCGCGGCAAGTTTCAGTGCGTTCTACGAGGCGTGTCCCGTGCTGAAGGCCGAGTCGCAGGAGATCGTGCGTTCGCGACTCGCGCTGTGCGACGTCACCGCACGCGTCCTCGAATTCGGCTGCGGTGTGCTCGGCATCGACGTTCCGGAGCGCATGTGAGCGTCGTCGGACGGCACCTGCTACCCGACACGGCGCGAATCGACGGCGACGGGCGACTCACGGTCGGCGGTGTCGACGTCGTTGCGATTGCCGATGATTTCGGCACGCCGGTGTTCGTGTACGACGAGGATCACCTGCGCGCCCGGTGCCGCGAGGCCGTCGCCGCGTTCGGCACCGATTCGGTCGTCTATGCAACGAAGGCCTTCCTGTGCGTGGCGATGGCGAGACTCGCCCACGAGGAGGGGTTGCTGCTCGACGTCGCGACCGGGGGAGAGATGCACGTCGCACTCGCCGCCGGTGTGCCCGCCGATCGTCTCGTCATGCACGGCAACAACAAGTCGTCCGACGAGCTCGAACGTGCGATGCGCGTCGGCGTGCGCCACGTCGTCGTCGATTCGTTCGACGAGCTGGATCGCATCGACTCACTGGTCGCCGCGGGTGTGCCGCGGCCCCGCGTGCAGATCCGCGTGACACCGGGTGTCTACGTGCACACGCACGAGTACATCAGCACCGGGCAGAACGACTCGAAGTTCGGCTTCAACCTCGGCAACGGCGACGCACTGCGCGCCGTGCAGCGCGCACGGCAGTCGGCGTCGATGGAGTTCGTCGGAATCCACTGTCACATCGGTTCGAACGTCTTCGATGCCGACAATTTCACGAAGGCGGCGGGCGTGATGGTGCGCTTCGCCAACGAGACGGAGTCGGCCGAGCTCACACTCGGCGGCGGACTCGGCGTCGCGTACGTCAACGACGAGGTTGCACCGACGATCACCGAGTGGGCCGCCGCATTGCGGGCAGGTACGGCAGACCTGCGACCGGGAATCCGCGTGCTCGTCGAACCCGGTCGCTCGATCGTCGCCTCGGCCGCACTCACCGCGTATCGCGTCGGAACGATGAAGGACATCCCCGGCGTGCGCACGTACGTTTCCGTCGACGGAGGCATGAGCGACAATCCGCGCCCCGTGCTCTACGGCAGCGGGTACGAAGCGTTCCTCCCGGCGCGATCGACGGCACTGCGCACCCGTGCCGTACGACTCGTCGGCAAACACTGTGAGAGCGGCGACGTGCTCATCTCCGATGCGCGCGTTCCCGCCGACATCACCGTCGGTGACGTGTTGGCGACGCCGGTGACGGGTGCGTACGGACACTCGATGGGCTCCAATTACAACAAAGTTCCCCGCCCGGCGGTCGTCTTCGTACGCGACGGTTCCGCCCGACTCGTCGTGCGCCGCGAAACGTACGACGATCTGTTGCGTCAGGACGTCACCGATAGCGTGTGACGCATGGCGAACGCGGCCCCTGCGCTCGTTCGCATCGGCGTCGTCGGTCACGGCACCGTCGGAGCCGCATTCACCGCACTCGTCGCCCGTCAGGCCGAGCACATCGAGGCCCGCACCGGTGTGCGGCTCGTCGTCACGAACGTCGCGGTGCGCAACGTCGAACGTCATCGCTCGTCGGTCGGTGCGGCGCGACTCACCGTCGACCCGCTGGCGGTCGTCAACGCCGCCGACGTCGATCTCGTCGTCGAGGTAATGGGTGGAACGACCGTCGCCCGTGACGTCGTTGCCGCGGCACTGAAGGCGGGCAAGCCGGTCGTCACGGCGAACAAGGCGTTGCTCGCGGCCCACTCGGCCGAGTTGTTCGTGCTCGCCGACGAGGCGCACACCGACCTGTTGTTCGAGGCGGCCGTGTGCGGCGGTATCCCGCTCATTCGTCCGCTGCGCGAGAGCCTGCGCGGTGAGCCGATCAGGCGGGTGCTCGGCATCGTCAACGGAACGACGAACTACATCCTCACGAAGATGACGCAGGAGGGGAGCGACTACGCGTCGGCGCTCGCCGGTGCGCAGACGCTCGGCTACGCCGAGGCCGACCCCACCGCCGACGTCGAAGGTCTCGACGCCGCGGCGAAGATCGCCATCGTCGCGATGTTCGCATTCGGTGTTCGCGTGGTGTCCGGCGACGTTTTCGCCGAGGGAATCTCGCAGGTCACCGCCTCCGACATCGCCATGGCGCGCAAGTTCGGATACGTCATCAAGTTGCTGGGTATCGCCGAGTCGGTCGACGGCGCGGTGAGCGTGCGCGTGCACCCGGCGCTGGTCCACGTCGATCATCCGCTCGCATCGGTGCGCGATGCATTCAATGCCGTGCTCGTCGAGGGCGAAGCGTCGGGTTCGCTCATGTTCTACGGTCGCGGCGCGGGCGGCGATCCCACCGCATCGTCGGTACTCGGCGACGTCATCGATGCCGCGGTGAACAAGGTGCGCGGCACGCACGCGGCGCTGGGCAGTTTTCAGGCGGGTCGATTCACGGCGATGAGCGACGTGAGCAACGAGTACATGCTCACGCTCGAGGTCATCGACCGTCCGGGTGTCCTGCACGCCGTCACCGGCGTGTTCGCCCGTCACGGCGTGAGCATTCGCGCCGCCGAACAGGACGGCATCGGCACCGATGCGCGACTCGTCTTCCTCACCCATACGGCCCGCGAGCGGGACGTGCAGGCGTGCATGACGGAACTGCGCGGTCTCGACGTCGTGTCACGGGTGGGCAGCACCCTGCGCGTCGTTTCCGAATGATGAGTCGAATGACGCGGCGGATGCGGATCCGCCGCAACCGGGGTTGATGATGCGATACGTCTCCACGCGCGGTGAAGCACCGGTGCTCGGGTTTTCCGACGTTCTACTCGCAGGTCTCGCCCGCGACGGTGGCCTCTACGTTCCCGACTCGTGGCCGAGCGTCGCCCACGCCCCTGCATCGACGCCGTACGCGCGGCGCGCCGCCGACATCATGTCGGCATTCGTCGGTGACGACATTCCCTTCGACGTTCTGTCGCGCATGTGCGACGAGGCCTACGCGACGTTCCGCGATCCCGCAGTGGCGCCGCTGCGCGAACTCGGCGAGGGGCATCACCTCCTCGAGTTGTTCCACGGTCCGACACTCGCCTTCAAGGACGTCGCACTGCAGCTCGTCGGCAGACTCTTCGATCACGTGCTCGCGCAACGCTCGCAGACCGCCACGATCATCGGCGCGACGAGCGGGGACACGGGATCGGCGGCGATCGACGGTGTGCGCACGTGCGCGAACGTGTCGATCATCATCCTTTACCCGCTCGGGCGGGTGAGCGAGGTTCAGCGCCGCCAGATGACCACGGTCGACTCACCGAACGTGCACGCGGTTGCGGTCGAGGGAACGTTCGACGATTGCCAGGACCTCGTTAAGGCGATGTTCAACGATGCGGCGTTCCGCGATGCACACAACCTCGCCGCAGTCAACTCGATCAACTGGGCGCGGGTCCTCGCCCAGGTCGTCTATTACTTCACGGCGATCGAACAGCTCGACAGGGGTAAGACTTCGTTCAGCGTGCCAACGGGCAATTTCGGCAACGTTCTCGCCGGATGGATCGCACGGCGTATCGGTGCCGACATCGGCCACCTCATCGTCGGATCGAACTCGAACGACATCCTCACCCGGTTCTTCGAGACGCAGAGCATGCAGATGCGCGACGTCGTGCCGACGCTCAGCCCGAGCATGGACATCCAGGTGTCGTCGAACTTCGAGCGGTTGCTGTTCGAGATGAACGACCGCGACGGTACGTTCACCGCGCGTCAACTCGCCGAGTTCCGCCGCACCGGACGACTCGACGTCGATGCCGAGAGTTACGGGCGCTGGGTGCGCCCCACGTTCCGTGGTCACCGGTGCAGCGACGACGAGACGATCGCGACGATTCGTCGCGTGTGGGAGGACCACGGAATCCTCATCGATCCGCACACGGCGATCGGCGTCGCCGCAGCCGAGGCGTGTCGTGATGGCGACGACGAACAGATCGTCACGCTCGCAACGGCACACCCGGCGAAGTTCCCCGACGCCGTGCGCCGGGCGACGGGACGCACCCCCGAGTTGCCCGCGCACCTCGCCGACTTGCTGTCCCGACCGGAGCGAACGTTCACGGTGGCGAACGATCTCGACGCGGTGCGTCGTGTCGTTGCCGAGCGCGCACACGCCCGGACGTAAGACCTCGTTGCTGCGCCTCGTAGCAGCACGTGTCGCATCGCCCCAACGGTGTGCCGGGAGCTCCGACGGCGCACCGGAGACGGGGTGCTATGCTGAAAACGCTCGGATGCACCGAGCATGCCCTCGCTGTCACATTCGCTGACGCGCAGCATCATCCCCGGGCGTTGCTTGTCACCTGGACGCCCCGAAGAAAAGGAACACCGTGGCTGCACCACAACTGGGCCGTGCCCAACTTGAAGACAAGGATCGTGACGATCTCCTGAAAATTGCCGGGGCACTCGGCGTAAAGGGCGTGTCGCGGGCGAGCAAGGCGGAGCTCGTCGAGCGCATCCTCAGCGAAACGACTCCCACCGAGCCGGCGCGCGAGGCGCGCACGGACACGCGTACCGACAAAGCGGAACGCTCGTCGGCGGGATCGAACGGCGGGTTGCGCAGTGCGGGAGGAGAGTCCTCCGGCGCAGAGACACCGCGTCAAAGTCGCGAACAGGTGCTCGGTGCCGACGGCGAGCCGCTCGCTGACTGGGAAATCGAACTCGCCGAACACGAAGGCACCCCGATCGCCCCCGAGGCGCGCCGCGATTCCGACGGTCAGCGTCAGCAGCGTCGTGATGGTGGTCGCGATGGTGGTCGTGATGGTGGTCGTGACGGCGGTCGCGAAGGTGGCCGCGACGGTGGTCGCGACTTTCAGCAGCGCCACGACGGGGAGCGCGGTCAGTTCCGGGACCGCAACTTCAACGATCAGCGCAACGCTCGCGGTCGTCGTCGTCGCGGTCGCGGTCGCGGTCGTGACGAAGGTCCGCAGGGTGACGATCGCTACGAGATCGACGGTCAGTTCGAGAGCAACGAGCCGCAGAGCAACGAACCCGTCACGGTCGCCGGCTACCTCGACCTGCGCGACGAGGGCTACGGCTTCCTGCGTCTCAACGGCTTCCTGCCGTCGCGCACTGATTCGTACGTGTCGGTGCGGTTCACGCGCCAGTACGGATTGCGCAAGGGTGACTACGTCACCGGCCTCTCGCGTCCGGCCGGTCGCAACGAGAAGAACCCGGCGCTGCTCGAGGTGCACACCGTCAACGGTGAAGCGCCGGAAAAGGCGCGCAACCGTCCGAAGTTCGAGGACCTCACACCGCTGTTCCCGGACAGCAAGTTGGGACTGTCGACGCCGAGCGATCCCGCGAACATGACGGCGCGCATCATCGACCTCATCGCGCCGATCGGAAAGGGTCAGCGCGGAATCATCGTGTCGCCGCCGAAGGCGGGCAAGACGACCGTCATGAAGACGATCGCCACCGCAATCGAGACGAACCATCCCGAGGTGAAGCTCATCGTCCTGCTCATCGACGAGCGCCCCGAAGAAGTGACCGACATGCGTCGCACGGTGCGCGGCGAGGTCATCGCATCGACGTTCGACCGTCCGTCCGAGGAGCACACGCAAGTGGCCGAACTCGCCCTCGAGAAGGCCAAGCGCATGGTGGAAAAGGGTGAGGACGTCGTCATCATCCTCGACGGCATCACCCGTCTCTCCCGCGCGTACAACCTTGCGGCCCCGGCGACGGGACGCATCATGTCGGGTGGTATCGATGCCGGTGCGTTGTACCCGCCGAAGAAGTTCTTCGGTGCTGCACGCAACATCGAAGAGGGTGGCAGCTTGACGATCCTCGCCACCGCCCTCGTCGAGACGAACAGTCGCATGGACGAGGCGATCTTCGAGGAATTCAAGGGAACAGGCAACATGGAGTTGCGTCTCGACCGCCGCATTGCCG
>JBIIUH010000126.1:0-2988 GCA_044340075.1 Ilumatobacteraceae bacterium | reverse complement strand
CACGAGGTCGGCGCCGCGTGCCGTCGCACCCTGGATGCCGTCGAAGATGACGGATGCCGGGTCGGCACCCTCGGCACCGCGCACGATCTCGGCTCCGGTGCGTTGCGCCCACACGTCGAGCTGTTCACCGGCGGCGGCGCGGAACGTGTCACCCGCGGCGAGAAGGACGCGTCGTCCGGCGCGCGTCTGCTGGGCGGCCAACTTGCCGAGTGTCGTCGTCTTGCCGGCACCGTTGACGCCGACCATCATCCACACGTCGGGAGCACCGGGTCGCCCGACGAGATGCAATGAGCGATCGGCGCCGGCGAGGCGTTCGACCATGGCCGCGCGCAAGGCTGCGATCGCCGCGTCGGCATCGGCGATGTCACGTTTCTTCGAGCGGTCGCGGAGAGGATCGAGCAACTCGGTGACGACGCGAACGCCGAGATCCGCGCGCAACATCGCTTCTTCGAGATCGTCCCACGTGGCGTCGTCGATTCCACCGCGACCGCGGATCGCCGACGTTGCAGCAGAGAACACTCCGCGAGCACGACCGAGTCGCGAACGCAGCGAACGATCGACGGGGAGATCGGAATCGACATCGACCGGAGCAACATCCGGCGTGGCAGCGCTCGACGGTACAGCATCGGTCTGCTCGTGTTTCGTCGGGTGCACATCGGTGACGGCGGGCGCCGCCAGATCGACGCTGCGAACCGCCGGTGGAGCCGCGGGTGCGGCCGCCGGTGGCGCAACGGGTGATGCACTGCGACTCGTGTCGGCGACGGAGGTGCGGCGTCGTCGTGCGATGAGCGCGATACCGAGCACGACCAGGGTCGCGACGACGGCGACGATGATCCAGTTCGGGGTCGTCATACGCCCGAAACGCTAGGTCGACAATGTCGAGATGCGCCGCGCCGGGAGCGAGGCGTGCGCTAAGCCGAGCGGGCGGCGACGCGCTCGACGACGACCTTCGACGAACCACCGGGCTGCATCGTGACTCCGAGCAGGCTGTCGCCTGCTTCCATCGTGCGCTTCTGGTGGCTGACGATGAGCAACTGGGCTTCCTTGCGGAACTCGTCGACGAGCCCGAGGAAGCGATGGAGGTTGACGTCGTCGAGGGCCGCTTCGACTTCGTCCATGACGTAGAACGGCGACGGCCGGCTGCGAAAGACCGCGAAGAGGAATGCGAGTGCGGTGAGCGAACGCTCGCCACCCGACAAGAGCGACAACTTCTTCACGTTCTTGCCGCCGGGCTTGGCTTCGACTTCGATGCCGGTGTTCAGCAGGTCGTCGGGTGACGTGAGCACGAGACGCCCCGAACCACCGGGGAACAGCATCGCGAAGAGCTTCGCGAAATTGTCGCGCACGTCGGCGTACGCCGAGGCGAACGTCTGCTGAATCTCGAGATCGACCTGCTTGATCACCTTGACGAGTTCGCGGCGCGAGTTCTTCACGTCCTCGAGCTGTTCCTCGAGGAAGGTGCTGCGCTGCTGCAGCGACTCGAACTCCTGGAGTGCGAGCGGGTTGATCGGACCCATGATCCGCAGTTCGCGCTCGAGGTCGCGGATGCGCAGGATCGGCGTCATACCGTCGGGCAGTTCGGGCAGCGGCGAATTCACCGCGACGTCGGGTTCGACCTGCAGGTCGCGGCGCAACGATTCGATCGATGCCTCGAGACGCACGCGCACCTCGCCCTGCTCGATTTCGACGCGGCGGTTGCGCTCGCGGTGCTCCTCGAGTTCGCGTTCGCGTTGCGTTCGCTCCTTGCGGGCGGCATCGAGCCGCGTGCTGATGTCGCGGATCTCGGTGCTCTGGCGGGCGCGCAACTCGTTCAGCGCACTCTGTCGCGCATCGAGCGATTCGACGTGCGCGTTCACCGTGTCGACGGCATTCGCAAGTGCGCGGAGTGTCTCCTCGATGCGCCGGCCACGATCGGCGGCCTCACGGCGCGCGTCGCTGTCGGCACCGAGACGCGACTCGATCTCGGCGAGTCGGGTGGTGAGCATGCTGCGGCGCTGTGCGAGGGTGGCGAGTTGCACGTCGTGTTCCTGGCGCACGGTGCGCTCCGCCTCGGCGCGCGTGACCGCCTCGGCATGTGCGTCGCGGGCGGCGACCAACGTCGTTCGCGCATCGGCAAGCTCGCGTTCGCGTTCGGCGAGCGTGCGGGCGGCGATGGCGGCATTGTCGGCGGTCTGGCGCAGCGCATCGGTGGTGACGTATCCCGGACCGACGCGCAGACCCGACGGACCGAAGCGGTCACCGTCGACGGTGACGACGACGGCATCGGGCTGGGACAACGCCACGTTGACCGCGGCGTCGAAGTCGTCGACGAGCACGGTGCGCGCGAGCAGACCGTCGAGCAGTCGATCGACGGCGGCGGCGTGATCTCCCGACACCGCCCGCACGAACGGGCGCAGCGACTGCGCTCCGGCGATGGTCAACGGCGCAGTGTTGCGCGATGCATCGAGGGCGAGAACGACGCCCGGGTTGCGCGCCTGACGCAGTGACGCGACCGCGGCTCGGGCACTCGCGGTGTCGATGACGACGACCGCCGACAACGAGTCGCCGAGTGCGGCCTGCACCGCCGACTGGCGTGCGGAGTCGATGGTGATGAGCTCGAGCAGCGTGCCGAGCGAACCCGGAATGTTGCTCAGCGTGCGCGCACTCAACGCCTGTGCATCGATGGTGGCTTGCAACGCCTCGGCACGTGCCGTTGCCGCAGCCGCTGCACTCGCGGCACGCGAGTGTGCGTCGGCAGTGCGATCGACGTCGGCCTGTGCCGCGGCCAGTGCATCGGCACGGCGCTGCACCTCGGCATTGGCGACTCCGCGCGAGGAACGCGCCTCAAGATCGTCGATTTCGCGGCGTACCTCGTCGTCCTCGGCGCGCAACGCTGCGGCCTCGACTTCGAGTGCGGCGACGACGTCGGAGTCCATGAACTGACCCTTGTCCCGCTCGACCGACCGACGCCGTTCGGCGAGCACCGCGAGCAGACCGCGGGCGCGACCG
>JBIIUH010000125.1:0-2989 GCA_044340075.1 Ilumatobacteraceae bacterium | reverse complement strand
TCGTCGTCGACGACCACGATCGCGCCGTGGCTGCGCTTGTGGATGAGGCTCAGGGCCTGTCCGACCGTGTCGGATGCCGCCATCGTGATCGGTGTATCGAACACCGTGTGACGGCTCTTCACGAAGTCGATGACGCGTCCGACGACGTCGAGCGGGATGTCCTGCGGCAGCACGACGAGTCCCCCACGCCGCGCGACCGTTTCGGCCATACGTCGACCGGCGATTGCGGTCATGTTCGACACCACCACCGGAATGGTCGTACCGATTCCGTCGGGCGTCGTGAGATCGACGTCGAGTCGCGAAACGACATCCGAAAAAGCGGGAACGAGGAAGACGTCGTTGTACGTCAATTCGTACTGCGGCCGACCGTCGACGAATTTCATTGCACGCTCCTCATGAAGCGGACGCAGCGGTCATCGCGACCGCGCACGTCCGAAAAAGACGACCGTCGAAGGCTACTGTCGTTCCGTGAGCGAGGTGTCGGCGTCGACAGAGGACGTACCGGTCGTCTTCGTTCATGGTTGGGCGGGGTCCTTCCGTCGCACGTGGGACGAACCGGGCGTGGCGGAACTGGTGCGCGAGCTCGGACGCACCGTGGCGGGCTGCGATTTGCCCGGTCACGGCGAATCGGGACCGCTCGACGCCGAACGTACCGGGGTACTTGATGACGCCGATCTGCGCCGCGCACTCGTTGCAACGATCGAGGACGTTCTGCAGAAGACGGGCGCCGAAAAGGTGACGGCCGTCGGATTCTCGCTCGGCGCGCTGACGGTGCTCGGCACGGCCGTCGAGCAGCCGCACCTCTTCGACCGCATCGTGCTCGCAGGGACCGGTGACAAGGTGATGCGGAAGCACGACACGGCACAGACCGAGCGGATCATCGCGGGCGTGCTCGGTTCGGCCGAAGCGGGCGACGTCACCGCGCGGGTGTTCGGACGCCTTGCACGCGATGCGGGAAACGATCCCGAATCCCTCGTAGCGGTACTGCGCCGTCGGCGCCGACCGCCGTACACGGTCGCCGAGCTCGCCACTCTTGCCATGCCCGTGCTCGTCGCCATCGGTGATGCCGACTTTGAGTATCCGGCAACGGAACTCGTTGCTGCGATTCCGCGCGCGAGCGTTGCGATCCTGCCCGGTGTCGATCATTTCCGCACACCGGAAAGTTTCTCTTTCATCGATGCACTGCTCGGTTTCCTCTCGCGGCAACGTGTCGACGGATGACGCCGACGAGGACACCACGTGATCGTTGATTCGGATGCGGCGGGCATCGCCCGGTGCGTTGCCGTGTTGCGCAACGGTGGACTCGTCGGTTTGCCGACCGAGACGGTGTACGGGCTCGGCGCAGACGCGACGAACGACGACGCCGTTCGTCGGATCTTCGTCGTCAAGGGACGACCTGCGACCCACCCGCTTATCCTTCATGTTGCGACGATCGAAGCGGCGCTCGCGTTGCTCGACGAATCACCCGACATGGTTCTGGGTTACGCGCGGCGCTTCTGGCCTGGCCCGCTCACCCTGCTCGGGCATGCTCATTCGGGAGTGTCACGGGTGGCCACCGGGGGACGCGACACGGTTGCCGTGCGGGTTCCCGCTCACGTCTCGACACTGCGCGTACTCGAGGATCTCGACCGACCCGTTGCGGCACCATCGGCCAATCGTTTCGGTCGCCTCAGCCCGACGTCCGCCGCTCATGTCGATGCAGATCTGGGATCCGACATCGATCTCATCCTCGACGGCGGGCCGTGCGAACACGGTCTCGAGTCGACGATTCTCGACGTGACTGCCGATCCGCCGCGAATCGTTCGACCCGGACCGATACCGCCGTCTCAACTGGCGCTACCGGGCGACGATCGATTCGACACGAGTGGTACCGCCCCGGGGACCCTGCGCAGCCATTACGCACCCCGCCGACCCCTGGTCCTTGCCCCCGACCTCGCGACGGCACGAGCCATGGCCGGTGCAGGGGACGACATCGTCGATTGCACCGGCGACCCCGCCGTGGTGGCCCGCCACCTGTACGCCTGGCTGCGCGAGCTCGATACGACCCCCACCGGACGGATCATCGCCGTCGCCCCCACCGGGTCGGGGCTCGAATGGGCCGTTCGGGATCGACTCCTTCGTGCCGCTGCTCCCGTAGGCTGAGCAGACCCAAAGAGGCGGTTGGATGCCGTCTCACTCCTAGGGGGAGAAACAACAAATGAAGAAAACCAACAAGCGCGTCTTCGGCGCGGTTGTCACCGCCTTGGCCCTCGTGGTCGCGGCGTGCGGCAGCAGTGACGAAGCGTCTGAGGACACCGCAACGGAGGAGACTGAAGCTCCTGCCGCCGGTGGCGACCTCGCCGGAATGAAGGGCACGACCCCGCTGGTCGAGCTCTCCGACGAGTGGAAGACCGCTCTCAACGACTTCTGGGTCGCTGCGGGCAACGATGCACTTGCTGACTACAACTACGCGGCCGAGAGCTTCGACGCCGTTATGTTGATCGCGCTCGCAGCCGAGGCTGCTGGCACGGACGGCAGCGAGCTTGCCAATTTCATCGTCTCGGTGTCGAAGGACGGCGAGAAGTGCACCGAATACGCCGATTGCTTGGCCAAGTTGAAGGCCGGCACCGACATCGACTTCGACGGAATCTCCGGTCCGAACACGATGAACGGCAACGGCGAACCGCTCGAGGCGTCGTACGGCGTTCTCGTCTTCGGTGAGGACAACCGTCTCGATGACACACAGACGACCTACCAGGTCGCCAAGGCCCCCGAGTCCGCGGTGAAGCCGCTGGCCGAGGCCGGTGTCGAGCGCAAGGGTGACGGCGTGCTGAAGATCGGCTCGCTGCTGCCTGAAACCGGTTCGCTCGCGTTCCTCGGACCGCCGGAATTCGCCGGTGTCGAATATGCCATCAGCCTCGTCAACGCGGCAGGCGGAGTTCTCGGCAAGCCCGTCGAGTACTCGAAGGGCGACTCGGGAGACACGAGCACCGACACGGCCAGCGTCACC